>NZ_CP031153.1:3250000-3615000 GCF_003352465.1 Kordia sp. SMS9 | reverse complement strand
AAAAGTAATGAGCGTTGCCGGTGCCTATTATAAAGGTGATGAGAAAAACAAACAGTTGACACGTGTTTACGGAGTTTCTTTCCCTAAACAGAAAGAACTGAAAGAATATTTACATTTATTAGAAGAAGCTAAGAAACGTGATCATAGAAAACTTGGTAAAGAACTAGAATTGTTTACGTTTTCACAGAGAGTTGGACAAGGGTTGCCGTTATGGTTGCCAAAAGGAGCTGCATTACGTTCGCAGTTAGAAAACTTCTTGAAGAAAGCACAGCAGAAAGCTGGTTATGAAATGGTGATTTCTCCGCATATTGGACAGAAAGAATTGTATGTAACTTCTGGACATTTTGCAAAGTATGGAGAAGATAGCTTTCAACCAATTACAACACCAAAAGATGATGAAGAGTTTTTGTTGAAACCAATGAATTGCCCGCATCACTGTGAAATTTATAATGCAAAACCTTTTAGTTATAAGGATTTACCAAAGCGTTTCGCAGAATTTGGAACGGTATATCGTTATGAACAAAGTGGAGAATTGCACGGATTGACACGTGTACGAGGATTTACACAAGATGATGCACATATTTTTTGTACGCCAGATCAACTGGATCAAGAGTTTAAAAATGTGATTGATTTGGTCATGTACGTATTTGGTTCGTTAGGATTTGAAAATTTTACAGCGCAAGTTTCATTACGCGATCCTGAAAAACCAGAAAAGTATATCGGCTCTGATGAAAATTGGGAAAAAGCAGAAAATGCTATCATTAATGCTGCAAAAGAGAAAGCATTGAATTATGTTGTTGAATATGGAGAAGCTGCTTTTTACGGTCCCAAGTTGGATTTTATGGTAAAAGATGCACTTGGCAGAAGCTGGCAATTAGGAACGATTCAAGTAGATTATAACTTACCAGAACGTTTTGATCTTACCTATAAAGGTAGTGATAACGAGCTGCATAGACCTGTAATGATTCACCGTGCTCCTTTTGGAAGTATGGAGCGTTTTATCGCTATTTTATTGGAACATACAGGCGGAAATTTCCCGTTATGGCTCATGACCGAACAAGCAATTCTATTACCTGTGAGCGAAAAATATGAGAATTACGGGAAAAAAGTTTTAACTTTGTTAGAAAATAACGAAATTCGCGCCCAAATCGACAACAGAAACGAGACGGTCGGGAAAAAGATTCGTGAAGCAGAAATGAGCAAAGTTCCTTTTATGCTCATCATTGGCGAACAAGAGGAGAAAGATGGCACAGTTTCTGTACGAAGACATGGAGCAGGCGATATTGGTACACTAACTATGGAAGCATTTGCTGAATTAGTTACAACAGAAGTACAAAATAGCTTGAAACCATTTAATGTTTAACTTAAAATTTTAGAACCATAGCAATACGAAGAAAAAGAAGTAGGGCACCTAGAAGAGAAATCAAGGAAGATCCACACAGAATTAACAGAAAAATCAATGCTCCCGAAGTACGACTTGTAGGAGATAATGTTGAAATTGGCGTTTATCCAACAAGGAAGGCACTAGCCATAGCTGACGAACAAGGTTTAGATTTAGTTGAAATTTCACCTAAAGCAAATCCTCCTGTTTGTAAAATAATGGATTATAAGAAATTCCTATATGAACAGAAAAAACGCGAAAAAGCTTTAAAAGCTAAAGCATCAAAAGTAACTGTTAAGGAAATTCGTTTTGGTCCTCAAACAGATGAACACGATTACGAATTTAAAAAGAAACATGCGATTAAGTTCCTATCAGATGGTGCTAAATTGAAAGCATATGTATTTTTTAAAGGTCGTTCCATCATCTATAAAGATCAAGGACAGATTTTATTATTAAAATTAGCCCAAGAACTTGAAGAGTATGGAAAGGTAGAACAAATGCCAAAATTAGAGGGAAAGCGAATGATTATGTTCATTGCACCCAAAAAGAAATAATGTTTCGACTTCGCACAACATGATGTAAAAATTGTTGTGTGAAATCAAATCAAAAATAATAAGCGAAGTATTTAAAACAATTAGGAATTATGCCTAAAATGAAAACAAAATCCAGTGCTAAGAAGCGTTTTAAGCTTACAGGTTCTGGTAAAATTAAAAGAAAGCATGCCTTCAAAAGTCACATCTTAACAAAGAAGTCTAAGAAGCGTAAGCTTAAATTAACGCACAGTACTTTGGTACATGAAAGTGACGTTAATAGTATTAAAGAACAATTACGTTTAAAGTAATCCGTTCTTTCGGTTAAAACAAATTTATAAACCCTGGAGTTAGGCCTTAACGATTGTAGATTTTTAATTTTAGATATACGATTTAAAAAAGACTAAGTGTCGATTATCGACCGCCTACTACAAAAATCATTTAAAAATATGCCAAGATCAGTAAACGCGGTTGCTCGTAGAGCCCGAAGAAAAAAGGTATTAAAACAAGCCAAAGGTTACTTTGGAAGACGTAAAAACGTTTGGACAGTTGCTAAGAATGCGGTTGACAAAGCTATGAGTTACTCATACAGAGACCGTAGAAACAAGAAAAGAACATTTCGTGCATTATGGATTACTCGTATCAATGCGGGAGCTCGTTTAAACGGAATGTCTTATTCACAGTTTATGGGAAAAGTAAAAGCTAATGACATCGAACTAAACCGTAAGGTTTTAGCTGATTTAGCAATGAACCACCCAGAAGCGTTCAAAGCAATCGTTGATAAAGTAAAATAAATCGTCAAATAATATATATTTCGCTTATAAAACCGATACTTTTTAGTGTCGGTTTTTTTTATGCTTCTACCAGAAGTTACTTCTCTCCTATTGATACGAAAAACCCTTTATTGCAATTTTTAGTCTTCCCCTATTTTTTCATTTTCTTTGCAGATTTTATCATAAATCATTAAAAAGAGAAAAATATATTCAATTTAACTCTTAAATATTTGTTAGTTTTTGAATTTATCATATTTTTACTCGAATTCCCTTAACATTACTTATGACTATTATTTTAGCAAGCCAACTTGTTCTTTGCAGTACATTGTGTGTGACTGCCTTACGGAAATTTCCAACGTTTAATTATTGTTTGATTTCTAAGAAGCGTACGATTTGAAATGTCCAACTTTAATACATTTTTAAAGCGAAATTTACCAAAAGTGACAAAAACTGAAGACGTATCTTTACACGCTACCATTTCTAAACTTTTAGAAAGTTTAAAGGTTCAACTCTCCCAATGTTTTATACATCATGAATTGAGTTTAAAACTGAACGCCTTTGAAAGTATGTTTGAAACGGAGCGTTTGGAATATTTTCCAAATTTGTATCTTGAAATTGAAGAATTTTTATCACTACAACCCGATGCAAATTTTGACAAAGCTACTTTTCGCCAAAAACTCATAGAAAATTATCCGTTGCTAACATCATCTGATGAAATTCGTGTCCTCTTTATTGCAGATAGTTACACGCAAAAAGTGGTATTGGCGGAACTCTTTTTGAAAGATGTGTTGTTAAAATCAAAAGACTTATTGGGAAGTTTTAACACTAGTTTTCTGTTAGAAGTGGAAGATTTACGTGTACATGCGCCATTGTCCCTTGAACTCGTTTCGCAAACCAACGTATCTTCTATTTTAAAAGAACTTTTTGAATATTCGAATCTTATTCAGAAAAAAATTCAAGAGAAATTAGGAACAACTGCTATACTGAGTATCTACAACAACGCATACAACAAGCATTTTGAAAGCTATTATTTACTAGAGAATTTTACGAGTACGGTCCATTTAGTTCCCGAACAATTACGTGTCACACAAAGCGAGAATCTTCCTAGCAAAGCACCATTGCATCGCATGTTGAAGTCGCAAATAGCTACCTTAGAAGATCTCAATGCAAAACTCAGCAAGGAAATTCTTCAGAAAACACAAATTCAAAAAGAACTTGAAGAAAACGAGAAGCTTTATTCTGCGGTAATTCACAATTCGTTGGATGCAAATATTATCTTCAATCCAGAAGGTTTGATCATTCGTTCCAATAAAAAAGCAGCAGATTTTATCAATGCGCATGAAAATCAGCTTAACTTTTACAAACTGTTGCCCGCAGATTTTGCAAAGAATCTACAAGCAATTATTGACAAATTCGCAGTGAATTCATCTAAAGGTTTGGAGCAAGACTTTTTTGAGTTTGAAGTGTATGAAAACAACGAAATTACGTATTACAACTTAAAAATCAATCCGATATATATAAACAGTAAAATGTTATTTTTCTGTGTGATCCGAGATATTTCAACAGATATTCGAAACATGATTCGTATTGAAGAAGCGCGTGTTATTGCTGAAAAATCTGCCAAAGCGAAAACCACATTTTTATCAAACATGAGTCACGAAATTAGAACGCCTTTGAACGTGATTCTTGGTTTGTCAGAACTATTCAATCAGAAAGACTTTACAGGAAGTGAGAAAGAATACGAAAACATTGAAGCCATTCGCTTTTCTACTGAAAACTTACTGATGATTGTCAATGATATTTTAGATTTTTCTAAGATTGAAGCAGGAAAACTGAATGTACAGAAGGTTGATTTTAACTTTACGGAACTTATCTCCAATCTACAAAAAGGATTCAACATAAAAGCAGAAGAAAAAGGACTCGATTTTTCCATGAATATGACCAATTCAGTGCCAAAATATATTGTGGGCGATCAATATCGATTGAGTCAAATTTTAAACAATTTAATTGGAAATGCGATTAAGTTTACACAAAAAGGATTTGTCTGCGTTAAAATCACAGGAAAACTTTTAGAAGATGATACTTTTCAACTGTATTTTACCATTGAAGATTCTGGGTATGGAATTCCCAAAGAGAATATTGACTATATTTTTGAAAGTTTCTACCAGATGCAGTACGACAAGGAAAAACCAGAAGGTACAGGTTTGGGATTGAGCATTACCAAAGAATTGGTGTCGCTTCTAGGTGGAAATTTAACTGTAAAAAGTGAACCCAACACAGGAACTACTTTTCAATTCGACCTTAATTATAAAGTAAGTGACTTGAGTGATGCAGAATTACAAGGCATACAAAACATCAATCACAATCTACGTCACAAACGTATTTTAGTAGCAGAAGACAACAAACTGAATCAACTATTCATTAAACAATTACTGAAAAAATGGGATGCCGAAACAACTGTTGTTGAAAACGGACAAGAAGCTGTAGAAGTCGTAAAAATGCACGATTTTGATTTAATTTTGATGGACATCCAAATGCCTGTATTAGACGGATTGGAAGCTACTGCTGCCATTCGCGCGTTGGACACAAACAAAAAAGACGTTCCTATTGTTGCCTGCTCCGCAGATGTATTTCCTGAATCTAGACAAAAAGCGGAAGAAGCTGGCGTGAATTATTACATCACAAAACCAATCAACGCGAAATCTATCAATGAAATTTTGTATTTGTTGATGAGTAGTAATTAGCCTAGCTGCGTAAACTCTCCCAACTTTATGAAGTCTATAACTCAAATACGTATATTATAATTTTCAAACGCTTTTTTACTCAAAAACTCACGATCCTCTGGATGCGCGATTTTCATCATTTCTTTAGCGCGTTCTTTCAAATTTTTTGCATACATCGACGCAATGCCATACTCTGTTACAATATATTGCACATGTGCTCTTGTTGTAACTACAGATGCGCCTAGTTTTAAGTTTGGAACAATCCGAGGAATTCCTTTATGCGTTCGGGAAGGTAATGCCAAAATTGCTTTTCCTCCTTTTGAAAGTGTTGCTCCACGGATAAAATCCATTTGTCCACCAACGCCAGAATAGTGTTTGGTTCCAATAGAATCAGCACATACTTGACCGTATAAATCGATTTCAATGGCACTATTAATTGCCGTAACTTTCGGATTCTGCCTAATGGTTCTCGTATCATTTACATACCCAACATCCATCATGTTTACCATAGGATTATGATCTATAAAATCATAAATTTTTCGCGTTCCAAAAGCAAATCCTGATACAATTTTTCCTGGTTCAGTTACTTTTTGACTTCCATTGATAACTCCTTTTTCTACCAAATCAATGATTCCGTCAGAACACATTTCGGTATGTATTCCTAAGTTTTTATGAGTGGTCAAATTTGCCAAGGCAGCATTAGGTATTCCACCAATTCCCATTTGTAAAGTAGCACCGTCTTCTACCAAACCTGCAATATTTCGTCCTATCTTATCTTCTATTTCAGTAATTGGCTTTACCTTCATTTCATACAACGGCGTATCTACCGCTACACACGCATGAATTTGATTTAAATGTATGATTCCATTTCCGTGAACAAACGGCATATTTGGATTTATCTGCGCAATCACATACTTAGCAGTATCAATAGCAGCATTTGAAATATCAACCGAACAACCTAAAGAACAAAATCCTTTTGCATTTGGTTTTGACACAGTGACCAAAGCTACATCAATAGGCATTTGTCCTCTTCTAAATAATGCTGGAATTTCACTTAAAAATACAGGAATATAATGTGCACGACCTCTCTGAACATGCGGACGAATATTATTTCCGACAAAAAAACAGTTGATTTGAAAACTATCTGCATACCTATCATCTGCATATGGTACGGCTCCTTCGGTATGTGCAGAAATGATTTCTACATTTTTTAACTCTTGATGTCGGTTGGTCATTGCCTGCACTAAAACTTCAGGTGTAGCGGCGGCTGTATGAATAAAAACTCTATCTCCAGACTTAATTACTTTAACAGCTTCTTCAGCCGTCGTCATTGTTGCGATCATTCTTCGTTTTTTGCTATTTTTTTATGAATTTGTAAAGACATAGTTAGGTTTTTTGCTTCTTCTTTTTAGCCGCTGGAAACAAAATATTGTTTAAAATTAATCGGTAACCAGGCGAATTTGGATGCAATTCGAGTTCCGTTTTGGGATCTCCTACTCTATGCTGATAATCTTCCGGATCGTGTCCGCCATAAAAGGTAAAAAATCCTTTTCCTTTAATTCCATGAATATAACGACCTTCACCATTGGTTCTGTTTTCGCCTAAAATCAACACAGAAGGTTTTATTTGTGAACGATCAAAACTGGTGGTTTGTCCCATAAAACCTTTCACTAAAGCCGTATGATTTTGACATAACATTGTTGGAATTGGATCCCATTTTGCTGAAAAATCCATTAACGTAAAGTAATCGGCGTCTTTAACAATGCGTCTTTTAGAAGTCATATCTATCGAAGAAAATTCATATTTTGTGGAACTGCGCTCTAATTCAAAGTTTGTAAATGCAAACGTTTTGTTAAAATCAATTTTACTTTGATAATTCCGATCTGACACATCGCCATCAAACATCGGTTCGCAAATATCAACACCTTCTGCCGCTAAGGCAATATCAAAACTGTCGGTTGCGCTACACATAGCAAACATAAATCCACCACCAATTACATAATCGCGAATTTTCAAAGCTACATCGCGTTTTTCCTCTGAAACTTTTGAGTATCCCAACTTTTTAGCCAAAGCTTCTGCCTCTTTCTTCTCGCGAATATACCAAGGTGCCGAACGGTAAATACCGTAAAACTTCCCGTATTGTCCCGTAAAATCTTCATGATGCAAGTGCAACCAATCGTATTTTATCAATTCATCTGCCAATACTTCTTCATCATACACTACATCGTACGGAATTTCTGCGTATGTTAACACCATCGTCACAGCATCGTCCCAAGGCACATTTCCTTTCGGAGAATATACCGCAACTTTTGGCGCTTTTTCTAAAATGACGGCTTCTTGATTTTTGCTTGGACTCGCAATTTCTTCCAACATAGCATTGGTTTTTGCGTCTGATAAGATTTCATACGAAACACCTCTAATTTTACATTCCTTTTCTACGGCATCAATGGCTGGCAATAAAAAAGAACCGCCGCGATAATTGAGCAACCATTTTACTTTAATCTTTTTCTCAAGCGACCAATACGTGATTCCGTAGGCTTTTAAATGATCTTTTTGCGACTCCGCATCCATCGGAATCAAAATATAAGAAGCGTAACTACTCACTGAAAATAATAATACAAGCGTGAGTGTAATGATATTTTTTAGTTTCAATTTCATGAATTTTTATACAATGGAAAGATACACAAAAAATATATCGCACTAAAGAATTTATCATTTCTGTAACAATTCTTACAAAAACATGCTTTTCATCGACTGTTTTCGACATTTTATTTTTTAGTTTTTCAAAGAAAAATTCCATCAACAGCTTTCAAAACAACTCATTATGTGACAATTAGACATCGTAAAAACTTCACAAAATAATCATCAAAAAAAAAGTCTTACAAAAAAAGGGAAAAACACGGAGACAAAAAGCATTTAAACACTCGAATCTAACTGTACGCGTGATCCTAATTTTACCACTCTAATTTAAAACTACAACACTATTATGGAAAACACCGTAATTATCAACTCTATAGGAAATGCAACTCCTGGAGCATCTAAAGTTTTGTCGGACGCACTCAAAGTTCCACAAGATTATATTCTAAAACTATTGTACAACGCACCTTCCATTTTATTCCAAAAAGTAGACAAAGACACGGCAGAAAAAGCAGAAAGTACGCTTACAAAATTAGGTTTAGACGTATCTATTTGCACAAAAGACGATACCGTTGACTTAACTACCGAATTGATTGACATCAGCGTGAGTATTGACAACATTTTAATGCTTCCAAAAGTATTAGAACAATTGTCGGTTTTCTTAGGTTGTAAACAATCGGAAGTGCTCAACTTAATGTTGAATGAACCAAGTATTGTCCTTGGGAATGTATCGGTCGCCACGGCGAAAGCGTTACAAAAACGTACCGATGCCAATGTGCATTTTTCAAATCCTCGCAAGGACATATATACGATTCTTATCAGCAAAAAAGCAGGCAATACTTCATTGAAAAACATTGAAAAGCTACTGAAAACGAAAGCTACAGAAACAGCAGAAGCATTCGTCATTGAAAATGTATCGTATGATCATTCTCAACTGTTATGGAGACAGTACCAATCGAATAAAGCGGTGAAATTACTAAATCAAAGTCATCAATTGGTTTCAATCGTTTTGGAGGATTTTGATGTTGAAAACGAAGCACACACCAACTTCTTAACGGAAAAAGTAGGCATGCCAAAAGAAATTTTAGCAGACATACACGAAGCACTTCCAATCACGCTTTTTGAAAATATAAACAGAAATCAAGCAAAAACGATCAATGCAGATTGTGACAACATCGGGTTGAACACTGCGATCGAAAAAGACTTCAACTTCAAGAAAAAACTGCATATTTCAGCTATTGAAGATGCAGAAAATGCAATAAAAATCTTAGCGCAATTCATCGCTGAAGAAAATCTACCGAAAACAAATGCTACTAGTTGGACAAGCAACGAAGAAGTTCCGCCATTAATCGCAAGGTACCTTTTGGCACAACTAGAACAAATACAATGTAATCCTGAAATCATCAATTAATTATGGAAGAAAAAACAATGCTACACTACCGCATTGCGGAACGTGGAAAAATGCACGCTTTAGACAAAAACTACAAAGAAGCATTACGTCATTACAAAGAAGCCATGAAAATGTCGCAACAAGAAAAAGACAGCGAACTCTTTTTTCAACACTACAGTCAATGTGTAATGGAAACCTTAGAACTTTCTGGGGCGCACGATCAAGTCATTGACTTTTGTGAAAACTACCGCAGCTTCTTAAAAGAAAAAGAACAAAATGTATTGGTAAGAAAACACAATGCATTTGTGAGTGAACGTCAAGCAATTCAACATGTACTTCGTGAAGAACAAGACGAAGCAAAAAGTTTATTGCAAGACGTTCAAAAAGACCTTGGAAGAGGCAAACAACCTATAACTGACGAGTTGTTAGGTTGGCTACAACGTGGGTACAAAGTCAATAGAGATCAATTGACAAGGCTCCAAAAAAAACACAATTATTTTATTGTGAGAAAAGAATCGGTAAATCCCAAAATTGCCATGGATTTACCAGAGGGCATTTCTCCTTTTTAACTTTAAAAACAGAAAATGGCAGACGTAAAAACATTTGATCAAGGATCAAAAATACTACAAAACGTAGACGTGAGTAGTATGGTCACAGCGCTCGCCTTGGGTATTGCAGAAGCTCAAGAACGGCTCGACACAAACTCGGTTTCACAGCTTATTCGACTTTCCGAAAGTAAAGTAGCTGGGAAATCATTATTAGAACTCGGGTTTCAACCCGCATTTTATGCTTTTGATTATGCTGATATTTCAGCTTCCATTAGCTTAAAAATGGCAGTAAAAGAAGAAGTTGAAGTAGACTTTAGTTTAGCTGTTGATTATAAAAACAACTCAACTTTCGACAAAAACTTTTTTGATGACTTAAAAGAAAACAAAAGCAATTCTTTAAGTAAGTATTCCAAAACACAAAAAGACATTTCTTTAAAAGCAAAAACTTCTGAAGACATCAGTATTAACGAAAAATCGTTTAAAGTTCACAAAGAAGAAGGTTCGTACTCTAAAGTGGAAAAAGCGGAAGAAGAAATGCGCGATGAAACAAAAGAATTGCGTGTAGAAAGTGTTATTGATGACAAAAATGAATTGACGCAAACTACAAATGCAAACAACATTTTCATCAGAAAAGAAGATGGTTATATAGTTATTGTAGAGCCAAAATTTAACGCACAAGCGGAAGCTTTACTGAAAATGGAAAGCAGTTACGATGGCACAGCGAAACCTATTGAGCTTAATGGTAAAGCAACACCTGATAAGTTTGATAAAATCACTTCATTTGAGCAAACACTTAAAAATGCTGCTACCGGAAATGATGATGGTAATTCAGGAACAACCGAAATTGTAACGGGTATTAACAGCGCTGGTGTACACAAGGTTAATGGCGGAAATGTAGCCATAACTCCGTATGTTTTCTATTTTGATTGGGATAAACACCGAATGATTGACTTTACCTATTCGCAAGGTGTAAATTCAAACTCTTTAACAATGGCTGATGCCGAATTGTTAGCATTGGCGTTAAAAGAAGATGACAATTTAAACATTACCATCAAAGGTTTTACCGATGGAAGTGGAAGTGCATCAACCGCAAACACAAAATACAATGAAGCTTTAGGACTCAAAAGAGCAAAAGCATTCAAAAAAGAACTTGAAAAATATGCCAAAAAAGAATTCGGTGACGACAGAATAAAAACGGCTACTGAAGGTGAAAATTTGGCAAACGGAAGTTCAGCAAAAGATCCTGTAATTAGAAAAATCACCATTGAAATTACCAATAGTAGTCCATCGGATTATATATTTTTCAGAGGAGGAAACGTTTCTACTGCGGCAAAAATTCCAGCTGCTTCAAATTTACCAAATGATGAGTTTCTAGACAAAAGAGCGATCACTACTCCTAATACAAGACCAGATGTAACCTTTACGCATGGAGGAACTTCAGTTGTTTTTGCAGATGGAAGTAGCACAGAATTATCAGAAAGTTCATTAACGCAAAGCAACCATCTTTTGCATAAATTCTTTGTTGAAAAATTTAATGGTGTGTATTATTTACTCCATGAAGAAACGAAGATCAATTACTTTATTCATTCCAAAGAAAACAAAGAATTGGATGTAAAAGTGAAAAATGAATCTTCATCCACAATGGACAAAGAATCTACTGAAATATATGTTGGTGAAACGCAGAATGATCTATCCAAGCTAAAACAATCTTCGCAAGATTTTACTGGAGATAAATCAGTAGCAATTAGTGGTTCATTAGATGTTCGCTATGCACGACAATTTAACATGTCTGTAGAAGGAAATGCGTCGGTTTCGGCTCGAATGATTTCGGTGCCACCACCAACTGCATTAGAAAACTACATACAATCGTTGACAAATACAACTTCAAATTAATCATTGATGAGTACTACGCCTAAAGTTATACAACAAATTACCAACGCTCCCTTGCCAATGATGCTGGAAAAGCTCGGAATGTCAATTGCCAATGCGCAATCGGCTTTGGATGCAAATTCCATTCGTTTGGCAAATGAGTTGGCGGCGGTAAAAATTAATCTAGGTGATGAAGAGTACAATTTATTAAGCCTTGGTTTTGCACCCACATTTTACGCTTTTACAGAAGCTTCTGTAGAAATGAAAATGGAATTTTCTATGGCTGAATCTGAAAGCTACGGAGGCGCATTAGGATTCAGCTATGGAAATAGCAGCAATGCCAACAACAGTTCAAGTACAAACAACAGTAGCAGTGATAGCACTTCTACTCAAATGTTTGGCGTTTCTGTGTCGGCGCATTATGCACGTAAATATTCTTCATCTGCGGAAGGCTCCTCATCAATTGCAGCAAAGATTGTATCGTTGCCTGCACCTGATATATATCTTGAAATTTTAAGATCAACTATAAACAAAGACGAATAACAAATTAAAAAAATCAAAAACTATGTTTCATAAAAATCCAGAAATAGGACAAGAATTACTCAATGTTCCTATGGGAGAAATGATTGAGAAGATGGCTACTTCCATTGCCAATGCGCAAATGGCATTAGATTCCAACTCAATCGAAGTAGCAGAAATGATGGGCGGATTAAGTCCCGTGAAATCTACTATCAACGGAAAAGAATTTATCAATTTTAAAGACAGTCGTGTATTTTTCGGAAAAGAAAAATTACAATTGGCAGATGCTGTAGAATTGTATAACGCAAATTCAGATGGCGCTTACAAAGCATCCATTCAAGCTAAATTTTTATCTGGCGAAACAGAACCAGCATACGATAAAGAAGTCGTTGATGTAGACTTAGCGCCAACAGACAATGCTGCCAAGTTTACGCCTGACAATCAAAAAAATGGCGATGTTTTTTACAGAAAAACACCAACAGATTGGTTTAAGTATAATGTAGATGATGGCATCTATGAAAGTATGACCACACCAACAGCGTCTACAACTCAAATTATGGTAACGCCAGGAACTACGGAAAGAACAATTTATGTTCCACAACGTTTGTCCATGTTAGAACTTGGGTTTGCGCCTACTTTTTATCAATTTGTAGATACCATACTTAAAGTAACGCTTAGTATCAAGTTTACGCGAGAAGGCTCATCTTCATACAAATATGAAAGTAAATCGAAAAGTAAAGACAGAAGCGCAAGCTTTAGCTGGAGAAGAGGATTAAAAACCAACAAAACAGTAACGACCACGCAAGTAAATGCTGGTTTCTCTCAAAAATACAGCTATTCAGCAGAAGGTTCTAGTTTATTACAAACGAAATTAGTTCCAATTCCGCCACCAGCGGCATTAGAAGAGCGCATACAACAACAAATGGCAATTGCTAGAGAAGAAGAAGAAAACTAGTAATCCATGGGTAGAATCACCAGAGAAATACAAAATGCACCCTTACCCGAGATGATCAAATCTCTGGGTATAGGGATTGCAGAAGCGCAACGAGCTTTGGATCGGGTTTCTATGGATTTGGCAAAGGAACTTGTAAATACCAAAGTAGAAATGGGCGGCGAAGAATACAGCTTATTAGCCTTAGGTTTTACGCCCACATTTTACCAATTTGTCGATACATTTTTCGAGTGTAAAATGTCTGTTTCTATGATGGAATCAAGAGAGTTTGGAGCTTCCGTGTCCGCGAGTGCTGGATTTAATGTAGGATTTGCTGCAGTAAGCGCTTCTGTTTCAGCAAGCTATTCACAAAAATATCAGTATTCGGCTGAAGCGAGTTCCTTAGTACGAACCAAATTAGTAACCGTTCCAAATCCACCCGTTTTTGAACAACGCTTGAAAGCGATGATCGAAACTGAGTTGGAAAGTAAAAGAAACGCAAACAATTAATAGACGAGTTTATACAGATGGCTAAACATTGGAAAAGTTTTGTTAAGAAAGAAAAAGCTCCGAAGGAGGAAAACGCGGCTATAGAAAATATAGCTTCGTTGCTCTCTCCTACTGGAAAAAAATCAGACAAATCCTTAGAAGATGCTGCCGCATTTAATCCGAATTTAAAATCATTGATTGATGAGCAAAAACAGCTCGAAGATCAAATGGCAGAACTTACTGGTAAGAAAAAGGAATCCAATACAGATAGAAGGTATGAGCATGAAATAAAAACAATTGATCAAAAGAAGAAAGAGGAAGCCGAAGCAGCAGAAAAGCTTCAAAAAAGAAAAGAGAGTCATCGCAAAAAGCAAGACGATCGTTGGGACGTAACACCTTCTTTCACTCCGAAAAAGAGAGAAGTTTCTAGTGTTCCACCAATTTCAAAAAAACGCAAAACCACAAAAGCAAACACAGGTTTACTACAACCTACAAAAGCTTCAAAACCTGCAGCGCGCATTCCTAATATTCAGCGAAAGCCAGAGCAATCTATTGTATCAAAAAAGAAGAAAACGGCAACAACTTTACTTGAATTTGGACAAAAAATTCAACAAACAAAGCAAAAAGTAGACGATTTTACCAAACGACCGAAAAAATCCGTAGCAAAGGTGGTTCAAAAATCAATACGAAAGCCTGTTTCTAAACCACAAAAAGCAGCAACGTTAACAACGCAAAAATCAAAAAGGCAATCACAAACACTTTTAAAAAATGCTGAAAAACGAAAAGTAACTGTTGCGTTAGAAAAGAAAAAGAAAGCAGCAGAAACGGTTGCAACAACTGTTAAAAAAGGCAAAGAAAAACTGAATTCGTTTGTCAATAACACCGCGAAACGAAAGGAAGTGCAGACCATACAATCGGTTGCAAAGAAAGCTTCAAAAGTACTAGACACTTTTGATTCTGCAACCAAAAAAGTATCCAAAGTAAACGATACGTTTCAAACCGTTCGGCACACAGGAAATGAACTGCAAACAGGTGTAGAGAAAATAAAAAGTATTACAAAATCTCCTGAATTGCAAACGTTTAGCAAAAAGGTTTCTAAAGGAATGGGCATTGTCAATAAAGTTGGGAAAAAGCTACAAAAAGTGGATTCCGTATTCAACACTGCCAACAAAAAGTTAGAAAAAGCCAATAACGTGGCAAATCTCTTTGAGAAAAAACTAAACGCAGTTGATTTTATCAGTGGAAAAGATGCAGCAACCAAACATGGATTCGATTTTGATTTCATCCAACAAAAACAAACAAAAAAAGAAGAAACGACACGCTTTGATGTAGGGAACAAAAAGTTAAATGTAGCCATTGATGTCATTAAAACCGCTCAAAATGTAAAGAAAGGTATTGACATCTTAAACGAAGTAAAAAAGCAAAAAGACAGTTTCTCATTTTAAAAAAATACACATGAGCACATCAAATAACGCATTAACGCTAAAACAAATACTATTAGGCATTTCCGATAGTTTGAATGAAGCACAAAATCATCTGCGAAATGTAAAACCGTACGATGAATTTGGAAGACCAAATACCTTGTATACGTTACCGTATTTGGACTTTAATTTACAGGTAGAAGCTGAATTTGAAAAAGAAACAAGTTCGGAATCTCCCGCTACTGAAAGTAAAACGGCAAGAACTTCGATGGCGCAAACCTATCAAAAAGGATATGCACGAACGTTGGCATTTAAACCTGTAGCAAGTACAAATACGAGTACAGATACGAAAGAATCTAACAAAGTGACGAGTACGATTTCAGGACGATTTATCGCCGTAGTTCCCAATGAAGGCTTGCCACAAATGATCATCAACGCAACTCCGAAAGCAACGAATACTATTCATGTTTTTGATATTGACGTTGAAGTGTTCAACGCGGCTGGCGAAAAAATTTCAGCTGCGTTGGTTGAATTTAATTACAATCAACAAAAAACGGAATTGCTAAATCCGAACGCAACATTAAATCACAATACCACATTTTTAAATACAAGCGAAATTAGAACTGATAGCAACGGAAAGGCACAAACGCAAGTACAAGTAGATGGTGTAGATTTTGCCAACGGACATATATTAATCATCGAAGTCAACGTTGGAAATGTACTCACTAAAATTTCAATTCAAAAATAGTCATGGCAGTTAATATACAAAGTATTCAGTTTCAGCATATCTTATTTGATGTGAATGATAAACCCGTAAAAACGGCAAAAGTACAAATCCAATTTTATAATGTCTATTTAAAATCATGGTTGGCATTCACCGATGATTTGATCGTATCAAGCGGAAAATTAGTGCATGCTTTAAAAATTCCTTCTCGAATTTCTACAACAAACCAAACAATTCGTGTGGTACGCGAAGTTTTAAAATCTGGAGGAACACCTTCTTTCAGAATCATTTCTGCAACTTCACAATCGGGACTTCCAGAAGTAATTGCAACGACATTTACAGCAACCATTGAAGGCGATAGCAAACTCAACATAGATTTCGGAAAAAGCTGGTTGTTAGATCCGAAAGCGTACATTAAAAAAATTGATCATCTTATCATTGCAACGCAAGTTCCTGTATTTGAATTGTCAAACACAATTCGCATCATGGAAGAAGAAAAAGACAATGCCGTTGCACAAGTAACAGGATTGAATACTACGATTACTTCCTTAGCAGACGAACGTGATTCTTTACTCAGTCAGCTTTCCATTGTGCAAAACGATTTTGAAACGAGAAATCAACAAGTAGCCGATTTAAACAACAGTTTGCAAACCATAAGTGCCAATTTGGCAAACGAGCAAGCACTGCGGGAAACATTGGAAGTTGATAAAAACAACTTAGAAGCTGAACTTGCTGCACAACGCGAGCAAATGGAAGGTTTGGAAATGGCAGAAGTTGGCGGCGCTAATTATCAAAACATGTATGACGATTTGCAAGAAGAAGTTTCCAATATTTCCATAGAACGTGACGATTTGCAACTACAAATTTCAGATATTACCATTGAACGTGACGATTTAATACAGCAAGTTTCGGACATTTCTATAGAACGCGATAATCTACAAATACAAGTTTCAGATATTTCTATAGAGCGTGACAATTTGCAAATCCAAGTTTCAAATCTTACGACAGAAAAAGACAATTTAGCACTTGAAAAAGTATCGTTTTTAGCAAGTATTTCACAATTACAAACAGCTGTTCAGCAAGAAAAAGCACGAGTTACGGCAAAAGAAACCGAACTACAAAATCAGCAAACATTAGTAAATAATTTACAGGTTGAAAACGGAAAACTGCAAGAACAATTGGCGGAAGCACAAGATTTTTCTATCACAGATCATCCAAATAAATTATCGGCAAGCAAAGTATACAGCAGCATTGTAAACGATGTTGTGAAAGCAGAAGAAGAATTGGTCAATTCACGATACAAACTGTCTAATATTTCGCTCAACTTAAAAACAACGGTTGAAAAAGGTCCTGAAGGAACCATTTTTGGCTTGCTAGATTATGAATCTGCCAAAGACGTCAACAGTGCCGCAATTAGTGATATCAGTTTGGATATTGTGCCATCGGACACTCTTGCGACAAATGTTTCTCAAAAAATGCCTAATATTTTAGGATTGACGGAAACTGCCGTTCGGAAAGTATTGCTCAACTACGGTTTACAACTGGATGCAGTTTATCACGCTACAGAAGATAAAAACCTCATTGCAGGACAAGCATTTAAACAATCGCCAGCGCCAGATACAGCTGTAGAAGAAGGACAAGAAGTCATAGTAATTTTCGCAAAACCATTAAACTAAAAAATTATGTCAAGCAATTCATACGATTATGTAAAAGATGCCTTTGCGGCACCGTTAGGAGATTTTATTGCCTCCATTGGCGAAGGTGTTGGAGAAGCACAAGCAGCCTTGGACGAAGGTTCGTTACGACAAACCTTAGAAATCTATAACAGTGATCCTGATAAAGGATCTGAAACCTTAAAAATGCTGCGTGAAGTTGGGTATCAACCTACGTTTTACACGATTCCAAAAACGACGGCAAAAGCAAAAATTTCACTTTCTATTTCGCAGCAAAGTACAGGAAATTCACTGCAAAGTACACGCGCGTTTCGACCAAAAATGTACGCAACACCCGTAAATGCGTCTAATACCAATAAATACAATTTAGGCTTAAACGCTACGGCGGAAATTGAATTTGATATCGTTCCAGTGCCACCGTCAGAAGCACAAATTATTCGTTTTTTACCGAATATTATTGAGAAAGAAGACGAGAATGGAAATATGATACAAAGAACGTTTGGTGAAATCAAAACACTTTTAACGGAATACGGATTGGGCTATGATTTCGGTGAAAATGTGGACGCAGAAACCATCACGGACGCATCAACGTTCGATAGTCAACTTCCCGCGTTTGACGCAAACAAACCAAGCATGATTCGCGCAGATGATGTGATTACACTTGACGTTGATGCTTAATTTTTAATGTTGAATTTTAAATTATTCGCTAAAACTATTCAACTTCAAAGAAACGTCACTGCGAGGCAAAGCCGTGGCAGTCTGTCAAAATCATTGTCAATTTTTTCTCTGAAACAAACAGATTGCCACGAATTTTACATTTCGACTCCGCTCAATGTCAAAAATTCTCGCAAGGACGTATCTAAGAAATCACAAAACACCTATTGCTTGCAACGCTTGATACGTTATTAGTTTTCGATTTGTTTGAAACGCTTCTTGGTACGTATCATTGTTTTCATTTCTGCGCATTAGTACATACAACTCAAAGACAAAGGAGAATGCGTTTTTTCATAACTATTCTTTTAGACTAATAACAATTCCTCCAAATCTAGCTTCTTCCGCTACAAACTTTTTTCCATCAATATAACACACGGCTTCTTCATATTTTTCTTGTTGATTTGTTCCAGAATAATATCCTTGGCAGCCATAACCGCCAATATGTGAATTAAAGAATTCTACACTTCTACCTGTATTGTCAGTAATTTTGGAGAAACATTCATGACAAATTGATTTTGGATATCGTTGACTAAATTCTATTCGCTCTTTCTTACAATTGGCACAAAAAGCTTTCAATTTTTGACTTTCTTTGAAAACCAATTCGCTTTTTTCTTTATATCGAAACAGTAAATTATCCCAAGCGGCAATCGTAAAGATATCTTTCTCTGAAAATTCCATGTTGCGTCGCAACTCATTCGTTGATTTTACAATGAATGGCGCCAAAATTTCTATATAATTTTCTATATGCTGAATGGAATTTGCTTGGTATTCTAAATACCATTTTTCAGATTTCGTAATATAATTCCAAAAATCAAGTAACGACCGAAATTTTTTAGTGTAGACATGTTGTGTTTGTGCTTCCGCATGCGCATTTGTATTGATACGATCTGGAAAAATCACAATCGTTTTCTTCATTTTTTTTAAAGAATAGCCATTTTTTGATTCCTGCAGTATGTAATGTGTGTATACTTGCTTTTTGGAGTTGTTAGTGCCGCCAAATATTTTAGAAAATATATTCATAAAACAAACTTATATTCTTCTAGTATTCAAATTTCATTAAATCCTCCTTCATTTTTTTAAGTCGATTTGGATAATCTTCATCATATCCTTCATCCAATACCAATTGCCTTTCAATAGCTGTGAACGTAAGCGCTTTTAATTTGGCATCAATTTTTCCTGTGATTTTTATTTGTCCAAATCCAGCAGCAATAATCGAATTGTCCATACAAAGCAACATATATTCATCTTCTTCCTGAATTTTTCTCAATGTTTCCAAATCTAGTATTTGCGAACATTGTTTACTTTGGTATTTAAATCCCATTTCGTCAATTTCATTAAATAACCACTTTACAATATTTCGAAAAAGCTTTTTTGCGCGATACCAATCTTGAAGATAACATAACATATCAGCACCGTCATCATTTCCAAAAGGTGAATATTCCTCTGTACAATCATAATAAAAATCTGCCGTCATTGCTTTTACAAAGTTTGGATGCGATGTTTTTCTTGCAGGTCCAACTTCTTCATCATCGAAATAATAGTTCATAAATAATGTGTATTGCTTGCAGTGTTTTATGGAGTGATACTATAAGTATTCATTAAAAAATAGAGCTGTTTAAAAGTAGTCATATTACACTACATTCACAACTGCTTCATTCTTAGAGTGAAAAATATATTGGTGAGTATATTTTTTACTGAGGTTAGCACTTCTTGCAAAGAAATATTTTTTATTCTATTAGTAATTGGTTCGATCTAATATAATCAAACCATGAATTAAACATTTTTATTTTTTCAGAACCACTAAACTCATCATCTTCAACATACATATTATAGCTATTACCTGCACTTTTAAAAATACTATCCCTCCAGTGAGTATTTCCCAAAAATAAAAATTTATCATCAAAAGAAACTCCGTAAAATGGTGTTAAAAATTTATATCTAATAAGTTCAATATTACATTTACAATTCTTTGCTCCTGAATATGCTTTTTTGAAGAACTCAATATCTTGAATAGTAGCTTTAACCTGCATAAAGAATTTATCTCTAAAGTTCTGATCAACAAAAACTGCTTCTTCATAAAAATCAGGATCTAGAATAGCTAGCGTTAAATTGAATTCAAATTTCTTATCCTCTTGCAAAAATTTCTCTATAATCTTTTTTATGAACGGCCAATAGAATCGTAAAGAGACACCTATAACTTTTAAATTAATTACTTTATCATCAAAAATACGTTTTTCAAAAGATGATGAAAACTCTTTAGATTCAACCAAAGCATTCCAAGATTCAAAAAAAGGTAAATTTCGCTGAGGTTGATTAACTTTTTTATAAATATCAAAGAAAATTCTTAATACAATAATACCAAGAGTTATTGCGGCTGGCAATAAACTAATCTCTTTAAACTCTTTTGATATTAAGTCTTTAGGAATATACTGTATAATTGTTATGTAAAGAAAAAGAACATAAGCAGTTGGGATTTTAGCTTTATCAAAAAAAAATTGAATTTTCTGATATAATGTTAAAGTTGGCTTCATTGAAACTGTATTTATTTTACTACATTAAATATAGTAATAAAATGCAATATATAATTTTTTTACTACAAAAAAACTACATTCACAACTGCTTTATCCCAGAAGTCAAAAATGGTCCAATAGGCAAACTCCCCATAATTTTTAAATCTTCCCAAAAGGTACTTTCGTTGCCTAAAAATGCCAAAATCGTTTCGATAGGAAGTTTTTTAAACATTGTCGCAAAGATTTCTTTTCCTTGTAGTTTTTCAGAAAGAATGACTTCTAAAAGCGTCCGATCATACCATTGAAACATCTTATCGCGAAACGTCAATGCTGGATTTGGATATTTTCCGTGTTGTAATAATTCAATGATGTTTTCGGTATGTTTTTGAACGAATTGAAACGTATAACCACTACTCGCTTTCGTAAATCCGCCCGCAGTTCCAATATTAATGATGTATTTTTCGTTCGGAACGTTTCTAGAAAATTTCGCTAATGACATCGGAATGATGCCAAATTCAGTATGCTGAATCTCATACTCTTCAATTTGTAGATAATTTTGAATGTACGATTTCAATTCCGCTTTGTACTCCTCTTTTTCCAATACTTTTTCAGTGAATAAGGTATATTCTACCAACGCTTCGGTTTCACTTGTGGGCAATACGTACATAAAGGTTGTGCCGTGTTGTTGTGACAGTCTAAAATCCATCAATCGTCCTACTGTTGCGTCGAAAACAGGTGTTTTTGTTTTGATTACCCAACCTTCAAAATGTTGCAATAACGAGTTTGAAGTGTCCATTTTAGGGTGAAAAAGATTCGTAGAATTAAACACGTATGCAGCTTTGTAAACTGCTTTTTCTGTGATGACTTCCGCAAGATTGTTTTCAGATTGAATCGTTGTAATACTTTCCGAAATAAAACTTACATTTTCAAATTCTTTCGCAAAATTGATCACATGATTGTAAAAATCAATGCCTTGAATCATTTTGTAACGATATGTGGGCATGTCAAATTTACGCGTAAAGTCATCCGAAAGAAACTCCAAAGTTTCCCATTGATGCGTCACAATCGGTTCAAATAATCCTTTACCTTTTTCCCAAAAACACCACGTGCGATCGTTTTTATTTTTTTGCGATTTATCTATGACTAAAATTTGCTTTTTACACAATTGCGGAGCTGTCAACATTCGGTACAACAAGCTTAACCCTGCGCATCCTGATCCGGCAATGATGTAGTCATATTTCATGTAAAGCTTTTATTTTTTATCATTCCTGCGAAGGCAGGAATCCAAAGAGTTTCAAAAGTAGATTCCTGCCTACGCAGGAATGACAAATTAAATCGCTATAAAAATACGGAATTCTTTTAGAAAGGAACTTCGTTATCATCTGGATTAAAATCATCGTTCATAGAACTTCCAAACGCTTCGTCAGCACTTGGTAAATTCTCGGTTCTGAACGTATCATCGTTGGCTGCATCGTTCATTTTTGAATGGAATTCGAATGGAGAATCAAAGGTTTCTAAGTTATCAAACTTACCTAAGTGTCCAATAAATTTCAATCGAATGTTGTCCAAACCACCATTTCTGTGTTTTGCCACAATGAATTCCGCTTGTCCTTCGGTTGGCGAACGCTCTTCATCATCCCATTCTTCAATTTTGTAGTATTCTGGACGGTAAATAAAGGATACAATATCTGCATCTTGCTCAATTGCTCCCGATTCACGTAAATCGGAAAGTAACGGTCGCTTGCTTCCTCCACGTGTTTCCACCGCACGCGATAACTGCGATAAGGCAATTACTGGTACATTCAATTCTTTTGCCAAGGCTTTTAGGTTTCGCGAAATCGTTGAAATTTCCTGTTCACGGTTTCCTCCTTTTTGACTTCCACCTGCAGTCATTAATTGCAAGTAATCAATCATAATCATTTTGATGCCATGTTGCGAAGCTAAACGTCGCGCTTTTGCTCGTAAATCGAAAATAGAAAGTGATGGCGTATCATCAATGAATAAAGGTGCTTTTTCAAGTCCTTTTACTTTTACGTTGAGTTGTTCCCACTCGTGTTTTGCTAATTTTCCTGTACGTAATTTTTCTGAAGACAAGCCAGTTTCTGAAGAAATTAAACGTGTAATTAACTGTACAGAAGCCATCTCCAGTGAAAAGAAAGCAACAGGAATATTTTGATCTACCGCAATGTTTCTTGCCATGGATAAAGTCAACGCCGTTTTTCCCATACCTGGACGCGCCGCTACAATGATTAAATCACTTGGTTGCCATCCAGAAGTTAGTTTGTCTAGTTGTGTAAATCCTGTTGGAATACCACTTAAACCTTCTTTGTTAGAGATTTCTTCAATTTTTTTCTTGGCTTGAATGACCAAACTTTGCGCCGTTTCCGACGATTTTTTAATGTTTCCCTGGGTGACTTCATACAAACGCGATTCTGCTTTGTCCAATAAAGAGAAAACGTCCGTCGTTTCATCGTATGCATCTTCAATAATTTCATTGGAGATTTTGATCAAACTACGTTGAATGAATTTTTGCAGAATGATACGTGCGTGAAATTCAATATGCGCAGAAGACGATACTTTTTGCGTGAGTGAAATCAGGTAGAAATCGCCACCGACAATCTCTAAGTTTGCATTTTTACGGAGCTGAGAAGAAACCGTGAGTAAGTCAATCGGTTCTGAATTTTCAAATAATTGAAAAATGGCTTCGTATACCAATTTGTTGGCTTCTTTGTAAAACGCTTCTGGACTCAAGATGTCAATCACCTCATCTACACCTTTTTTGTCAATCATCATGGCGCCAAGTACCACTTCTTCTAAATCGATGGCTTGTGGAGGTAATTTTCCTCTTTCGAGACTTATTAGATTGCTTTTATCAGTTTTATATGATTGCTTAGGGTTTACATTTTCCATGACTGCGAATGTAACTAATTGTTTTACGTGTTAGCGTTTATTTTATACTCACAACTATGTTGATAAGTTCTTTTTTTTGTTGATAAGCGGAAAAAAAATCCGAAGTCTTCACTTCGGATTTTAAACGCTTCCTATGTAATATAGGTTTATCCTTTAAATTCACCCATTTTTGAATACTTCTCCATGCGTGAAATTACTAAATCCTCTTGTGATAAGTTTTTTAATTTGTCATAATTGGCAACAATGGCATCACGAACTGCTGTGAAGGTGTTTTCGCGATCGTTATGCGCGCCACCAAGTGGTTCATTGATGATTTCGTCAATAACTTTAATTTTCATCGCATCGGTTGCCGTCAATTTTAAAGCTTCTGCTGCTTTTTCTTTGTGTTCCCAGCTTCTCCATAAGATAGAGGAACAGTTTTCTGGAGAAATTACAGAGTACCATGAGTTTTCTAACATGAGTACTTTATCGCCAACACCTATTCCTAATGCTCCACCAGAAGCGCCTTCACCAATAATTACGGTTATGATTGGCACTTTTAAACGTGTCATTTCTAAAATATTTCGGGCAATTGCTTCTCCTTGTCCGCGTTCTTCTGCTTCCAATCCTGGATAAGCGCCTGGAGTATCAATCAAAGTTACGACAGGAATTCCGAATTTTTCTGCCGATTTCATTAAGCGCAATGCTTTTCTGTATCCTTCAGGGTTTGCCATTCCGAAATTACGGTATTGACGGGTTTTCGTATTGAAGCCTTTTTGTTGTCCAATAAACATATACGATTGATCGCCAATTTTCCCCAAACCACCAATCATAGCTTTGTCATCACTTACATTACGATCGCCATGTAATTCTAAGAAAGAATCGCCACACAACGCTTTAATGTAATCTAAAGTATACGGTCTGTTGGGATGACGTGATAATTGCACACGTTGCCATGCCGTTAGGTTTTTGTATATATCTTTTTTAGTCGCTGCCAATTTTTTCTCGATCTGCTGGCAAGTTTCCGTAACATCAATATCACTTTCATGTCCAATTGCCACACATTTCGTTAGCTGATCTTCTAGTTCTTTTATAGGCAGCTCAAAATCTAAATATTCCATGCTTTTGAGGGTATGTTTAGTTGTTTCAGTTTACAAATATAAAACTTTAATTTAGGAATTATCTATGCCACTTGCGGATTTTATTTTTCTGCGATTTTTTAGAATTCCATTTGCCAAAACTGTAGCGATGACAAGCAAGCTTCCGTAGTAAAATCCGGAGCCCATTTTTTCTTCTTCTGGAAATATGATGAATTCTAAAATGATTCCGTAAATAATTTCTAAATTATAGGTTAACACAACCGTGTATGGGCTTATGTATCGCATTATGTGTGTTGATGCAATAAATGCGTACGCAGTACAAACAGAAGCCAATATGAATATATAGAGCCAATCATTTGTACTGAGTATGAAGAAGTTTTCTTTAGAAAAACCATCTGCAGCAAACGCCAAATAGATTGATATGAATGCTACTCCACAAATAAATTCGTAAAAAGAAATGGTTGAAGCGTCATGTTTTTCAACAAATTTCCCGTTCAATACTGAAAATAATGCCGATAAAAATGCTGAGATGATTCCTAAAATGATTCCGTTGATATATTTGAATTCACTGTTCATAATGATGGAAACACCAATAATTACAATAATTCCAAAAATAATTTCATACCATATTATTTTTCTACGGTAGATGATGGGTTCTATAAATGACGCAAAAAATCCGCCTGTGGAAAACATAACGAGTGTTATGGATACGTTTGAAACATCAATGGCACCAAAAAAGGTAATCCAATGCAATGCCACCACAATTCCAGCAACTGCAAATTTTGAAAATGTTTTTAGTGATATGTTGAGATTGATCTTAGAAACTTTGATAAACGCAAACATCAAAATTCCTGCAAGTAACATCCGAAACCACACGAGCGGAATGGCTTCGATCGTAATAAGTTTCCCGAGAATTGCCGTAAAACCCGCAATAAATACTAATAGGTGTAAATGAAGGTAGTTTTTGAGTTTATCGCCTAGCATTGTACAATAGATATAAGGCGAGCACTCCAAAGACCACATTTGGTACCCAAACGGCTAACATTGGCGAAAACCCAGATTTTTCTGCCATCGTGCCAAATATTTTATCGAAAAAGATATAAATAAATGCAATCGCAATTCCGAAAGCGAGGTTGACACCCATTCCTCCTCTACGTTTCATAGAAGATACCGCAACTGCAATTATAGTGAGAATGAATGCCGTAATTGGCAAACTCCAACGTTTGTATTTTACCAATAAATGCTTGCTCACATTGGGCGAACCAGATTTTCGTTCTTTATCAATGAATTCATCCAATTCTTGATAGTTGAGCGTTTCTGCCATGTACGTAACTGGCGTTAGATCTTCCACATCAAATGGAAAAATAGTATCTAATGTACGCTCGCTAATCAAGCTGTCGTTCATGGCGCCGATGATGCGTTTTTTGTAACCACGTAACGTATAGGTGCTGTCTTTTTCGTTGTATTTTAGAGTACGTGATTGTATTTTATAGATTAATTTATTGTCTTCAAAATGTTCTAAAGTAAAATTGTCTCCACGCTTACTTTTGAAGTTAAAGCTTTTTAGATACACAAAATCATTGTTGGTGACTTGCTTGTAGATTTCAGCATTGTCACGTACTTTTTTTCGTCCTTTTTTGATGTATTCAAATCGAAATTCATTGAAACCTTTGCTGGCGTTTGGCACTACGTACATTCCCATGACAAAAGCCACAATCGCAACCACAGATGCCGCTACTAAAAACGGTCGCAAGAAACGCAAATACGAAACTCCTGAGCTTAATATCGCGATAATCTCCGTGTCATTTGCCATTTTGGAGGTAAACCAAATCACCGAAAGGAATAGAAATATAGGAAATAAGAGATTGGCAAAGTAGAGGACAAAATTCACATAATACGTTACAATTTCATCTACTGGCGCTTCCGAGGCAAGCATTTTGTCAATATTTTCAGAAATATCAACCATAATTCCGATAGGAATGAATAGCAACAACATTACAGAGAATGTGAGCAGGTATTTTTTAATGATGTACCAATCTAATATTTTCACAAATTTTAATTTTAATAATTATCTTTTATAGTGGTTGTCTAAAAGTCAATATTTCGTCAAACCGAACCTTTCAACTGTCGCTCAAGACAGGCTTGATTCGGTTTCTCATAACAGTTGAAAATCAGTTTGATGAGATTCTGAATCAAGTTCAGAATGACGTTTTAAAATTTTTCAAACAGCTTCATTATTCGTTTCACCTGCTGTTAGAGACGTTTGTCCATTTGTTTGACCATTTTGTTTTTCCACTCGTAAAAATCTCCTGCTAATATATGTTTTCTTGCTTCTCTAACCAACCAAAGGTAGAAACCTAAGTTATGAATGGTGGCAATTTGTTTTCCAAGCAATTCATTCACCGTGAATAAGTGACGTACATACGCTTTTGAATATTCTAAATCTACGTAGGTAATGCCCATTTCATCAATTGGCGAAAAATCGTCTGCCCATTTTTTATTTTTGATGTTGATGCTTCCGTGTGCCGTGAACAGCATTCCATTTCTTGCGTTACGTGTTGGCATGACACAATCGAACATATCGACACCTAAGGCAATATTTTCTAAAATGTTGATCGGAGTTCCAACGCCCATTAAATAACGTGGTTTGTCTTCGGGAAGAATTTCACATACTACATCGGTCATTGCATACATTTCTTCGGCTGGTTCTCCAACTGATAATCCGCCAATGGCATTTCCTTCGGCTTCACACGAAGCGATGAATTCTGCTGATTGCCTGCGCAAATCTTTGTACGTACTTCCTTGAACTATTGGAAAAAATGTTTGACTGTAATCGTATTTGTACGGTGTTTTTTCTAAGTGTGCGATGCAGCGATCGAGCCAGCGATGTGTCATGTGCATGGAACGTTTTGCATAGCGATAATCGCACGGATATGGCGTACATTCGTCAAAAGCCATGATAATATCAGCACCAATGGTACGCTGAATTTCCATCACGTTTTCTGGCGTAAAGAAATGGTACGAACCATCAATATGTGATTTGAATTTAACGCCTTCTTCTTTAATTTTTCTGTTCGCAGATAAGGAATAGACTTGATATCCACCAGAATCTGTCAAAATGTTGCGATCCCAGTTGATGAATTTGTGCAATCCGCCCGCTTTTTCTAAAATTTCGGTTTGTGGACGTAAGTATAAGTGATACGTATTTCCTAAAATAACGTCGGGATTGATATCTTCTTTCAATTCCCGTTGATGGACACCTTTTACCGTTCCAATCGTTCCCACAGGCATAAAAATAGGCGTTTCTATCGTTCCGTGATCAGTCGTAAGTGTTGCTGCTCTTGCCTTGCTTTGTGGATCTTTTCCTTGTAATTCGAATTTCATGTATGCGTTTCTCTTGCCAATTTTGCACGCGTATATTGCTGTGAGATCCTTTTGGCGAAAGCCAACAACCTGTAAGCAATAGTGAGAATTATGGCATTATCAGTTGGCAAATATAGGTAAGATTTGTGGAGGATTTTATTAATCAAATATTAAAATTGATTTATTAGTAAATCTTCTTTAAAAATTCATCATACGAAACTCGTTTTCCTTGATTGAGTTCTTCTATTCCTTCTGAAATTTCGTTTTTTTGGGAAAGAGTTAATTTGTTTCTGAAATTGCAGTTTTGTTTGTTTGTAATATTAGTAACTTTTTGCATAAATTTAGTAATTAGAATATTTTTCACTTTTTGAGATCAATAAAGTTACTATTTCAAAATTGGCTCATTATATTTCTTGCAAATCTATTTAGATAGAAAATTTAATTTTCTTTTGATATAAAACGATGGGTTCATATCAAACTCATTTCTGATTGTACAATTCTGTAAGTAAAATGCTTTGTATAAAGACCACATTGGGTCATCTTGTCTTAAATTTCCATGACTCCAAAATTCTTCATTTTCCCAAGCTGCAATTGCATAATATCCAAACATATACATTGCTACTTGCTTGTTCATCACTTTTGAGTTAACTAACAATGCTATCGATTCCATGGTTCCTAAAAACTGCCTTTTTTGCTCGTATGTTAATTCCTTTACGTTTATACTTCCTCTTCCTTCTCCTAAAGCAGAACAGACTTTTTGTAAGTTTTCATCTCTCGCATAATAATCCCTCATTTTAAGGTAAATATCAATTCTTGTCAACATATTTTTCTTTCTGTACTCTAAGACACCAAGAATTAATGTGATTACAGCTATAATGGAAGCGATAATCGTTAGTGTAAATTGGATATTACTAAATCCCATATATTTTTTTTTGATTAATCATTTGTAAAATATAATGATTCTATTATTATAAATTATCCATTGTCCTGCCCATGCTTTTAATTTTCAGAATTATTTCGATTTACACGAATTTTCCAAAACTATTTTTGTCCTTTCTCAAGAATGGGAACAAACTTTCTTATTTAAAAGTTAAAAATTTCTTTTTTAGTGGATTACACACTTATACAATAAATAAATATTCATAATACAGAACATATTCCCTCAAATCTAAAGAAAAAAACTAAGAATAAAGAAAATACTTTCAATTTAAAAATAGGAAATAACACATATTTTTTCAACCAAAAAATATAAAATAAGCACACTAAATAACTTAAAAAACAAAAACTGTATTCAAACTACTTCTCAACTTCATTTTCAATCATGTACACACTTTCACTCGCGCTGTACTTTATCCACAAAAATTCGTTAATAAAAGCCTATTAACTTCTTTTGTTTGCGCTGTTTTATAACTTACTTTTGAGGTTTACAAAAACTACTAACAAATACACAATGTCTGATAACAAATCGTTAGAAAATTTAGTTACTCAAGTCCGTAGAGATATCTTGAGAATGGTACACAAAGTAAATTCTGGTCATCCAGGAGGTTCACTCGGTTGTGCCGAATTTTTAGTCACTTTATATAATGACATCATGAAACTGAACGACGGTTTCGATATGGATGGAAAGAATGAAGATGTTTTCTTTTTGTCGAACGGTCATATTTCCCCTGTAATTTATAGCGTTTTGGCGCGTAGAGGTTATTTTCCTGTGGACGAATTGAACACGTTTCGCTTGTTAGATTCTCGCTTGCAAGGACATCCAACTACGCATGAAGGTTTGCCGGGAATCCGCATTGCTTCAGGTTCGTTAGGACAAGGAATGTCGGTTGCACTTGGAGCCGCGTTGACCAAAAAGTTGAACGGAGATGACAACTTAGTATATTCATTACATGGTGATGGCGAATTGCAAGAAGGACAAAATTGGGAAGCGATTATGTATGCTGCTGGAAATAAGGTGGACAATATTATTGCTACGATTGATTACAATCAGAAACAAATTGATGGTGCTACGGATGATGTATTGCCATTAGGTTCATTGTCGGCAAAGTTTGAAGCCTTTGGTTGGGAAGTTTTAGAGATAAAAGACGGAAACAACATTCAAGCCATTAAAGATGGAATGGCGGCAGCAAAAGCAAAAACGGGACACGGAAAACCTGTTGTTGTCTTGTTGCACACAGAAATGGGGAATGGTGTTGATTTTATGATGAATACGCACGCTTGGCACGGAAAAGCACCAAATGACGAGCAGTTGGAAAGTGCTTTGGCACAAAACCCAGTAACTTTAGGTGATTATTAAATCGTCTACCTAGTTTTTTACTAATTAAGTTTAATCAAAAAAAGATATCCACTTTCGTGGATAATGAATATGAAAAAATATACAAACACAGGAAGTAAAGATACACGTTCAGGATTTGGAGATGGATTGACAGAACTCGGAAAAACGAATCCGAATGTGGTAGCACTTTGTGCAGATTTGACAGGTTCGTTAAAGATGAACGCTTTTAAAGACAATCACCCAGAACGTTTTTTCCAGATTGGAATTGCAGAAGCAAATATGATCGGAATTGCCGCAGGAATGACCATTGGTGGAAAGATTCCGTTTACAGGAACGTTTGCCAACTTTTCAACAGGTCGTGTGTACGATCAAATTCGTCAATCGGTTGCGTATTCTGATAAGAATGTAAAAATTTGTGCTTCACACGCAGGAATTACGTTAGGAGAAGATGGCGCGACACATCAGATTTTAGAAGATATAGGTTTGATGAAAATGTTGCCAGGCATGACGGTGATTAATACCTGTGATTACAATCAGACAAAAGCGGCAACGTTGGCGATTGCAGATCATCACGGACCCGTATATTTGCGTTTTGGACGTCCGAAAGTAGCAAACTTCACTCCTGCTGATCAAAAGTTTGAAATTGGAAAAGCAGTACAACTCACAGAAGGAACTGATGTAACGATCATTGCGACAGGACATTTGGTTTGGGAAGCATTGCAAGCAGCAGAAACATTGGAAGCAGCTGGCATTTCTGCGGAAGTGATTAACATTCACACCATAAAACCGTTAGATGAAGAAGCAATTTTAGCTTCAGTAGCAAAAACAGGTTGTGTCGTAACTGCGGAAGAACACAATTTCTTGGGCGGATTGGGCGAAAGTGTATCGCGCACATTAGCAGTACACCATCCAACACCACAGGAATTTGTTGCTACGCAAGATACTTTTGGAGAATCAGGAACACCAGCACAATTGATGGAAAAGTATGGCTTAAATGCTGCAGCCATTGTAAAAGCTGCTGAAAAAGTGATTGGGAGAAAATAATACTTTTCAAAAAAAATCGTTTTAATTCGTATAACACAAAACATTAACATTATGAAAAACAACCTATTATGTTTGGTATTTCTGTTCGCTTCGGCAAGTTGCTTTGCGCAATTTGGAGTAAAAGCAGGATTGAACTTTAACTCCAATGGAGAATTACGCGAAATTGTAACTGCGGGAGAAAATATTATAGAAGATAGCGGAGATTCTAAAATCGGATATCATATTGGCGCGTATTACGAGTTCAATTTTAGCAAATTATACTTACGCCCAGAAGTGGTGTATACCAAAACACAGAGTGAATATGGTTCTAGCAACTACGATATGTCGAAGATTGATGTTCCTGTTTTATTAGGTTTAGATATTATTGGTCCGTTGAGTATTTTTGCAGGTCCCGCTTTTCAATATACCTTAGATAATGGATTGGATGATGTCAATATTTCAGATGTAGAAAATGATTTTACCGTCGGATTCAATTTTGGAGCTGCGGTAAAATTTGGAAACATCGGATTGGATGTACGCTACGAAAGAGGTTTTACTGAAAATGAAGCAAGTATTTTAGATTCCAATAACGTCCGAATTGGAACTTTAGATGCTAGACCTAGTCAATTGATCTTTAGTTTGTCGCTGAAATTGTAGATTCAATTCAATATACAACATAAAAAACAAAAAGCACTTCCGTTAAAAGAAGTGCTTTTCTATTTTTAATAGGTTTTAAACCTTTCTAGTTCGCGTCTAAATAATCTGGTATTCCGTCGCCGTCTGTATCTGTTAATACTACCGTAGAAATTGTTGTCACACCATCGCTGTCGGTATCTCTTGTTTTTACAATTTCATTGGCAGCGTAGGTAGGTTCCATTTCTCCAGGATTAACCGTATACACATTCAATTCCACTTCATTAATCGTTGGTGTTCCGTCACCGTCATCGTCAGAATCTCTAAAATCTGGAAAACCATCGCCATCAGTATCATCATTAGATACGTCGTTGTCATTGTCTAAATCTTCCATAGAGCTTAACAATCCGTCTGGTTCAATATCTAAATACACAACATCGAATAGATTGAAAGAAAAAATTAATGGAGAATATTCTGGAATTCCAGGTTCAATCAAATTAAAATACCCCAATCCGGAAGGAAGAAAAATAGCACCAATACCACCGTTTCTAGGCTGTAAAAATCCGTTTTCATCTTCTACAATATTTTCCGCAGTTTTAAATTCGGGCAATCCTAATTGAAAACCTCGTACCGTACTTGCTGCGGCACTTACCAAAGGAATTTGAATTTGTGTAAGACGTAAATCAAACGTTTCTAAATCTAACAATTGTCCGTGATATACCAAATCAACCTGATCAAAACTTGTATACGATTCTCCGCCACCTTCACGTACTTTCAATACATAATATTTATATTCTACATCTTGAAACGTAGTGGTACGTACTTCTACTTGATTGATTAGTGGAGTTTTATCAGCATTTACACCTGCAATGGTATCAAAAGAAACGCGTACAGCATCATTGGCAGGACTTTCAGGGTTTACCAAATCAAAATCCTCATAATTATAAAAATGTGTACTTAAAAACGCCACCAAAGCTGCGTCATCTTCAATTTGTTGTTCTCCTCTATCACGTAATTCTGCAAATGCAACTGGATCGTCATCTCTTTTACATGAAAAAACAATTGCAATTACGGCTATTGTTAAAAATGCAAATTTTACAAACTTCATCATTGTTTTTTAAATTTTGGGGTGCAAGATACAATTTTATCCTACTTTTGTATATTCTTTAACGCAGTTTTTAGATATTTTGTATGAGGATCGATAAATACTTATGGTGCGTACGCTATTTCAAGACTCGAAATATGGCAACAATCGCTTGTAAAAAGGGACATGTAAAGGTAAATGGTGCTACTGTAAAACCATCGCGAGAAGTGTATGCAACGGACAAATTAGAGGTTAGAAAAGAGCAAGTTACGCGACGTTTAACGGTGCTTGATATTCCTAAAAGTCGTGTCGGTGCAAAACTGGTTGATATGTATCGTGTTGATACAACTCCGAAAGAAAACTACGAACATTTAGAATTATTAAAACACGCCAAAGAACATTATCGCAAACAAGGAACGGGAAGACCAACAAAGAAAGACCGTCGTGAAATTGACGAATATCTCGACGATACTTTTGATGGTGAAGAAACTAATGCTTAATTTTACTTTCTTATCAACTAATTAACATCTGAAGCTTTTACCGAAGTAGTTGATCTAAATATACAAACGCATGACTGTCACGGGAAATATTATACTAAACCACCAACAAATTCAACACAAAACACGCCGCATTGCCTATCAAATTTTGGAATCGAACGTGAATGAAGAAGAAATCATCATTGCTGGAATTGCCAATAATGGATTTGTATTTGCGCAAAAAATAAAAGCGGAGTTGGAAAAAATTACCGATGCTGTGATTACTTTGTGTGAAGTGAGGATTGACAAGCAACATCCGTTGACAGCTGTGACAACTTCCATCGCAAAAGAAGCTTACATCCACAAACCTTTGGTACTGATTGATGATGTATTGAATTCGGGTACCACTTTAATTTATGGTGTGAAGCACTTTTTAGACGTTCCATTGAAGAATTTCAAAACGGCGGTACTTGTGAATCGAAATCACAAAAAATACCCTATAAAGGCAGATTTTAAGGGAATTTCCTTGTCTACTTCCATTCAAGAACATATTGATGTTGTTTTTGCTGAAAAAGATATGGCGTATTTGATATAACTTCGATTGATCGCTTTGTTCTTTTTATTTGCTATTTGGTAATTTGTCTTTTCGTCAATTTATCTTTTCGTCAATTTGTTTTATGACAATCTTTCTAATTTCCTCTACAACAGCTTCAATTGTCTTTGTATCTGTCAAAACACAATGCGTAGCTTGTTGATAAAAAATATTTCGCTCAAACAAATGCTTCCCGATAAACTCTGGTAAATCTTCATCAGAAATTGCGCGTATCAGTGGTCTCTTTGCTTTTTCATCCTTTACTCTATTGATAATCTCTAGAATCGACGTTTGTAAATAAAAAGTCTGTTTTGTGTACTCATGAATCAACTGCATATTATTGGCATAACATGGTGTGCCGCCACCTAAAGAAAGAATTATTGGTTGTTGCATTTCCAAGACTTCTTTCAGATACAAATGCTCTTTCATTCGGAAATAAATTTCTCCTTTCGTTTCAAAAATTTCAGGAATCGTTTTTCCTTCTTTCGTTTCAATATATTCATCTAAATCTAACACAGGAATTTCCAATGCTGTTCCCAATAATTTTGAAACAGCACTCTTCCCACTTGCCATATATCCTAAAAGTACAATTGTCATTTCTTCTATTATAAATAATTTATTTTTAAGCCCTTACAAAAATCATAAAAAAAAAGACAAATTTATATTAAAAAAGACTTGAAAAATAAAATTATGATGTTATATTTGCACCCGCATTCAAGGAATTAATTTTAATTCTTTTTGAATGACCTGGTAGCTCAGTTGGTAGAGCATCTCCCTTTTAAGGAGAGGGTCCTGGGTTCGAGCCCCAGCCAGGTCACAAAGTGATATAAAGCCGAAAGGCTTCAAGTGTGAAAGCACTCTGGGAAAAGAAGTTTATCGTGAACTTTTGAAATAAGCCCCAGTCATGTCACAAATTACACTACAAAGGTCTTATGACCTGGTAGCTCAGTTGGTAGAGCATCTCCCTTTTAAGGAGAGGGTCCTGGGTTCGAGCCCCAGCCAGGTCACAAAGTGACATAAAAAAACCGAAAGGTTTTAGTGTGAAAGCACTGCGGGGAAAGAAGTTTATATCAAACTTGTTGAAATAAGTCCCAGCCAGGTCACAAGGAGTTAAGCAATTGCTTAACTTTTTTTATTTTTGCAAAGCACATTTATTTACCGAAGTGCTGGAATTGGTAGACAGGCATGGTTGAGGGCCATGTGTTCATTAGAGCGTGTGGGTTCGACTCCCATCTTCGGTACTAAGAAATTTCTTCTAAAAAGTAAAATCCCAACAGCGTTGTTGGGATTTTACTTTTTTTCTAATTTCGTATATTATACTTTTTTTAATTTTAGATACAGTATATAGACACTCCCTTCTGTTTCACTGCTCACTACTTTAACGATTTGATGTGATTTACTTTCATCAAAATCAGCTCTTTTCAATGTCACTCCACCTAGATCATCATCCTTAATTACATCCCATTCTTTAAGTTTAAATGAGATTTCAGACATTGTATCGAACCACGGAATAACAATATCAGTAGTGACTTCTTCTCCACTATTAATATCATAATGCTTATTGTTTTCTGGCCAAATACGATTGCTAGACATTTCTACGTAAAGTTGATCACGAGATTTTCCTCCTTGCCCAAGTGACTTTATTCCATCAATCCAACTATCTACAGCTTCATTCTGGTTTTCCCACTCTTCCTGTGTAGTAGACCACGGACCACCTGCCTCCTCAGGCTTTTTTGTGATGAATAAACCCAAAGGTTTTACAACAAATTGTAAAAACTTTGTTGGTCCTGCATCCCATTCTGAAGCTGTTTGCACACATTTTATTTTCTGAATGACCAGCTCATGTGTTTTTTTTCTGTTTTTTTGTTTCTTTACAATTGCGTTTATAGTTTTTGTAATACCTATAGTAGATGCTAGCTTTTTTAAAAAACTCATTGATTTGTATGTTTTGGTTAGTAATTAAATATACATATTTATTCGTAAAAAATCTTCTTTGCTTATTATATGTATCGGCAACAGATGACTTACTCTATATATTGTATCAATACAATCCATTTCAAATATCGAAATCAAATTCATTTTTTTGGATCACTTTAGTAATTACAAATTCGTTTTTAGTAATTTTTATGAGGTCTTTTCCTTAAATGATTATCCACAAACAAACCAATCGTCTTCAAATCCTCCACCAAAAAGTTCAACTTTAGAAACCTTTGGGGTACTAAGAAATTTCTTCTTAAAATTAAATCCTAACAGCAATGTTGGGATTTTTTTGTTTTTAAAAAAAGCTCCTGTTTGATGTGACGCTTTATAAAGCATCATGTACTATCCTTTTTCTCAGCTATTTTTTATTGTTACTTGTTTCCATGTTTAATCTTAAAAATCATTTAGTATGAAAAAAAGAATTAAGAAATTAAGTATTAAAAAAATGAATGTAGCTAATTTAAGTGCTGAATCAATGATTGGTATTGTCGCAGGAGGCATAAAACGTTCTCGGGAATTAGATGGCGAATGTTGGTATTCAAGACACAGAGATTGTACCTTACCACCTCCAGACCCTTGCCAAGACACTAAGTGTGCAGAAACGGTATGCCGCCTTTAATGATTGCGAATCTTAAACAAAGTGATCTTCGGATCGCTTTTTTTGCTTCTTTGTTCTTCAAGGCTACCGTTCCTAAAATATGTAGTTCATGTACTCGTTCGCTGTTAATCCTCAACCAAAAAGTTAGACTATAGAAGCCTTTGCATCATAAAATGAAACAAATTAGAACAATATTGATTTGTTCCTTTTTTATGTAAATTTCTTAATATCAATTATTTCGGAACACATTTTGTACGCTTTTTATCGAAACCGATTAAAATTTACATTATGAACTCAATTACCAAACTACACGTTACCACGTTGTGTATGTTGGCTGCTTTGCTATTGAACGCACAACACAATTGCCAAGAAACACTTTCTTTATTTGCCGAAAATGTAAAAACAAAACGCTTTGAAGCAGCTTCTTCACAATTAGATTATTTACGGAAAAATTGCGCCCAACTGAGTTATGTGATTTATGCTCGTGGCGAAACCGTCTTAGCACATGAATTAAAAGAAGCAACCGACAAAAAACAAGCAGCTTCTGACTTGATTCAATTATGGAAAGAACGTTTGCAGCTTTTTCCTGAAAGAACTAAAAAAGGAAAATTACTACCAAAAATTGGCGCGTTGATGCTTAAATATAATATTGGAACACTTTCAGAACAATATAGATGGTTTGACGATGCGTTCACGGAAGACAAGAAATATTTTCAAAATCCGCTGAATTTGTACTATTATTTTGAATTGTATTATAAAATGTATCAAGCCAAAACCTATGGAGTTTCGCTTGAAAGTTTGATGGAAAAGTATGCCGTCATTCAAGAAAAATTGACTTCTGAAAAAGAACGATCGCCCAAAAATACCAAAGCAATTGCAACACTTTCTAACAATATGAATGTGATGATAGAAAAAGAAGCGACTTGCGAAACCTTAATTCCAATGTATCGAAAGAAGTTTCAAGCCAATCTCGAAAATGTAGCTTGGCTTCGAAAAGCTGCGGGACAATTAGATGCAAAAGGTTGCAAAGAAGATGCACTTTTTATCGAACTCGTAGAAGCTATTGACGCCACTGCTCCAAGTGCTGAATCCAAGTTGTATTTACATAAAATTCACGAACGAAAAGGCAATTCTGTAAAAGCAGAAAAATATTTTATAGCATATCTAAATTTAGAAACGGATACCGATAAAAAAGTAGCAATGCTGAATACGAAAGGAAAAAAAGCAGCGAAAGCAAACCAAAAATCAAAAGCGCGCTCATTCTATTTGGAAGCGTTAAAAGTCAATCCAAATTCGGGAAGTACGTATTTGAATTTAGCACGTTTGTACGGTTCTAGCGCCAACGAATGCGGAACGGACACTTTTACAAAAAAAGCCGTTTATTGGAAAGCCGCTGAAACCGCTCGCAAGGCTTTGAACGTTGATAGTTCTGTGAAAATTGAAGCCAACGGATTGATTTCGAGTTATATGCAATTGGCACCGAGCAAACCAGATGTTTTTAATAAAGGCTATAAAGGCGGCGAAAAAATTGCGATGAACTGTTGGATTGGCGGATATGTGATGGTTCCAAAGCTGTAAAGACAATTCATTTTGGGAGACTGTCTCGAAAGCTTTAAGGAAACGTCATTCCGAATTTTTGAAACAGTCTCTTTTGATATGTTAAATTTTACGCTTTTACATACACCCAACCTTTTTTTCCAGATTGAAATGTGGCTTCTACCCTTTTATACGCTGCGACTTCATAAGCATCTGCTTGTGCCAATTCGTCGGAAGTGATTTTATATAAAGTTCCTGAAATGGTGTCGTTTGGATGGTTCGTTTGAATGGCTATTGGATGAAATGTAGCTTCACTTAGTGCTAAAACGGCTTTATTTGTAATTTGGACTTTTCCGAGTTGAAAACCTTGCAAAACATCTTTTTCCCCTTGTAAAAGTCTACCAAAAGATTCTAATTGCACTTTTTCCAGTTGTAGTGTTCCGTATGAGAATAGATTTTGTTTCACATTATGATATATTTTCCAAAAGTTCCTAAAAATAAATTGAACACACAACCAATACATAAGAGCAACGCAATCCAAAATTGATATTTTTGCGGTTCTTTCTTCACAAACCCGATGATTAATGTCAAAACTGCGCCTAAAAATAACATAAATATCGTGAATCCTAGATATTCGAGACGTTTTAAAAATTGTAATTCATCTTGAGTAAAAGGATTAAAGTTTAACACCAAAAAGAAAATTACAACTTGAATAATGGCAATCCAAATAGTGAAACGAAACGCCCATTTGTAAAAATTTATAGTTGCCATTTGGTTTGGTTTTTAATAAAATTATTGAGCTGATAATTTTTCGTGAATGCTATTTTTAAAGAGCATTGCCAACACATAGATTGTTCCTGCTAAAAAAATATATTCACCCGAAAAGGAATCGGCTGGTAAAGCTGCATATTTGGCTAAAATTTCTACGTGAATATTGTGTAGTAATCCCATCAAAAATACACCCAAAGCGGTGGCGCTTATTTTATGTAAAATTCCAACCACAGTATTACTGAAAAGATGTTGTAATGTTTGTTCACTCAGTAATCGCGTCACAAACAACGCAATGTATGCTTGCAATAAGTACAAAATGATGTAGTAAAAAACAATGACAGAATAGTGAAAGAAACTCGCTTCATAATAGCGAGACAAGTCCAAACCGCGATATAAGTCTTTGGCACCTTCCGCATTGTTGACACTTGCGCCGTATGACATAATTATGGCGCCGGCTTTTACCAACATCCAAATAAAAACAATCCAAGCTACAATGCGCATTGCTTTTAACATGAATTCGGAAGTATTTTTCATAGTCTTTGAATTTTCTTCAAATTTCGTCATTTTTTTCACGAATTTATTGCAAAGTGTACATTAAAATCACAAAAAAATCCTGCAATTTTTTGAAGATCATCAAAAAATTGCAGGATTTTTGTTTTTAAATATTTTGAAATATATGTTGTAATTTTTAACTCATTGCACGTGTGAGTACTCCCGCCAATTCATATTTAAGTTCATCCGAAAAGCCCGATAAACCTGGAATGTCATTATATTCTACAATGTGAAGATATCCGTTTTCTTCTTCTAAAATATCAATAGCAATGATATCGGCGCCAATGGCGTTTTGTAACATTTTTAAATCGTTGACTAAGGCTTCTTCAGGTTCAAACTCCTTAAAATCGGTAGTTTCAATATTCGCTTTCCAAAATTTTCCTTTTCGCGACATTGCCCAGACTTTGTCATTGATGGCAATGTATCGAATGTCTCGCACGTAATTAATATACGGTTCAATAGTAATATAATCGTCCGTAACAAATAGCAAATCTTGAATGTCTTGCCATTTCTGCTCGTCTTGCACCAACACTTTTCCAAATCCACCATGATAATTCCCCACTTTCACCACAAATGGAAAGTTTCTGTTCAAGTTTTTAAGATCTGTTGATCTTGTAAACACGTCAAAGTCAATTACGGATAAACCCAATTTTTTAATCGTAGCGAGCATGGACAAACGATCAAATCCTGTTTTTAGTGTTTCTGGTGAATTTACACAAGGAATTCCCGCTAAGGTAATTAAATCCAACGCTGTCGTTTGAATTTCCATCGGTTTTATCGCGCCCACGCGCCACAAAATTCCATCAGGCTCTACAGTTCCTTGCGCATCTGTCACAAATAATTTTCCTGATTTTAAAATCCAAGAAGTATTTTGAATTGATTTTTGAACTACGTTATACGCTGGCAAAATATCTTTCCAATACGTTTCTCCATTAACAACTAAAATTGTTTTCATACGATCTAATCTACGCTATTTTTTTGAATTATTTAATTCGTTTTAAATACACTTTTCTGCCTTGACCAATATCGATATACATCGTTTTTTCGTTTACCCATGACACTTTGAAAGTTCCTTCACCAGGTCTTTTTTCTTCCGATCCAATTGTGAGTTCTTTCGTTTCGGTATTGTATTCCCAATTTCCAGTTCTATCGGTAGTTTCCATGGTATTTCCACCTTTCAATTCACCACCTTCTAAAAATTCCATCCAACGTCCGTTAGATGCTCGTACTTCACCTTCTGCATTTTCCATTTTATACATTTCCCATTTACCAACCACAGAATCTGCTTGCTGAAAAGATAAAAAACTAAAAATAGTGATAACCAAAAGAAGTGTTTTTACATGTTTCATTTTAATTAATTTTGATTGTTATGAAGCTAATATCAAACTTTTAGAGAAAAAAAGCATCGAAAATGCGTAGAAATTTATAAAATCACTTAAAAATTGTGTTTTTGGTAACTTTTTAAGGATAAATAAAGCTTGTGAAAAGTAGTTGATAAACTCGTTTTGTTTCTTTGGTTACTGTTGATACTTTTCTGTACATTTACAATATGCAACTTTACACAAAATACCTTCTCATTTTCCTCAGAGCTTTGTTGATATCGCTCCTATTTGGCGCAAGTTGGGTTGTAACTTTTTTTGGTTTTGACCATTATGCAACTAGATATTTACAAAAACTTCGAAGTGATTTCTTTTTTGATATTATCCTTTTCTTTTTTAGCGGATTGGTCGGAGCTTTTTTATTTTATTTAATCATGCTTTTACTTCGCAAAGTAAATGCCGCGGTTACAAACCATTCCTAAGCATTGCACACTTACATTTCATGCTAAAAATTTTTGTAAAAACAGAAAACTTAAAGCATATAATAACTTGTTTTACAATAAATTGCACCATACTCAAGCGAAAAAAGCTCGGTATTTATAAATAGCGACTAGTTTTCGTTTTCTAGCAATCATTTTCTTCCTAAATTTAGCGTAAATTTAAAACGAAACACCATGAAAAAAAGAAAGTTAACAACACTCGCATTGAAAAAACAAATTGTATCTTCTCTAAACCAATCAATTATGGGTGGAGCAGATAAAACAGACGTATTTACAGTTACTTGCGCACGACCAGTTGGAGACTGTACCGTAGCACTTACCGTACAACCAGAGGTTTGTAATACGTTGCCAAGACCTTTGAGCAATTGTACCGTAGCATATTCTGTGCAAGTTTGGTGTAACCAGTCTGTAGACGTAAAATGTTAGAATTTTTTTTTATTTTTGAGAGCTATTTTAAAAAGATGGCTCTCTTTTTTATTTAAAATCATTCTTAATAGTATTAAAATAATGTAAATACAAGGAAATGCCAAGATAAAAACGTACTTTTGTTTAAGCTATATAGAAAAAGATTAAACGAATGGATGCTGTAAAAACTAAATTTAGTATAAAAGACTTAGAAAATCTTTCAGGAGTAAAAGCTCACACCATACGTATTTGGGAAAAAAGATACGAATTATTAGCTCCAGAAAGAACAGATACAAATATACGAACTTATGACTTAAAGAGTTTGCAAAAACTTCTTAACATAACTCTCCTTTACAAAAACGGGTATAAAATTTCAAAAATTGCACAAATTCCTGAAGATAAGATTCACATTCTTGTTCGAGAGATTGCAACAGAGAAAAATATTCACAATCAAGCATTGAACTCCTTTAAGTTGTCAATGCTTAATTTTGATTATGGTTTATTCTACAATACTTATAATAAATTGTTAGCGGAAAAATCGTTCCGAGAAATTTTTTATGACACTTTCATTCCTTTATTGAACGAATTAGGTGTTTTGTGGCACACGCAAACCATCAATCCAGCGCATGAGCATTTCATTTCAAGTTTGGTAAAGCAAAAAATTATTTTAAATACGGAACGTATTCAGTCATTAGAAAAATCGAACAAGACAAAAACGTTTGTTTTATACTTACCTGAAAATGAGATTCATGAAATTGGATTGCTATATTTAAACTACGAATTACAATTGAAAGGATATCACACCATATATCTTGGTCAAACGATTCCGATTGAGAGTTTAACAAATATTCACAGTTTTTTTCCAGAATTACATTTTATTTCTTACTTTACAGTAACTCCCGTAGAGGACAAACTTGAAGAGTACTTAGAAGAATTTAGTGAAAAAATTGGTTTTGATGAGCATCATTTATGGTTGTTAGGCTACCAAGCAAAATTTGTAAAAAACACGAAAAACTACAAGAATCTTAAAGTTTTTAAGTCAATTATTGACCTAGTTGAAGAAATTTAGAATTCAATTTTATTTTTGTTTAACTTTTTACTACATTTGTTAAACAATGAAATTAAAAACTATAATTATAGGTTCTGGATTTTCATCCTTATCTGCTTCTTGTTACTTAGCACAAGCGGGATATGACGTTACCATCCTTGAGAAAAATTCGACTGTCGGCGGAAGAGCCCGACAGTTAAAACGTGACGGTTTTACGTTTGATTTAGGACCATCTTGGTACTGGATGCCAGACGTTTTTGAACGTTTCTTCAGTGACTTTAACACTAAACCTTCTGAATTTTATCACTTAGAGAAATTGAATCCTGCATACGAGGTCTATTTTGGCAAAAATGATTCTATTCGTATTGAAGATACTTTAGAGAAAATTTGTGCAGCTTTTGAAAAAGAAGAAGAAGGAAGCAGCGCAAAACTTCGAAAATTTATTGCAAACGCAGAAGAAAATTACAATGTAGCCATTAAAGATTTGGTCTACAAACCTGGCGTTTCTCCTTTAGAACTTGTCAACACCAAAACAATTACGAAAATTGGTCAATTTTTCAGCAACATAAAACGTGATGTTCGCAAAGAGTTCAAAAATGACCGATTGATCAAGATATTGGAATTTCCAGTGTTATTTTTAGGGGCAAAACCAAGTGATACACCTTCGTTTTATAGTTTTATGAATTATGCCGATTTCGGATTGGGAACTTGGCATCCTGATGGCGGTATGTACAGCATTATTCAAGCAATGGAAACCTTGGCAAAACGTTTAGGTGTGACCATCAAAACGAATGAAAATGTAGTGAAGATTGATGTACAGGGAAAACGAGCGAAAAAAGTTATCACTGAAAATGGCGAACATGAAGCGGATATTGTACTTTCCGGAGCTGATTATCACCATTCAGAAACGTTGTTAGACCAACAATACCGTCAATATTCTGAAAATTATTGGGGCAAAAAAACCTTTGCGCCTTCTTCCCTTCTATTTTATGTAGGTTTTGATAAGAAGATTGAAAATGTATCGCATCACACTTTATTTTTTGATGTTGATTTTGATGCGCATGCACATGTTATTTACGACAAAGCTTCTTGGCCAAAAGAACCATTATTTTATGCAAATTTTCCGTCTATGACAGATTCCGCAGCAGCGCCAAAAGGAAAAGAAGCAGGTTTCTTTTTAATTCCGATTGCGCCAGGTTTGGAAGATACGCAAGCACTTCGCGATCAGTATTTTGACATCATTATGGATAGATTTCAGGACTTGACTGCACAAAATATCACAAAACATATTATCTTTAAAGAGTCTTTTTGTGTAAATGACTTCGTAAAAGAATACAATTCATACAAAGGAAATGCGTACGGAATGGCAAATACGCTGTTGCAAACTGCATTTTTACGACCTAATTTGAAAAGTAAAAAAGTTTCTAACTTATATTTTACTGGACAATTAACCGTTCCTGGGCCTGGAGTTCCTCCAGCATTGATTTCTGGGAAATTGGTAGCTGAATTAATCACTAAACACCAACCAAATACTCATGAAAGCTCTATTTGATTCTGTTTCTTACAACTGCAGTACGCTTGTCACCAAATCGTACAGCACCTCTTTTTCATTAGCTACAAAAATGCTGGCGCCGTCCATTCGTCAAGACATTTACAATATTTATGGTTTTGTGCGCTTTGCAGATGAAATCGTAGATTCTTTCCATGAGTTTGACAAAAAATTCTTGTTAGACAAGTTTCAAGCAGATTGGGATTCAGCATTGGAACATAAAATTAGTTTAAATCCTATTTTAAATTCTTTTCAACATACGGTTCATAAATACGACATTCCTATTCACTTGATTGATGCGTTTATGAGAAGTATGCGTCAAGATTTAGACAAAAAAGTCTACTTAACCGATGAAGAATACAAAGAATATATATACGGTTCGGCAGATGTCGTTGGATTGATGTGTTTGAAAGTATTTGTAAAAGGAGATGAGGAAAAGTATGAAGAGTTAAAATCTTCGGCAATGTCGTTAGGTTCAGCGTTTCAGAAAGTGAATTTCTTGCGTGATTTAAAAGCGGATTTTGAAGATTTAGATCGCACGTACTTTCCAGATGCTGATTTGAAAAATTTAGACGAAGCTTCAAAACAAAAAATTATTGAAGAAATAGAAAACGATTTCAAACTTGGATTGGAAGGAATTGCAAAACTTCCGATAGAAGCAAAATTTGGCGTATTTACCGCGTACAAGTATTATTCAAAACTATTGCACAAGCTGAAACGAACGCCATCCGTTAAAATTAAAAGTACACGAATTCGCATACCAAATTATCAAAAAATGGCGTTATTAGCGAAATCGTATGTAAATTATCAACTAAATTTGATTTAAAATTAAAATAGCACAATGACAACCTTTATTTGGATAGCAACTTTTTTAGGAACCTTTTGTATGATGGAATTCATGGCGTGGGCAACACATAAATATGTGATGCATGGTTTTTTATGGTCGCTACACAAAGATCATCACCATAAAGATCACGATTCATGGTTTGAACGAAATGATGCCTTTTTTATCTTCTATGCCGTCGTGAGTATGGGCTGCTTTTTCTTATGGAGATTTGACATTTTTTGGTATGGTTTGCCTATTGGAATTGGAATTTTCGCCTACGGACTCACCTATTTTTTAGTGCATGATATTTTTATTCACCAACGTTTTAAAATGTTCCGAAAGGCAGATAATTGGTATGCAAAAGGCATTCGTAGAGCGCACAAAATTCACCACAAACATTTAGGAAAAGGTGATGGTGAATGTTTTGGAATGTTGTGGGTTCCGATGAAGTATTTTAAACAAAAAAAATCACTCAGCAAGCGAAAAGGCTAACAATTCATCAATTTGGTTGCGAACGCTGGTACTATTCCAATTATACGCTCCAACTTCTTTCATGACAATCGTTCCTTGATCGTCAATTAAATACGTAGTAGGAATACTTGATGATTGCAGTTCTATTGGCTCTTTTTCTTTGCTGTAATACACAGGGAAATCATACGTATTCTTTTCAAGATACGCTTCAACGCTTTTCATTGTATCATTCGCCAAAAATACAAACGTAATTTTATCCTTATAATCCACATACAAATTGTTCAAACTTGGCATTTCTGCCACACACGGCGGACACCAAGTCGCCCAAAAGTTTACGAGAATGATATTTCCTTCCATTTCTTGAAAGTTTACAGGTTTTCCGTTACTATCTACCAAATTCCAATCAAAATCACTTATAACGACTCTTTCTGACACTTCTATATTAGTTGGGCTAAAGAATAACATTTTTGCTTGATTGAATTTTATTTTGACAAACGTTCCCACAGGCGTAAAAATGATCAATACAAGTACGACAACGAAAATAATATTGTACCAATGTTTTTTAGTGAGTTTCATAGGTGTTATTCTTTTTTAATAAGTTCAATCCGTTCATTCCATGATCTCCCTCTTGTATTTGGCATACTAGTCTTAGGACTAGTTTCTCCGAAACCTACTGTATTTAAACGACTAGGGTTAATTCCTCTTTTTACAAGCGCTTTCTTAATGATTATCGCTCTTTTTTGAGTTTTAATTAAATTATCGCTACTTTTTCCTCTCATTCCTGAATGCGATTCAATATTGTAAGTATAACTAGTAGTCTTTAAGATATTTGCAATTGTATCTAAAACATCAACTGATTCTTTTTTCAATTCAAGTGATATAGAACTTTTAAATTTCAATTGTTCAGCAAGTGCATCTATTTTTTCGGAATGATCTTGCGAAAAGACCTTTCCCACAAAAAAGAAACAACTTAGAATTAAAATAAAGTTTAGTTTTTTCATTCACTTAAATTTTATTCATGAAAGATACAAATTAGTCGTAAGTATTGATGAAACTTTCTCGGTAGAATATTTTCAAAAAGAATTTGCAAACCTAGAAAGAGATTCGTTTTCAGAGTACTTCTCGATACAATTTTTCTTCATCATATTCCGAAAAACCACTCGAAGTGACGTTCAGAAATGCTAAATTATATATGTTAAAGTTTAAATGTATTTTAAGAAGACAAGCGAAGCGATCCAAAAGCGAAGCGATCCAAAAGCGAAGCGATCCAAAAGCGAAGCGATCCAAAAGCGAAGCGATCCAAAAGCGAAGCGATCCAAAAGCGAAGCGATCCAAAAGCGAAGCGATCCAAAAGCGAAGCGATCCAAAAGCGAAGCGATCCAAAAGCGAAGCGACCAAAAAGTAACATTTCGACTGCGCTCAATGTAAAAAAAAACACGCTACCAAAACTGATAACGTGTCTTCCATCTAACGACAATTAATCATAAAGATTATCGCACAATTGTTCCTGTTGGAAAAGATGCCGCATTTAGGTTAAAATCGTTTGTGGCTGGTGCTGTATCGTTTCCAGCAGTTCCTACTAAAGGTTTTAGTAAAAATGGTGCTGGACTGTTATCTGGGCTCGGTTCTACAGAAATGACAACGGTACGTCCACGTACATCTATTGGGAAGGTAAAACCAGCTGGTGCATTGAGGAAAAAGTCTTCTCCTGGAATTGGAGGACCAACCGTATTTTCAGCGCCGCTAAATCCGTTAAATTCATCTACAGCTCCAAATGTGGTAAAAGTGCCTGTTGTTAAAGGACCTGTTCCATCAACCACAACCCAACCTTCGTATTTCCAACCATCCGCTAAAGGTGGTAAGTTTAAACCTGATGTTGGTGGCGCTCCTGGATTACCATACCAAACACCATATTGATCGTTTCCGTTATTTGCTGCGCCTGGCATTTCATCGGTAGGAGTTCTTAAAAAGAAAACACCCGAAGCGTTGTCAAAGTTTCCGTTGCTGGTTACAGGATCTAATCCTACAGTTGCGGTATTTCCTGAGAAATCTCCAGCTAATAATTTAGTTGCTGCTGGTGCAGGATCTGAATCAACTGCTGGCTCAATAGACAATACAAATGCCGTTGCGGAAGCTAATTGATCTGTGTTTACAGAAAAAGAAGTTCTTGACAAAGTTCCAGCATCGTCTACTGTAAAAGTTCCTGTGGTCACTGGACTTCCGTTGACGATAATCCAACCTTCATACACGAAGTCACTTCCAAGATTTTCTAATCCGTTTAAGTTTACATTTAGGTTTGATAATGCAACTGTGGCATCATCATCACTACTACATGAGACAGCGAAGCATCCGATCGCTATTCCCAAAATTAATTTTTTTATCATTGCGAGATTTTTTATGATTATGATACAAATGTATCGTAGTAAAATCACGTAAAATGTTAGCTAGCTAACACTTCTGAAAAAAATCGCATTTTATTGAAAAAAAGAATGGTTTTTAACAGTTCTTAAATAGTATTTTATAATTATTTTAACAAAATGTAAATCAATTACTTAAACATATTTATCTAAACTAAAAATACAACATAAAAAAAGAACCCAAAACTGTCATGATGTCATGCTGGTTTTGGGTTCTTTTTAAGCTAAAAAATTAGCGTTTTGAATCGTTTTTTAAATATCGTACTTTTTATTGAATGAAGCGAATTTCTTTGCGATTAAAATCAATAATTTTTGCTTCTTTCAATTCATTCATAATGATGTTTAATGTAGGACGCGACGTACCAATTAAGCTTGCAATATCTTTTTGAGTGTATGGATGCTTGATGACATTGTCGCCCGTTTTTTCACATTCATATCCGTACTCTTCGCAGAGTTCTTTTAGAAATTCTAACAAACGTGTTTTGGTATCTTTGAAGAGTAATAGTTGCAATCGACGCTCCAATTTTTTGATGCGAAAACCGATAAACTTATAAATCTTCAACGTAAAGGTTTGATTGCCGCGCATTAAATCGTGCATAGTGTCTACACCAATTGGGCAAATGGACGTAGCGTTGTCCATAGATTGTGCAAATTCATTTCGCTTCTCTTCGCCCAATATGGCTTTTTCACCAAACAATTCGCCTTTCGACAGAATGGATTTCACTACTTCTTCTCCATCTTCGGTGTAATAGCCTAATTTTACTTTTCCACTATCAATTAAATATACTTTCGTGGCAGAATCTTCTTCAAAGTAAATATAGTCTTGCTTTTTGTACGCATCAAATTCGTGCGCGTCTTTATACTTTTCAAATTTGTGCGGACAGAAGATATTAAAGAGATTGACATCGTTTAAATACCATACAGAATTCATAGTTGTGTTGATTACTTTTTTAAGACATTATCGAGACTGTTTTTGAGAAGTCGCATAAAAAAGTAAGAACTTACATTCACGCATAAAAAAACTCCAGCAAATTACTGGAGTTTTTAATGATTTTATATGTTACACTATTACACGTGCAAAGCTCTGTCTTCTGTAGCGGCTAAGGCTGCTTCTTTGATGGCTTCTGCAAAGGTTGGATGTGCATGCGACATACGCGCTACATCTTCCGCAGAAGCTCTGTATTCCATCGCAACGACAGCTTCCGCGATTAAATCGGCGGCTCTGGCACCAATCATGTGTACACCTAAGATTTCATCCGTAGTTGCATCAGCTAATATTTTGATGAAACCATCTAAATCCATACTCGCTCTACTTCTTCCCAACGCACGCATTGGAAATTGTCCTGCTTTGTATGCGATTCCAGCATCTTTCAATTCTTGCTCTGTTTTTCCAACCGCAGCAACTTCTGGCCATGTGTAGACAACACCAGGAATTAAATTGTAATCAATATGTGGTTTTTGTCCCGCAATAATTTCAGCTACCATCGAGCCTTCTTCCGAAGCTTTGTGTGCTAACATGGCACCTTTTACCACATCGCCAATGGCGTAAATGTTTGAAACATTGGTTTGCAAATGATTGTTCACTTCTACTCTCCCACGATCGTCCAATTTTACGCCAGCTGCTTCAGCGTTCAATCCGTCTGTATACGGACGACGTCCTACAGAAACCAAACAATAATCGCCTCTAAATTCTACTTCTTCGCCCTTTTTATTGTCTGCTTTTACCACAACCTCATCACCAACACGTTCCACAGATTTTACACCATGCGACGTAAGGATTTTGAATTTTTGCTTTTTAAATACTTTCGTGAGTTCTTTAGAAAGTCCCGCGTCCATTCCGCCAATAATTCGATCCGCATATTCAATCACCGTTACTTCTGAACCTAAACGCTTGTACACTTGTCCTAATTCCAAACCAATAACACCTCCACCAATCACAATCATGTGTTTTGGTATTTCTTTTAGTTTTAAAGCTTCTGTTGAGGTAATAATTCGTTCTTTATCGAGTGTGATAAATGGTAAGTTTGATGGTTTACTTCCTGTTGCAATGATGATATTTTTCGCTTCAATTTCTTCCGTAGTACCATCTTCTTTAGCAATAGCAACGTGTGTAGCATCTTTGAAGCTTCCCAAACCTTTGTAAACTTCAATTTTATTTTTGCTCATCAAGAAATCAATTCCTCCTGTGGTTTGATCTACTACAGCTTGTTTACGCGCAATCATCTTTTCAAGATTTACTTTTACCTCTCCTGAAATTTCGATTCCGTGTGTATCAAAATGCTTGACAGCTTCTTCGTAATGATGTGAAGAATCTAACAACGCTTTTGACGGAATACAACCTACATTTAAGCAGGTTCCACCAAGCGTACTGTATTTTTCAATGATTGCAGTTTTCATGCCTAATTGTGCACAACGAATGGCAGCAACATATCCGCCAGGACCAGAGCCAATTACGGCTACATCGTATGAATTCATATTCTTGATTTTAGAACTTTTTATTTTTTTGTAAGTACTACAAAAGTACAACTATTTTAGGGTTAGACAAGGCTTTATTGCTAGATTGTTAGACGCGCTTCGCTGTTAGATTTTTAGACCGCTATCGCTGTTAGATATTAGATTCGGCTTCGCCTGTTAGATTGTTAGACTCTTTCATACATTGCTCGCGTTTTCTTTGAAACTTCATTTTCAAATTGACACATTGGGTTAGATGTGCTTTGGTATTTTAGTCGATAAACTTTCGTTTGAAATTGTATGGACACATTTTCAAATTATCAAATCTTCAAATTGAAATCGCCGTCGTATGCTTTACTTCTCCAATGACAAAAATACTGTGCGTATTTCCAATGTTGGGAATTGCCGTGAGTTTTGTCACCATAAAATCACGATATCCTTCCATATCTTTCACCAATACTTTGAGAATGTAATCGTAATCGCCACTTACATGATAACACTCCAACACTTCTTCTAGTTTGATGATTTCACGTTCAAACTTCATCACAAATTCTTTAGAATGTTGCGTGAGTCGTACATGGCAATGCGCCAAAAAGTTTTTTGCAATGGCTTTTTTAGCAACCAATGCCACATATTTTTGAATGATTCCTTCTTTTTCCAGCTTTTTAATACGCTCATATACAGCAGTTACCGAAAGATTCAATTTGTTCGAAAGTTCTTTATTAGTTTGCTTGCTATCGTGTTGTAGCAATGCCAGCAACGTTTTATCGGTTTGATCAAGTTTCAACATGTAAAAAAATCTATAATTTGAATTTTTAAAAAGTAATTTCAGTTATTTATTCATTCAAAATATAAATTTATAGTTTTATTTTCTATTATTTAAATTAATACTTGATTTTTATTCACAATCGCAGCAACTTTGATTTGAATTAAAAAAGCAATCTCATGAAATTTAATCCCGCAAATAACATTCAAGATTTACAATATTTTGGCGAATTTGGAGGTGTAAATCCTTCCATTTCTGATGCTTCTACCTATACATTTCTTTCGGCAAAAACGATGTTTGATACGTTTGAAGGCAATGCCGATGGTTGCTATTTGTATTCAAGACATACTTCGCCAAGCAATTTGTATTTAGGGGAAGCGTTAGCCGCAATGGAAGGTACCGAAACCGCCAATGTTTCTGCTTCAGGAATGGGCGCTATTACACCTGTAATTTTGCAATTATGTAAAAGTGGCGATCATATCGTGTCTAGCAGAACAATTTACGGAGGCACGTATGCTTTTTTGAAAAATTTCACGCCGCGATTTCAGATTGAAACTTCATTTGTAGATATGACAAAACTGGATTTGGTAGAAGCTGCCATTACTCCCAAAACAAAAGTATTGTATTGTGAAGCTGTCAGCAATCCGTTGTTGGAAGTTGCTGATATTGCCGCTTTGGCAAAATTGGCAAAGAAGTACAATTTACAATTAGTGGTTGACAATACCTTTTCGCCATTATCAATTGCACCTGCAACATTAGGCGCAGATGTTGTCATTCATAGTTTGACAAAATTCATCAACGGCGCTAGTGATACTGTTGGTGGCGTTGTATGTGGAACACAAGCTTTTATTGATCAATTGCGCAATGTAAATGATGGCGCAAGCATGTTGTTGGGTGCTACGATGGACAGTTTGCGCTCGGCTTCTGTTTTGAAAAATTTACGCACATTACACATTCGCATGAAGCAACACAGTGCAAACGCCATGTATTTAGCTACAATGTTTGAAGCTGATGGTTTAAAAACGGTGTATCCAGGATTGCCATCACATCCGTCGCATGAAATTTTTAAAAGTATGATGAATACGGAATATGGTTTTGGCGGTATGCTAACAATTGATGTTGGCAGTATAGACAAAGCCAACGATTTAATGGAATTAATGCAACAAAAAAACTTAGGCTATTTGGCTGTAAGTCTGGGTTTTTATAAGACACTATTCAGTGCTCCAGGTACTTCAACATCCTCCGAAATTCCCGAAGAAGAACAAGTCGAAATGGGCTTAACTGACGGCTTAATTCGTTTTTCTGTGGGATTGGATCACGACATTCAACGCACGTATACAATTATGTGCGAATGCATGAAACAATTGAATATCCTGAAGCCAGTAATGGTATAGTTTTCAAAGTTTAGTTTAATTATGAGAAAAGGAACGCCTATTTGGATGTTCCTTTTCATTTTTATACTTACAAATACAAAAGAAATCACCTAAGTAGTTATACCTAATTTATAAGAAAATTATCCCTGATTACGGATTCCCGTAATTTTTACTGGCTGGTTTTAGTTATTATTGACTCCCAAATAGAACTAATACTAGAATTTACTGTATGCGTAAAAATGTTTACATATTACGAGAGCGAAGATCAAATGGAGAATTGCACCTCTTTTTAGCAAATCCAACTGATCAAAATGAATGTCAAGCACAGCAAAAGTCCGTTTGCGGACAAATGGATCTTGAAGAGGATTCTCGAACTATTTTTTCTTGTCAACCCGAAGATAGAGCGCGTACACAATGTGCCAAAATTGGGCGTGATGTGTGTACAACTTGCGTGAGTCACTTGTATATGGACAAAATTTAGTGAAAAGAATATATAAATTGTTGCTGTGTTTTTTCTTTTTTTCACTTTCGTGAGAATATATCATAGATCGGCATGCGCTTGTGTTAAGTAACTTTAAATTTTCAAGCACAACGGGTACATTAACCAAAATTTATGAGTGATACGCAACTTTACACACTAAAAGAAAATAGTACGGGACAATTGCACGTGTTCAAATCCAAAAAAGACGATGCTGGCGAATGCTTCACAGAAACCATGTCGGTTTGTGGTAAAATGCGCTACAATCAAACCATTAAGCACCATTTTGCATGTCAGACAGAAACATTCACACGAAAAAAGTTAGCCGAAATTGGAAGAAGCGTCTGTGGAACATGTGTGAGTCATTTGTATGGAGATTATAGTTGATAAGTGCTCACGAAAGTAAAGAAATAGTATACCAAAATACTATTTCCCTTTAATCCGTTTCCAAAAAATTCCAAAAACGTCACTCAAAGAAGTATCTTCATCAAATCTTGGGCCTTGAAATGGTTTCATATTGAGTCGATCGCCATCTTTAAAGATCTTAAATGAAAATACAACTGGTTTCCCATCACCTGTATTTACAGACGGATAGCGCAAATCGCTGTACGTAAACGTGCCATCTTCATTTTTTTCAATCATATAATAATTGTTGCTAAACCATGCCAAACATGCCAAATCTGAATTGGTTTTAGGGAGTAATTCATGATTTTTAGGAATCGTTTTCCAATCTGTAAACACATCTTTCGTATCAAACAGTGAATAAAAAGCCACATGAAAGTCGGTTTCAGTTTCGGCAATTCCATACCACAAAATATTATTTAAAATGCTGGCTTCTGTATTGTACCGCTGATAGTCAATTCCTTGTACAGCCAATGATTTTTCAAAAACGGAATTGATATAAAATTTATTACCAATCGTGAATAACATATACACAGAACTGATTCCTACACCGAGTTTTAACCACAGTTTTCGTTTCGGACTTCTTCGTTTGTAAAACATCAATACAATCAAACAAATTAGAAAAGGAAGTGTATACGCAGGATCAGCCACGGATATATTACTAAACGCCACTCGATAATCGCTAAATGGTAAAAATAGCTGCGTTCCGTATCCTGTAAAGCAGTCTAAAAGCGGATGCGTAAAGATAGATAGAAAAAACAGCCACGTCCAATCTTTTCGAGTGGTTGTGCCTTTTCGCTTGCCTTTATCGTATAGTTTAAACACTAAAAATCCAACCAAAAAAGCTGCTAAAATTGCAAAGAGCATCGAATGCATAAATCCTCTATGAAATAACATGGCGTCAATTTTGTTGCTGTAGAAGAGGTTTCCTAAAAACACATCTAAATCGGGAATGGTTCCGCCAATCGCGCCAAAAAGCAATGCTTTATTTCCGATCTTTTTTCCCATGGCAGCTTCTCCACAGGCAGCACCCAATACAATTTGCGTTAACGAATCCATAAATTAAACCAATTATAAGTTTGCAAAGGTACGCAACCAAAATGATTTGCATACTAGTTTACAAAATCGTAACATTACGCTAAGAAAAATAACTACACCAAAACTACTATGCAAAGTCAAGATATTAAGCCTCGAGAACCACAAGATGAAAACATTATAGAAAATAAAGAATTAAATATATGGGAAGCATTAATTCCTGTAATTGCTTTAGTTGGCATGTTATTTTATAATGTAAAATTTGCTTTTGGAGATGATGCTTTAAGCGGAAGTAATCAATTTATACTATTGCTAGGTGCTGCTGTGGCTGCTATTGTTGGGTTTTACAATAAGGTATCGTACAAACAAATGCTGGATGAAGTCGCTGAAAACGTAAAATCGACCACAGGCGCTTTGTTAATTCTTCTTTTTGTAGGATCGTTAGCAGGAACTTGGCTCATTAGCGGAATTATTCCTTCTATGATATATTATGGATTGCAAATACTAAATCCAACCATATTTTTGCCTGCTTGCGTGGTTATTTGTGCCATCATTTCTATTGCGACAGGAAGTAGTTGGACCACTTCTGCTACGGTTGGTATTGCTTTAATTGGTATTGGAAATGCATTAGGGATTCACGCAGGAATGACTGCTGGTGCGGTAATTTCAGGAGCGTATTTTGGAGATAAAATGTCACCATTGAGTGATACCACAAATTTAGCACCAGCAATGGCTGGCGGCGAGTTGTTTTCACACATAAAATACATGACGTACACCACAGTACCAACAATTATTGTAACACTAATTATCTTTATCATTATAAGTCTGTCTTTAGATGTTTCAGGAACAGCAGACACAAGCGAAATGTTAGCTTCTATATCAGCTTCATTCAATATTTCTCCTTGGTTATTTTTAGTGCCACTTGCGGTAATTTTCCTAATTGTGAAGAAAACACCACCATTAGTAGCCTTATTAATAGGAACGCTTTTAGGCGGAATTTTCGCTGTGATATTTCAACCCGAAATCGTAACAAGTATTGGTGGTGGCGACAGTTTAACCTTCAACAACGCCTACAAAGGCATCATGAATGCAATGACCATAGACACTGCTATTGAAACGCAAAGTGCAGAATTGAATGATCTCTTTAGTTCTGGTGGAATGAGTGGAATGCTGGGAACTATATGGCTCATTGTTTGTGCGATGGTTTTTGGAGGTGTGATGGATGCCATCGGAGCCTTATCACGAATAAGTAAATCTGTATTGAATTTATTTGACACCATTTTTGGACTTTTTGCAAGTACTGTAATTAGTTGTGTTGGATTGAACGTTTTAGCATCCGATCAATATTTAGCCATTGTAATTCCTGGTAGAATGTATAGAAAAGCGTTTGAAGATAAAGGCTTAGCGCCCGAAAATTTAAGTAGAACCTTAGAAGATTCTGGAACGGTGACGTCAGTTTTAATTCCTTGGAATACCTGCGGAGCATATCAATCAAGTGTATTAAATGTTGATACGTTTTCGTATGCTGGATATGCCTTTTTTAACTATTTAAGTCCATTTACCACACTTTTATTTGCTGCTTTCAAAATCAAAATCAAACAGTTAGCTACCAAAGCTGCCTAATTGAAAAAAAATCTATAAAAAAGCCTTGAATACACTGTAAATTTAAGGCTTTTTCTATTTTATAGAATTCATTGATACGCTCTTTTTATTGGTATAAACAATCTCTATTGCTTGATAAGATTTTAAAATTTTATTCCTTGAAAAGTAGCTCTTGTCTAGTTACTTTTGCCGCAATTAATAACATTAACTTTTAAACATAAATTAATATGGCTTTAGTAGGCAAAAAATTCCCAAACTTGAATGTAGATGCAATGAACGAAATGGGAGACACTTTCAAATTAAATGTTTTGGATGAAGCAGTAAACAACAAGAAAAAAGTAGTATTGTTCTGGTATCCAAAAGATTTTACATTTGTTTGCCCAACAGAATTGCATGCTTTTCAAGCAGCTTTGGAAGAATTTGAAAAAAGAAATACCATTGTAATTGGTGCTTCTTGTGATACTCCAGAAGTGCATTTTGCATGGTTAAATACAGAAAAAGATAACGGCGGAATTGAAGGCGTAACCTATCCGTTATTAGCAGATACAAACCGTAATTTATCAAGCATTTTAGGCATTTTAGATATTACAAACGAAGTATACGACGAAGAAACGGGAACGGTTCAAGTAGAAGGTGACAATGTTACGTACAGAGCTACGTATTTAATTGACGAAGAAGGAACTGTTTTCCACGAAGGAATCAACCACATGCCAGTTGGTAGAAACGTAAACGAATACCTCCGTTTGATTGATGCATACACACACGTGCAAGAAAAAGGAGAAGTGTGTCCAGCAAACTGGGAAGAAGGAAAAGAAGCAATGAATGCTAACAGAGACGGCGTTGCTGAATATTTAGCGACAAACGTTTAATTAAAAAATAAAAAAGCTATGGTTAAAGAATTAGATCAAGATAATTTACAAGAATTGGTTGCTGAACACAATACGGTTGTCGTACAATATTCTGCATCTTGGTGTGGAAACTGTCGCATCATGAAACCTAAAGTAAAAAAACTTGCCAAAGAGCTGGAAGACATTACTTTTATCATCGCGGATGCAGAAAAATTTCCACAATCAAGAAAATTAGCAACCGTAGACAACTTACCGACATTTGCTACGTTTAAAAATGGTGAATTTGTGAATCAAGTACAGACAAACAAGTTTGACGTTTTAAAGGAATTGGTAGACGGAGTTGCATAAATAGTACATTATGTATAAGATTCTCTTTTGCAAGGGAATAAAAATTAAATTTTAGATGAAATTACCTGTAATTAAACACTTAGTAGAATTTATTGCTGAAAATGACGAAGATTATGTCGTAGAAACAATTGAAACCTTGGAAGCAATGACGGAAGTTTCATCCTTAAAAGATGAAGAACTCGATGTAATTGGCGAATTGATTTCCAACATGTACGGCGCTATTGAAGTTCATAAAATGGAAAAAGAAGGAACGCCAAGAAAAGAAGCATTAAACGGTTTCATGCAACGTGTTATGGGTTCCATTGACACGTAATACCAATTCTACAGAACAAAAAAAGGTCATTTCGTTTGAATTGGCCTTTTTTTTGTACTAGATTCTTTATTGAAACCTTAGGTAAAAGAATTGCATAGATTATTCAAGATCTTGTTCTGTATTAACTTTCGTTTTTATTTCGCCTCCATAAATCATTTGAGGATTTTGAATTTCATGAGTTTTGAATTTTTCTAACATACTAATTTGGTTTTTAATATTAATAATTTAAATATACAATTTAAAGCTATCGTTCATCGGAAATATCAGTCTCTTTTGGTATGAATGGATACATTCACACGTAAATAGAACTCTGAAGGCTTTAATTTTAATTACCAGTTTAAAGTGTAAACTACAACTATAAAAAAAGAGCTATCGTATCCGACAGCTCTTTTTAAATATGAATAAAATTTAAGTTCTTATTTTAAATCAAATCTATCTAAATCCATCACCTTTGCCCAAGCAGCTACAAAGTCATGTACAAATTTTTCTTTAGCATCATTTGCTCCGTACACTTCTGCTACAGCTCTAAGTTCTGTATTCGAACCAAAAATTAAGTCAGTACGTGTACCCATATATTTAATTTGTCCATTTCTGCGGTCGCGCCCTTCAAAAGTTTGTTCACTTTCATCAGTCGCTTGCCAAGTGGTCGCAAAATCCAATATATTTACAAAGAAATCATTTGTCAAACTTCCCACAGTATCTGTAAATACGCCATGATTAGCTCCGTTGTAATTTGCATTCATGACACGTAATCCACCAACCAACACTGTCATTTCTGGAATGGATAACGTCAATAAGTTAGCACGATCTATCAAAGCATCTTCTGCCGCTACTTTTACACCAGATTTGATATAATTTCTAAATCCGTCTACTCTAGGCTGTAGATTATTGAATGATTCAACATCTGTTTGCTCCTGAGAAGCATCGCCTCTTCCTTGCGTAAAAGGTACTTTTACATCAAAACCAGCATTTTTAGCTGCTTGCTCAACACCTGTATTTCCTGCTAAGACAATTAAGTCTGCCATAGAAACTGTACCACTAAATGATTTCTGAATACCTTCTAAAGTATTTAAAACTTTATTTAATTCTACAGGGTTATTAACTTCCCAACTTCTTTGTGGCTCTAAGCGAATACGTGCTCCATTAGCACCTCCACGCATGTCCGAACCTCTAAAAGTTGAAGCCGAAGCCCATGCAGTTTTTACCAATTCAGAAACTGATAATCCTGCTACTGAAATCATTTTTTGTAAATTTTCAATATCAGCATCACTTAATGTATAATCTACTTTTGGAATTGGATCTTGCCAGATTAATTCTTCTTGCGGTACTTCTGGTCCTAAGTAGCGATCAATTGGTCCCATGTCACGGTGTGTTAACTTGTACCATGCACGTGCAAAAGCATCTTCAAACGCAGCATGATCTTCGTGAAAACGCTTCGAAATTTTTAAATATTCAGGATCCGTTTTTAGTGCAATATCTGCGGTAGTCATCATCAATTCCTGCGTCAAGTTGGCATCGCCGGCTCTTGGTGCAACACGTGCATTGGATGCCGCTGTTGGTGCCCATTGATGCGCGCCTGCAGGACTTTTGGTCAATTCCCAATCATAATTTAATAATACATCAAAATAATCAGCATCCCAAGTAGTAGGATTTGGTGTCCAAGGTCCTTCAATTCCACTAGTAATGGCGTCATCGAGTACTCCAGAGCCAAAAGTATTTTTCCACCCTGTACTCATTTCTTCAATTTTAGCTCCGTGAGGTTCTGGTCCTACAAATTCATCAGGATTTGCTGCTCCGTGGGCTTTTCCAAATGTATGTCCTCCAGCAACCAACGCCACTGTTTCTTCATCATTCATTGCCATACGTTTAAATGTCACACGAATATCATGTGCAGACTTCATCGGGTTTGGTTCTCCGTTAGGACCTTCAGGATTTACATAAATTAATCCCATGTGTACAGCTCCTAATTGATCTTCGAGTTCTCCTGTTTCGTAGCGTTCTTCGTTTCCAAGCCACTCATTTTCCATTCCCCAATAAATATCTTGCTCTGGTTCCCAAACGTCTTCACGTCCACCAGCAAATCCAAAAGTCTTAAAGCCCATAGATTCTAATGCACAATTTCCTGCCAAAATCATCAAATCTGCCCACGAAATTTTACGTCCATACTTTTGCTTTACAGGCCACAATAACAAACGTGCTTTGTCCAAGTTCCCATTATCTGGCCAACTATTTAAAGGTGCAAATCGGTGTGTTCCTGTTCCTGCGCCTCCACGTCCGTCTCCCACTCTGTAGGTTCCTGCACTGTGCCAAGCCATACGAATCATAAATGGACCATAATGCCCATAATCAGCAGGCCACCAATCTTGTGAATCAGTCATTACGTTGATAACATCTTGTTTTAATTCTGCATAATCAATGCTGTTAAATGCTGCTGCATAATCAAAATCTTTTCCCATAGGATTTGGATTGTTCCCATGCTGGCGAAGTATATTCAATTTCAATTCATTCGGCCACCAATCTCTGTTTGTAGTTCCACCACCAGCAGTTTTTCGTTTTGCCGCACTGAATGTATCGGTTCCATGTCCAAATGGACATTTGCTTTCATCACTCATAATTTTTTAAGTATTTAGGTATTGATTAATTTTTAGTATTTATAAAGTGCTATAAAGTTACTCATTAAAAACAAAGCAACCTATAAAACAAATTGATTGTTTTTATTTTGTGATAGATTTTTACTATGTTTAAGTTCTTAAAAAAATTAACTATAATTTACGATTTTTTAGGTGTAGAAATGTTAATTTTAAGGACTAAAAAATTAAATAACTATGGCCACAGTAACATTACATGGTACCGCTTTTGAAACTTCGGGAAGCTTACCAAATGTAGGAGATAAAGCTCCTGATTTCGCATTAGTAACATCAGATTTGAACACTAAAAGTTTAAACGATTATAAAGGTACTAAAGTTGTATTGAACATTTTTCCAAGCGTTGACACAGGAGTTTGTGCAACGTCTGTTCGAACGTTTAATCAAGAAGCAAGCGAGTTAGAAAACACCAAGGTATTGTGCATTTCGCGCGATTTACCATTTGCACAATCACGTTTTTGCGCCGCAGAAGGCTTAGAAAATGTAGAAACACTTTCTGATTTCAAAGATGGAAGCTTCGGAAAAGCCTACGGTGTAGATATGATAAACGGACCTATGGAAGCCTTGCATTCTCGTGCCGTTGTTGTTTTAGATGAAAGTGGAACTGTAACATATACAGAACACATTACTGAAATCGCAGAAGAACCTAATTATAAAGGTGCTTTGGAAGCATTATTAGATGATTAAATTCATTAAAGGAAGAATAAAAGGAGTCGGATATGCGTGTAAAGGCGCATATCTGCTCATTACTACTGAAGCCAGCGTAAAAACGCAGTTTTTTATTGGTATTCTAGTCACTATTGCTGGGATTTACTTCAAAATTTCTACCACAGAATGGATCGTTCAAACCTTAACTATCGGGTTGATCATGAGTTTGGAAGGAATCAATACTGCCATTGAAGAAATTGCAGACTTCATACATCCCGAACATCACAAAAAAATAGGACTCATCAAAGATTTGGCGGCTGGCGCCGTTTTTATCTTTGCCATCGCTGCCATTATAATTGGTTGCTTTATTTACATCCCTAAAATATTTTAAATCTACTTTTTACCTACAATTAATTCGGTAAACACAGCGATCGCCTTCCTTTTTTTCTTACCTTGTTGTATTATTAACAAAAACGAATACACCATGAAAAAAAGAGAATTAAAAAGTCTAGCATTAAACAAAAAGTCAGTTTCTAATTTAGACAACTTAGTAAAAGGAGGAATACACGAGCCTATTGATTCCCTAGTAAAACTTTGTGCCGACACAGGTTGTGTTGGTCCCATAAAACAAACTTGCGGAATTATCAACTGTGATTTACAAAGTAATATTGCTTGTGAAGCATAAAAAACAAGCGGGAGCAATCCCGCTTTTTTCTTTTCTATCAGTTCTTTTCTTAAAAATAGTAACTACTTCACTCCTACTTGCCATTTATCCTTGTATTTTACGGAAAAACGTTTCGCTTAAAGATTAATTTTAAATATCTTGCGCATTCAGCGTAATTTGCATTTTCGCTCGATAATCGAGATTTAAAATACGCTAAGGCTTGTCTCGATATTTTATTGTGAATTCCTTGTAACATCTTGTGGACTTGTCCCGAGATCGTTGACTATAAATAGTAATCTCTGAATGGCAAAGAAAAAAACCGTAAAAAAACCTAAAACAACAAAAAAGACTTCGAAAGGTTCAAAATTCAAAAAACCTGATTTTACTTTTACCCGACAGCATCAAATTATCTTGGGAAGTTTACTCATGTTGTTTGCAATAGCACTTTTTATTGCCTTTGCTTCGTATTTCTTTACAGGTGAAGTCGATCAAAGTGTGTTGGATAGTTCAGATGGAAATGTGCAAACACAAAACTGGATGCAACGTTTTGGCGCACGTATCAGTGACTTTTTTATCTACAGAGGATTCGGAATCGCCTCGTTTATATTTGCCAGCTTGTTATTTATGACAGGACTGCATATGTTAATGGATACGAAAAAGAAATTATTTCACAAATGGTTTTGGGGAAGTATCATTGTGATATGGTTAGCTGTCTTTTTAGGATTTTTCTTTGAATCCGCTCCAATTTTAGGTGGAACTATTGGTTTTGAAATCAACTCGTACTTACAAACTTATATAGGCAAAATTGGCGTTGGTTTGTTATTACTTTTTGGAGCGATCATTTACGCAGTACTACGTTTAAAGCTTACGCCAGAACATGTAGCTGACTATGTAAAGAAGAAAAAAACAGACCTACAAGAAGATTTTACCACAGAAGAAGCTGCCGCAAACACTACAGAAACTCCAAGCGAAGCTGAAACGACAACTGCTTCAGAAACACCTCCTACAGAAGAAATTGCTGAAACTTTAGATGAAACTACTTCAGAAAAGGAAGAAAAAAAGTCTGAATTTGAATTATCGGTTCAAAATTTACAACCAACCATCAAAAATCATTCGGGAACAGATCAAAAGAAAGACACAGCAATAAAAGACACTTCTTTCGAAGTAGAGATTCCAAAAGAGGAAGAAGAAACCGAAATTCAAGTCGAAAAAATCATAGAAGAAAAAACGGTCGCTGAAAATTTATCAGACAAGCTCGTCAAAGAACACGGAGAATTCGATCCAACACTCGAATTGGGCAACTTCCGTTTTCCAACCATTGAACTCTTAAAAGACTACACCAACGGAAGTTCAATTACGATCAATCAAGAAGAACTCGAAGAAAATAAAAACCAAATTGTAACCACGCTACGCAATTACAAAATAGAAATCGCCAGCATCAAAGCAACCGTTGGACCAACAGTAACACTCTACGAAATCATACCCGAAGCGGGCGTGCGTATTTCTAAAATTAAAAACTTAGAAGATGATATTGCGCTTTCCTTAGCTGCCTTGGGAATTCGTATCATCGCGCCCATGCCAGGAAAAGGAACCATCGGAATTGAAGTGCCAAACAAAAAACCAGCGATTGTTTCCATGCGTTCTGCCATTGCTTCCAAGAAGTTTCAACAAGCAGAAATGCAGTTGCCTATTGCATTTGGTAAAACGATCAGCAATGAAACCTTGGTCGTCGATTTAGCCAAAATGCCACACCTATTAATGGCAGGTGCTACAGGACAAGGAAAATCAGTTGGATTAAATTGTATTCTAACATCAATCTTATACAAAAAACATCCCGCTGAGGTAAAATTTGTATTGGTCGATCCGAAAAAAGTAGAATTAACATTATTCAACAAAATAGAACGTCATTATTTGGCAAAACTTCCCGATTCGGAAGAAGCCATCATCACAGACAATTCCAAAGTAATCAACACGCTGAATTCACTCTGTATTGAAATGGATCAACGCTACGACATGTTGAAAAATGCCTTGTGTCGTAACATTGTGGAATACAATGCCAAATTTAAAGCACGAAAACTAAATCCGAACGACGGACATAAGTTTTTACCATATATTGTATTGGTTGTGGACGAATTTGCCGATCTCATCATGACCGCAGGAAAAGAAGTAGAAACGCCTATTGCACGTTTGGCACAATTGGCACGTGCCATCGGAATTCACTTAATCATAGCAACACAAAGACCTTCTGTGAACGTAATCACGGGAATGATCAAAGCGAATTTCCCTGCGAGAGTTGCCTTCCGTGTAATGTCGAAAATAGATTCGCGCACGATTTTAGACAATTCAGGAGCCGATCAATTAATTGGCCGTGGTGACATGTTGTACACGCAAGGAAACGATTTAATTCGTATTCAATGTGCGTTTGTAGACACGCCAGAAGTAGAAAAAATTACAGATTATATTGGTGCGCAAAAAGCCTATCCAGAAGCCTTTATACTGCCTGAATATTCAGGGGAAGAAAGTGGCACAAGTCTTGATATAGACATTGCAGATCGCGACAAATTGTTCCGACAAGCAGCCGAAGTTATTGTGATAGCGCAACAAGGTTCTGCTTCCTTATTGCAACGAAAGTTAAAATTAGGATACAACCGTGCAGGACGTATTATTGATCAATTAGAAGCTGCTGGAATTGTAGGTCCGTTCGAAGGAAGCAAAGCACGTCAAGTGCTCGTTCCAGATATTTTAGCTTTAGAACAATTATTAGAAAACGAAAAAAATGGATAAAATGAAAAAATTAGTTTTAGTGTTCGTATTAAGTGTATTTACCGTTGGTGTAAATGCTCAAAATGCAGAAAAAGCAAAAAAACTATTAGAAGATGTTTCTGCCAAAGTGAATAGTTACGAAAACATTCAAATTGAATTCAAATACGAATTAAACAACAAAGAAGCAAACACCAAGCAAGAATCCAAAGGAAATGTTACCTTGGAAGGTGAAAAATATTTGCTCAACTTTTTAGGGTTCACCAAAATTTACGACACTAAAAAAGTATATACCATTGTTCCTGCTAACGAAGAAGTAACGATTTCTGACACCGAAGATGATGAAACAGGTTTATCTCCATCTGAAATGTTGACTTTCTACAAAAAAGGATATACCTACGCTTGGGATATTTTGCAAAATGTGCGCGGCAGAAAAATTCAATACGTAAAATTAACGCCAACAAATTCAGAATCAGACATTAAAACTGTTTTATTAGGAATTGACGAAAAAACTAAACACATCTACAACTTAATTGAAACAGGAAAAAACGGTACAATTACTACATTAACTGTTAATTCTTTTAAAACGAATCAGCCATTATCAAAAAGCTTATTTATATTTGACGAATCGAAATACGAGGACTATTATATAGATAAAAACTAGGCTACTTGAAAATACTAGATAGATACATACTTAAAAGTTATCTCTTAACGTTCCTTACCGTGTTTGTAATATTTATGTTCATATTCATATTACAAACCGTTTGGCTTTTTATAGGAGAATTGGCAGGAAAAGGCTTGGACGTGGAAATTATTTTTAAATTCCTACTCTACACCGCACCGAAACTAATTCCGCTCGTATTGCCGTTAAGCATCTTGGTATCTTCTATCATGACGTTTGGTCGTTTTGCAGAAAGCTACGAATTCGCCGCCATGAAATCCACAGGAATCTCATTGCAACGTGCCATGAGAAGTCTCACCATTTTTATTGTCTTATTGGGAATTGGAACATTCTTCTTTAGCAATAACGTCATACCGTGGTCAGAATTCAAACAATACAATCTTCGTAAAAACTTAGCCAAGAAAAAACCTGCATTAGCCATTGGCGAAGGTGTTTTTAATGATATTGGGAATATAAATATCAAGGTTGATAAAAAATATGGCGACAACGATCAATTGCTAGACAAAGTGATCATTCACCAAAAATCAAACGACAAGAAAAACCGCATTGTCATCAAATCGAAAAACGGCGAACTAAAAAGCAGTCCCGACTCTGATATTTTGCAAATGGTATTGTTTGATGGAAATCGCTACGAAGATGTAAAATCTACTGATCCAAAAGCGATCATGCGCCAACAACACGCCAAAGTTTCGTTTGAAAAATACATTATGAATGTCGATTTGCGCGACATCAATAAAGTAGATTTGGAGGATGAAAGTTACAGCACATACAAAATGTTCAAAGTGCAACAACTCAATGATACAATCGCTTCCTTTGAACGCAAATACGATCAAGAAAAAGTTGGTTTTGGAAACAACATGTACAAACGTACCGGAATTGTCATCATTGAAAAAGATACCACCAATCGTGTGCCGTTAGATTCTATCAAAGCCACCGACAATCTATTGGATGTATTAACACTCAAAAACAAAAAGCGCGCGTTAGACATTTCCATTACCAATATCAAAGGACGCCGCACCACGCTTGACAATACGCAAAATCGTTTCAAGCGCATGGAGAAAAAAATAAATCATCAAAAAATATACTTACACGACAAATTTGCCGTTGCCATTGCCTGTATCATTCTATTCTTTGTGGGTGCGCCTTTAGGAGCCATTATTCGTAAAGGTGGAATTGGCTTACCAATGGTTATTGCCATCTGTTTATTTTTAGCCTATCACTTTATTGGCATCTTTGGAAAAAACAGCGCGGAAGATGGCAGTATTCCTCCGTGGCTAGGAACGTGGCTTTCTACCCTAATCATGCTTCCGTTGAGTATTTACTTTACACGAAGAGCCACGTCCGATCAAGGATTGTTCAGTTTTTCTTTAAAAGGATTCTTTGTAAAACTCACAGAAGAAGAGGATGAAGAAACTGATGTACTTCCCGAATTAGCAGAGATCACTGAAACTGATAGAGAAAGTACTGAGAAATTTAAAGCATTAAGTAATACTAGATTGATGAATGTCGTAAAAAGATATCGTCAGTTTAATTATACTGAAGGCGAGCGCAGTTTAGCAATTGGTATTTTGGAAGAACGCGGTATTTCACAACGTAGGTTAAAAGTATTAGGCTTTTTTGAAAACGTGCAATATGATAAAGCGGATAGCAGCCATAAAAAGTTTTTTAATACATCAAAGCTAACCTTCTTATATTATATTATCTCATCGATCTTTGGTGGAGCAATTCCAATTTTATTAAACAATGTAAAAATGGACGATTGGCTTATTGCAATTTTATTTGCTGTTTGGATAATTTCGTTACTATTTTATCTGTATAATTTTATAAAATCATTTTTCCACTTACATGATCTATCAAAAGCCTTAGGTGATGAAGGTGGTATCAACAACACAGTTCAAATTATATACTTTATTGGAATTCCTATTTATTTTATCATGTACTTTTTTATTAAGAATAGAATAAAACAAGCACTTGATAGCATTGAATAATTACAAAATATACACTTTTACGCTACAAAAATGATATTCTCATAAACTGTGTATATAGTATGATCAATCTTTCGCATTCTTTATTCTAATTTTTTTCACAAGAATCCCTATTTTTGCACTAAAATTATACAACTCATGACATCAACTACAAAAGTGAAACCAACTACACAATTAGACAGCATTCACGAAGCTATTGAAGACATCCGACAAGGAAAAGTAATCATTGTAGTTGATGATGAAAATCGTGAGAATGAAGGTGATTTTTTAGCGGCGGCTGAAATGGTGACACCAGAAATGATCAACTTTATGGCAACACATGGTCGCGGATTAATTTGCGCACCGTTAACGGAAAATCGCTGTAAAGACCTGCAATTAGGCATGATGGTGAGCAACAACACCGATCCGATGGAAACGGCTTTTACCATTTCGGTAGACTTGAAAGGAAACGGTGTAACCACAGGAATTTCGGCTTCCGATCGTTCCAAAACAGTGCAAGCATTAATTGACAAAAACACACGTCCGTTCGATTTAGCACGTCCTGGACATATTTTTCCGCTCAAAGCGAAAGAAGGTGGCGTATTGCGTAGAACTGGTCATACAGAAGCGGCAATTGACTTTGCCCGTTTGGCTGGGTTGCAACCTGCGGGTGTGATTGTAGAAATCATGAATGAAGACGGAACCATGGCGCGTTTGCCACAATTGCTAGAAGTTGCTAAAAATTTCGATCTTAAAATAGTTTCAATTGAAGATCTGGTTGCCTACCGAATGGAACACGATTCGTTGATTGAAAAGAAAGAAGATTTCAACGTACAAACACGTTTCGGCGATTTCCGATTGCGTGCATACCAACAAACAACCAACAATCAAATTCATATTGCGCTTACAAAAGGAAGTTGGACTTCGAATGAACATGTATTAACGCGTATCAACTCTACCTTGGTAAACGATGACATATTAGGAACATTGACCAACAACGCTGATAAGAAGCTAGATGACATGTTCCGTTTGATCAATGAAGAAGGTAAAGGAGCCATTGTATTCATCAACCAAGATCACAGTTCGTTGAATTTATTGCATAGAATCAAAGAATTGAAAGCTTTGCAAAACAACGGCGAATACAAAGCACCAAAGATAAAAATGGATTCCAAAGACTTCGGAATTGGAGCGCAAATACTTCACGACATCAATATTAGCAAAATCAAATTGGTAACGAATACACATCAAGAAAAACGTGTCGGAATGATTGGCTACGGTTTGGAGATTGTGGATTATGTTTCTTATTAAGATCGCTTGTTGTTAGATATTAGACCGCTCCGCTTTTAGATGCTAGATCGCTTTGCTTTTAGACCGCGCTACGCGCTTTTAGACTTTTTTGTTTTTTTGTTTGTGCTAAGTTTTTGAAGCGTCTTTACGAGAAGCGAAGCGACGTGGTAATCTGTGTATTGTATAACGGATTCTGTTCTTTTAAATAACAGATTGCTTCACTGCATTCGCAATGACGTTTCAAACACTTTTCAATATAAAATTTAGCATGTTAGCAATAAACCACAAACGTCACTTCAAGTGTTTTTCTGTCACATTGAGCCGAGTAGAAATGAAAAGAAAAATGTATTGAGAAGTTCATAGAAAACCAATCGCTTTGAAGCGTCTTTACGAGAAGCGAAGCGACGTGGTAATCTGTGTATTTTCAACGATTCCGTTCTTTTTAAGTAACAGATTGCTTCACTGCGTTCGCAATGACGTATCAAACACTTTTCAATATAAAATTTAGCATGTTAGCAATAAACCACAAACGTCACTTCAAGTGTTTTTCTGTCACATTGAGCCGAGTAGAAATGAAAAGAAAAATGTATTGAGAAGTTCATAGAAAACCAATCGCTTTGAAGCGTCTTTACGAGAAGCGAAGCGACGTGGTAATCTGTGTATTGTATAACGATTCTGTTCTTTTAAGTAACAGATTGCTTCACTGCGTTCGCAATGACGTTTCGGGTACACTCCAATTCAACATTCAACATTCAACATTTCAAATTCAGCATTTCAAAACTACACCGACAACGATACCGCTTCCAAAATCACCTCACGCATCTTTGCAGCTCTTGCCTGTACTTCTGCTGCTGTCCAAGACATCTTAATTAAACAAGAAATATTTCGCGCAATATACTGATCCGATTGTTCAAAGGTTTTCGTGTCCAAGTATTGCATGCCATCTTTTACTTCCTTAGAAATAGGATACAACGACTTTAAGTTTTTCAAATGTTCCCACTTGCGAATGTAATGCCAGTTATTGTCGTAGTAATGAAAACATACATCAATGCCATTTTCTTTAAAACCTGTCATGACTGTGCGTGCAATTTCCAAATCGGGTAAGAAGAAATTGAGAAACGCATAACTTTCCACACCGCCTTCAGGAACGGTTCTAAAGGTAACTTCTGGAATGTCTGCCAAGGCTTCTCGCAGTATTGTATAATGTTTTTCTTGAATGTCTAAGAATTCTGGCAAACGACGTACTTGTGCCAAACCCACTGCTGCATTTAATTCTGAAATACGAAAGTTATAGCCTAAAAACGGATGTGTTTCTGCACCGCGATCGCTTCCAACATGATCATGTCCGTGATCACTGTAATGATCTGCATTCAATGCATATTTGCTATTGTTTGTAATGATGGTTCCGCCTTCTCCACAAGTCATGGTTTTTACAAAATCGAATGAAAAACAGCCAACATCACCAATGGTTCCTAAGGCTTTTCCGTGATACGTGCCGCCAATGGCTTGACAAGCATCTTCTACCAAAATCAAATTATGTTCGTCACAAATCGCTTTAATTTCTCCTAAATTTGCCATGCTTCCGCACATGTGTACTGGCATAATGGCTTTCGTTTTTGGTGTAATAGCGTTGCGAACCGCTTTGGGATCTAACGTAAGTGTATCATCAATATCAACCAATACCGGAATGGCACCCAACATCATAATCGCTTCAAAACTCGCCACAAACGTAAAGGTTGGCATAATAACCTCATCGCCTGCGCCAATACCTGTAATAGCAAGTGCTACAGAGACTGCCGCCGTTCCGCTGGAGACCAATTGTGCATGTTTTACATCAAACTGTGCTTGTAGTGCTTGTTCTAATTCTTTTGCTTTCCAATGTCCATTTCGCATTCCGTCAAAACCGTAACGCATGAGCACGCCACTCTCCAATACATCATGTACTTCTTTACGTTCGGCATCACCAAACAATTCAAATCCAGGCATAGTATTCTATTTTTAGTTGATCTAATGTGTATCATATCAATCCTATTAGAATCTGCGACAAATTTTAATGCTTTGCACCGCATTTTATTGTAGCATTGGTATGACAATGAAAAACCTCTTTTCCAACTACAAAAGTATAGAAAAGAGGTTATTTTTATGTGAATATTTTTAATAGTTTTTCAACACCTTATCCAAAAACTTATAATGTCTGTTCGTATTGCGCATCATATTGTAAGACATGATGTTGTCGAGTTCTTTACCTTTATGATTTACCGCAACAAGGTTTGGAAATTTGTTCTTGGTATTGTATTTCTGAGCAAGCTTTCTATTCTGTTGACGTTCCGCATCGGTAATGATATCAATACGTCTTGGAAAATCTGCCATCACCAACACAAAGTTTTTCGATTTTTTTTTGAATTTTTTGGTGTAGAAAAAATCTTCTTTCAGCATTTTACACGGTGGACACCAATCGCTACCAGTAAAATAAATTAAAATGGGTTTCTTTTCCTTTTTGGAAATTTTCTTAGCTTCTTCAAAATCGGTCAGCCAATTGAGTTTCACCTCTTCTTGTGCAAGTGCAGAAAATCCAATAAAAAAAGCGGCTAAAAACAGTAGTTTCTTCATAAGTAATGGTGTTTCAACGTAAAACAAATATATATGTTTCTTGTGTTAAAACAACAATCTTGCCAAAAAATTACATTTCCATCACACTTTCTGCAATCGTCTTACGTACTTTGTTCATCTCAGAAAACATATCGTCTTCGGCTCTGTATCCAACTGGCAATACCAATACGGAAGAAAGTCCATGCGCTTCCAATCCTAACAATTCATCATATTTTTCAGGTATAAACCCTTCCATCGGACAGGAGTCAATCTTTTCTACACTGCAAACTGTGAGTAGGTTTCCTAAAGCGATGTACACTTGTTTTGCCGCCCATGTTTTCAATTCTTCGTCCGTTTTCTTTGAGAAGGTATCAATCATAAACTCTCTAAAAGGTGCTAAAATTTGATCTGGCGTCTTGCGAATGGCTTTTACACGTTCAAAATAGTTTTGAATAGATTCACTATCAATCGTCGTGTCAATACATAATACCAATACATGGGAAGCGTCTACCACCTGCTTCTGATTCCACGAATGTGGTACCAATTGCGCTTGCAATTCTTTATTCTTAATCACTACCAAACGAATGGGTTGTAAACCGTAAGAAGTTGCCGTAAGGTTAAAAGCTTCTTTTAGGATTTCTATTTGACTGTCGTCCAAAAAGCGATTGGCATCAAACTTTTTCGTGGCATATCGCCATTTTAGACTTTCTATTATTTGCATATACGCTATCTTTGAGTTTCAAAATTTATTTCCTCAAAAATACGCAATAGCCAAAAAGGAACATCGGTTTTTGTCATAGAATAAATTAATTGCTTGATAATAAAATCCATTACCTATGAACGCATCTATAGAAACTCGCATCAAAAATTCTGAAACTCATATATTTAAAGCCGTATTTCCGAACACCACCAATCATTACGACACCTTGTTTGGCGGCACGGCTTTGCACATGATGGACGAAGCTTCTTTTATTTGTGCCACACGCTTTAGCCGAAAGAAAGTCGTCACGGTTTCTACGGATAAGATTGACTTTACCGAACCGATTCCACAAGGAACGTTGGTGGAATTGGTTGCCAAAGTTGTAAAAGTAGGAAACACGAGTTGTGTGGTGAAGGTAGATATTTTTATGGAAAAGATGTACCAAGAAGGAAGAACCAAAGTGGTCACCGGCTTTTTTACGTTTGTTGCCATTGATGATGACAAGCATCCTGTAAAGATGGTAGATTCGTGAAGATGTTGAGCGTGTATGACTAGAACTGTCACCTATTTGTACACCTAAAAAAACAAACCCTTGAAAATCTTACGATTAACAAGGGTTTTGCGGAGAAAGAGGGATTCGAACCCCCGGACCTGTTACAGTCAACAGTTTTCAAGACTGCCGCATTCGACCACTCTGCCATTTCTCCGAGTGTCTCATCGAGTATTTCCCGATTGCGGATGCAAATATAGAAAGCTTTTTCTATTCTAAAAATAAATTTTAAGGTTTTTTTGCGACTTTTTTGTAAGATGTTGGGTGTTAGGTGTTGGACTTCGGGCTTCGAGTGCCTCAGCCCGCGTTGTGTGTAATCTGTGTTCTTTGTAGGGTGGACTTCGAGTGCCTGATTCCGTGTTCTTTGTAGGGTGGACTTCGAGTGCCTCAGTCCACGTATATATTTTGAGTACCTCAGTACGCGGGTTAGTGCTTAGCTATGTACGCGTGTAGTGCGGACTTCGAGTGCCTCAGTCCGCGTATATATTTTGAGAACCTCAGTACGCGGGTTAGTGCTTAGCTATGTACGCGTGTAGTGCGGACTTCGAGTGCCTCAGTCCACGTATATATTTTGAGTACCTCAGTACGCGGGTTAGTGCTTAGCTATGTACGCGTGTAGTGCGGACTTCGAGTGCCTCAGTCCGCGTATATATTTTGAGAACCTCAGTACGCGGGTTAGTGCTTAGCTATGTACGCGTGTAGTGCGGACTTCGAGTGCCTCAGTCCGCGTATATATTTTGAGAACCTCAGTACGCGGGTTAGTGCTTAGCTATGTACGCGTGTAGTGCGGACTTCGAGTGCCTCAGTCCGCGTATATATTTTGAGAACCTTAGTCCGCGTTGTTTGTAATCCAAACACAGTAGTCTGAGGCACTCGAAACTCACCGTAGTCTGAGGCACTCGAAACTCACCGTAGTCTGAGGCACTCGAAACTCATCGTAGTCTGAGGCACTCGAAACTCATCGTAGTCTGAGGCACTCGAAACTCATCGTAGTCTGAGGCACTCGAAACTCATCGTAGTCTGAGGCACTCGAAACTCAACGTAGTCTGAGGCACTCGAAACTCACCGTAGTCTGAGGCACTCGAAACTCATCGTAGTCTGAGGCACTCGAAACTCACCGTAGTCTGAGGCACTCGAAACTCACCGTAGTCTGAGGCACTCGAAACTCATCGTAGTCTGAGGCACTCGAAACTCATCGTAGTCTGAGGCACTCGAAACTCATCGTAGTCTGAGGCACTCGAAACTCATCGTAGTCTGAGGCACTCGAAACTCACCGTAGTCTGAGGCACTCGAAACTCATCGTAGTCTGAGGCACTCGAAACTCATCGTAGTCTGAGGTACTCGAAACTCATCGTAGTCTGAGGTACTCGAAACTCATCGTAGTCTGAGGCACTCGAAACTCATCGTAGTCTGAGGCACTCGAAACTCACCGTAGTCTGAGGCACTCGAAACTCATCGTAGTCTGAGGCACTCGAAACTCATCGTAGTCTGAGGCACTCGAAACTCATCGTAGTCTGAGGTACTCGAAACTCATCGTAGTCTGAGGCACTCGAAACTCATCGTAGTCTGAGGTACTCGAAACTCATCGTAGTCTGAGGCACTCGAAACTCATCGTAGTCTGAGGCACTCGAAACTCATCGTAGTCTGAGGTACTCGAAGACTACTTGTCCCGATACGCAATAGACAATTCTGGAAGTTTAGCATACTTCCCATCAATCAGTGCTTCTTTCTTTTTTCGGCTCCAACCTTGCACCTGCTTTTCTCGGTAAAAAGCTGTGTCAATTCGGTTGTACTCTTCTACAAAAACCAACTTTACAGGCAAATGCTTTTTGGTATGGTTAGCGCCTTCCCCTCTAGCATGTTGCATAAAACGTTTGGCTAGATACTTGGTACTGCCTGTGTAGTAACTACCATCACCACATTCTAAAATGTACATATATCCTTTTGGCATGTTTTTTATTATTTATGCGGGCTTCGGGCTTCGGGCTTCGAGTGCCTCAGGCTTCGAGGGCCTCAGGCTTCGAGGGCCTCAGCCTGCTTACTTTGTTATCCACTTTCTTTGTTGTCTGTTTTCTTTTTAGTCCGCTTTCTTTGTTGTTCGCGTTATTTATAGTCTGCATTCTTTTTAGTTCACATACCGTGTAGTCTGAGGCTCTCGAAGACTACCCTTACCGTAGTCCACTTCCGTATAGTCTAAAGCACTCAAAGTAGTCTGAGGCTCTCAAAGAAGTCTGAGGCTCTCAAAGTAGTCTGAGGCACTCGAAGACTACCCTTACCGTAGTCAACACATACTCTAATCCACATTCCATGTAGTCTGAGGCTCTCAAAGTAGTCTGAGGCACTCGAAGACTACTCCACTTCATCACTCATATCTGTATCACTCGTGTCTGTGGTGTCTGATCGCAAACGTGCATTTACGGTTTGATTGTATTGCGTTGCCAATTCACTGATTTCATTTACTAGCGATTGATGCGTGGCATTGGTACCCAGCGTTGCATGTGCTTCAATATGTGCCACCAATACACGATACACAGTATTGCTATCATCGCGCATGGTTGTAAAACTTTTTGAGGTATTGGCTGCACTTTCTGAAACCCTTGCCAAAAAGCGATCATTAAAACCTGCATTAGCTGCTGTCAGCTCTGCTACCCAATTGCTAATGCCTGTGGTAGTGATGGCAGCGGTTAAATCAGGTTCTGTACTCCAATCGGCTAACATGCTATCAATAACCGCGGTTTCTGCTTGGTAATTCATTCGCGGAATATTGGTGCCAAAAGAATTCAAATTGTACAGTAAACTACGTGCTGCGTTTTGCATGACTTCCTCATAGTGGTATTCATGCGACTCTAACAATCCTTTAATGCCCATAAACGCCCGATCTCGGCGCGTATCTAAATCAATCAATTCTTGTGTTATGCCACTACTTTGCTCTTGTTGAAACAAAGTGTCCATCTGTTGTGTCATACTTAGCAAGTCATCGCGTTGTGCCGTTAATTGTAATGCGTCTACATCTTGCGCATTCACTAATTCCAATACATCTTTCATGTATTGTAAAAATTCGCTATTTCTATAGCGAGAAAAAACAGGTATTTCCATCTGTGTTCATTTTAAATAATTCATAATTTTTTGTTCGTTTTTCACTGTTTTATTACATTATTCGCAATAAAAAGCCGTTTGAAACCTTCTCGCAGCAATGCAACAAGCTTTCCGACGCGTTTGAAACCTTCTCGCAGACCTGCAGCAAGCTTTCCAATGCATTGGAAACGTTCTCGCAGCGCTGCAACATACATTCCAACACATTTGATACGTCCACGCAGCCTTGCAGCAAACTTCCCAACGTGTTGGAAACGTTCTCGCAGCCATGCAACAGCTTTCAAACACATTGGAAAGGTCCTCGCAGGACTGCAACAGACTTTCCAACGATTTTTTTAAGGCAGTGTATGATTGCAATGCGATTTACAAAAAAAACTTCCACCAAAGCAATGCTTCCAAACGAGTTTTAGAGCGAATCATTTCCTGTGTCAACAGTGTTTCATGAATATGAATGTCGAAAAAAATTTCTAACAAACGAAAAGTATTTTGTAAGCGTTGATTTTTGGAAATAAGCGTTGAATTTTGGACAAAATTGTAAGATTTATCTTTTTAAAAATATGCTAAGGGATTTTGGGTTTGGGCTTCGGGCTTCGAGTGCCTCAGCCCTCGTTTTTTGTAGTCGATGTTGTTGTAATTAGGCTTCGGGCTTCGGGCTTCGGGCTTCGAGTGCCTCAGCCCTCGTTGTTTGTAGTCGATGTCGTTGTAGTCTGAGGCACTCGAAGACTACCCTTATCTGAAGCACTCAAAGTAGTCTGAAGCACTCAAAGTAGTCTGAGGCACTCGAAGACTACCCAATCCACACAATTACGGGAAACCACAATCATATCTTTGATAAATACTCTATTTTAGTGTTTTATTTAGTATGATAATCAATATGAATTTTATATTTACGTCGCTGTATATGCTATAATGATACTTCGCAATGAAAAATCTTTACAAATTGCTGTTAAGTTTCATACGAAAAAACGAAATTTATAGCGCTTGAATCATTAACTAATAATAATGCACAAACCAACCATTGCCGCAGGGCAACGAATCACTACCCGAGGTGAGGATTTCTTAGTAACCAACGTCGTCAACAATTCAGACAACAGTCAACTACTCGATGCAGAAGGAATCAGTGAGTTGGTGAAAGGAAAGCGTTTTACATTTGATACCAAAATTGATACGGAAATAAAACCCGTAGATCCCAACGATACCATTTTTATTGCCGATACCGGAAACGGTTACCGCAAGTCAAAACTCTATATAGAAACGCACATCCGAAATTCAGCCTTGTATTCAGATAAAATTACCATTGCGTCCAAAGCGGCATTCAATCTGTCTGAATACCAACTTACACCTACCTTAACTGCATTGCAATTACCGCGTCCACGATTGCTTATTGCCGATGGTGTAGGATTGGGAAAAACTATTGAAGTAGGCATCTTTATTGCTGAAATGATGAAACGTGGAAAAGGAAAGCGCATCATGGTTTTGGCATTAAAATCTATATTAGGACAGTTTCAACAAGAATTATGGAATCGCTTTGCCATTCCGTTGATGCGATTGGACAGTCAGGGAATTGCTAAAATTAAAGACGTCCTGCCTTCCAATAAAAATCCATTTGATTTTTATGATAAAACGATTGTGTCAATTGACACCCTAAAGAACAACGCAAAGTTTCGACATTATATTGAAAAATCGCGCTGGGATATTATTGTCATTGACGAATGTCATACGGTGGCAAACAATCAAAGTCAGCGCGGAAACTTGGCACAATTCTTAGCCAAACAATGCGAATCATTGATTTTGACTTCTGCCACACCTCATAACGGGAAAAAAGAAAGCTTTGCCAACCTCATTAACATGATTGAACCCACAGCAATTCCCAAAAGTGGCAACTATACCAAAGAAGATGTAGCTCCGTTTTATGTACGTCGCTTTAAAAATGACATTACAGAAGACGCCGTAAAAGCCAACTTTCAAGACCGTGAAATCATTCGTTTGGAAACAGACTTGTCTGCGCAAGAAATTGCCTTTCTACGCTACCAACAAGGATTAAAGTTGCAAGGCTTGGATGCGTTGCAGCGTCAAAAATCAAAAGATGACCTGTTGTTTTCCATCATGATTTTCAAAGCTTTCATGTCTTCACCAAAAGCTGCGTTAGAGAGCATTCAAAACCGTATTGAAAAGGTGCGCGACATCAGTCAACCTTCGAAAAAATTTGAAGACAGTTTGGACATTTTGCAAACATTAGAAACACATTTACAACAAATCATTGCAACCAAGGCAGACAGTAAATACAAAAAATTTACACACACTTTGCAGCAACTTGGCTGGTCGGGCAAAAAGAAAGACGATCGGTATGTAGTATTTGCCGAACGCATTGCCACACTCGCCTATCTTAAAGAAAATTTAATGCGCGATTTTGGCATCAAAGAAGACGCCATACAATCGTTTAGTGGTTCCGACTCAGATGTAGAACAACAACAAATTATAGAAGATTTTGGAAAGGAAGACAGCAAGGTGCGTATCCTACTCTGTTCAGACGCAGGTTCGCAAGGTGTCAATTTGCATTACTACTGCAACCACATGTTTAACTACGACATTCCTTGGTCGCTCATCACTTTGGAGCAACGCAACGGGCGTATAGATCGGTATGGACAAACTAAAACACCCTACATCTATTATTTGGTAGGAAAAACGAAAGATGAAGCGTTGCGAACCGATTTACACATCATTAACAATCTTACCAAAAAAGAAGAAGAAAAACACAAAACACTGGGCGATATTGGTGCTGTGATGCAACTTTACAATGCCCAAGAAGAAACCAATAAAGTAATTGAAGCCCTAGAACAGCAAGACGAAGACTTCTTGGAAGAAGAAGCGTTTGACTATAGCATTGGTATTTTTGATGAATCGGAAGAAACCGCCGCCATCATTACCGAACATCCTTATGAAGCGCCAAGTACCATTTTTAGCAAAGATTTTGACTTTTACGAAGCGCTATTCAAGCAATTGCACAGCGATCAACTGATAAAAGCTTCCGAATACACCTTTCACAGTGAAGACGAATACTTGGAACTGACCAATACCAAAGAGTTACACAAAATTTTATATGACTTGCCGCCCGAATCCAAGCCAAAAATTAATGAGGTTTTTAAACTAACTACCGACAAAGCGCTGGTGCAGCAAGCAATTGCCGAAGCGCGTAAGAAAAAAGGCGATTGGGCAGCGTTTCAAATATTGTACGACTTACACCCTGCCATTCGGTTCTACATGACCAAACTGGAAGCCAGCGTACCCAAAAACCAAGCATTGGCAGCAAAATTTAGCAATAAACTGCCTGAAAACACCGCGTGGTACATCTTGCAAGGACAAACCTCTAACAATTTAGGGCAACCTGTTATAGCCGATTTCTTCGTAGTCGGTGTGTCCGAATCAAACGTAATAGATTGCTTGTCTATTACAGATTTTGTAAAGAAATACAAACTGATTGAAAACGTGTACAATGAAGAAATTACTGCCGACGAATTGCAACACTTACAAACACAACTGCCCATTGCTATTAACTATGCAAAAAACAAGCACATGAAAACCTTGCAAGGAGCGCTTTCAAAAGTAATGTTTAGCAAATTGGTAGCACAAGAAGAAAAACTAGAACAATGGGAACAATCTTCCCTGCAACAACTCGATCTTAAATTTGAAAATACGGCAGACACCAACTTTATGCAGGAACGCAAAAAGAAAGAAATAGACGAAATAAAAACCATTGCCAGCAAATCAAGTCAATACATTCAAAATGCATTGGCGTTAAAAGCTGAGGCATACATTAACGTCATGGCGGTATTTTACAATGCATAATATATGATAAAGTTTATCAACAACATAGGCGACTTTTTTGCTACGAATTACTTTGATGAGGATTTCGTAAAAAAAGTACATGCCAAATCTGGATATAGCAGCGACGATCAAAAAGAATTGCAAAAACGCATTACGCCGTTACGCTCCAAATATTACAAGTTCAAACAATCCATTACAGAAGGACGCATTCGTACCAAAGATAAAATCTACGAAACACATCAGTTTCATACCCAACTGCTCAACGCGCTGGGCTACAATGGCAACCAACACCAATACAACGAACCGTTTCATTTTAGTGAAACCGAAGTATTGCCTGTACGCCACAAACTGTATCGCGGAGACACATTGCATTTGATGATTATGGAAATGCAGCCACTCATTAAAGAAGGTGACGAAGAACCCGATGGCTTGTTTGAACAACGCTACAATATTGACGAAACGGAACTGCAAACCAAAGAACAACGCTACCACCGAAAGCAATGGAGTCGTATTTTTACCGTGCCAGATACATTAAAAATATCACCCGTAATTGTCAACAAAGCCATTTCGCAACTCTGCTTATTAGACCAAAGCGAACGTCCGGCGTATATTTTATTATTAGCAGGAAATGTATTGTTTTTAATTGATGTTGAAAAGTGGTTTCGTGGCTCGTATTTGTATATTGATTTGGAAGAATTCTTTTCGGAAGCAACCATCAATCGCAACTACCATTCGTTATTTTATTTGCTATTTTCAAAAGAAATGCTCGCGCCAGAAAGTGATATGGTTTTGATGGACCAACTGGAAGAAGACAGTCATAAAAGTGCGTATGAGGTTACAAAAGATCTAAAAGAAGGCATCATTCACGCTGTAGAAGCTTTGGCAAATGAAGCCTTGTATTACCGAAAAACCATTCGCCATGAAGAATTTGACGAAACAGACGACCGTTTTGAAGCGCAGGTAAAAGACGATTGTTTAAGCTTGGTGTATCGCTTGTTGTTTGTGTTTTATGCAGAATCTAGGGCAGATTTGGACATCTTGCCCATTACAGACAGCGTATACCAAAAAGGCTATTCGCTGGAAATGCTGCGCGATTTGGAACAAACACAACTCATTACCGATCACAGCCGCAACGGATACTTTTTTCATCACTCATTACAGCAACTGTTTACCTTAATGGGCGCAGGCTATCGTGAAAACGAAAACGGAAGCAACAAAAGTTTTCGCATTCGTCATATAGATTCGCCCTTGTTTGACGATCGCAAACTGCAACAATTGCAAGGCGTACAATTTCGAAACTTTGTTTGGCAAGATGTTATTTGCAGACTTTCGCTATCTAAAGAAATAAAAGGAAAAAACCGTGGGCGTATTTCGTATGCCAACTTGGGCATCAACCAATTGGGAAGTGTCTATGAAAGTTTGCTGGCGTTTCGTGGGTTTTATGCAGAACAAGATTATATTGAAGTACATCCTAAAAAGAAACCACAAAAAGGCACTTTGTTAGTTCCGCGGAAGCGCAGAGATGATTTTGATACTGATGAAATTTTAAAAGATGCAGAAGGGCACGAAGTGATCATCCCGAAAGGACAGTTTGTATACCGTTTGAGTGGTAGAGATCGCGAAAAATCGGCATCGTATTATACGCCCGAAGTGTTGACGCAATGTACGGTAAAATATACGCTAAAGTCCATCTTGGAAAAGGTTGCCAAAGGCGATATGAAAGCTTCTGAATTGCTCGAATTGAAACTCTTAGAACCTGCCATGGGTGCTGCCGCGTTTCACAACGAGCTCATCAACCAACTGGCGGAAGCATACTTGTTGTACCGACAAAAGGAAACCAACAAAAAAATTGCTCCCGAACGTTTCCGAGAAGAATTACAAAAAGTGAAAGCGTACATTGCCACCAACAATACCTATGGCGTCGATTTAAACCCAACTGCTATTGAATTGGGGAAACTTTCTTTGTGGCTCAACGTGATTCATAAAGACATGGAAACCCCGTTTTTTGGCTATCGTTTGGGAGTTGGAAATGCCGTAGTTGGTGCTTGGTTAAAAATATATAAAAAGAAAGAGATTGATATAGAGTTTCCGAAAACGGGAACACAAGCACAGCGCAACAAACCCATTAAAAAGGAATGGTGGAACCACGCACCTACGCATATAAAATTTGGCGAAAAAGGCATCAAACGAAAAGATGATGAAATATATCACTTTTTGTTGCCCGATAAAAACATGGTGCCGTCAGCGGGCATTAAACTGTTGAAGAAAGAGTTTGAAAACGAAGCCAAAGCGGTCAGTGCTTGGCGTACGGAGTTTTGCAAACCAATTAACGGTAGTGAATACCAACGCTTGCAAAAACTAGCCCGTGCTGTAGATGTCTTGTTGGACGAGCATTATACCTTTCAAGCAAAAATAAATGCGCAAACCATTTCTATTACCAATGTGTATGGATTGGAAGCGTCCAAACAAACGGCGATACAAAATTATGCGGAAAAGGAAAACTTGGCCAACAAACGAAACGACACCAATGCGCCGTATTACAAATTAAAGTTGATTATGGACTATTGGTGCGCCTTGTGGTTTTGGGATGTGCGCGAAGCCAAAGAACTGCCTACACGACAACAATGGTATGATGATATAGAAAAGATTATTAACATTGATATGGACTTGCTTGCAGACACCAATGAAAATGATGCCCAGAAAAGCACCGCTAAGGTGGATACCACAAGTACAGAGCAGTTTGACTTGTTTGCTGCAGAACCGACACAGCAAAAGCTAAGAGCGTACCGAACCGATAAAATAAGTGCCTTAAAAAAACTGACCGCAGCGGTACAAGCAGAACCAAGTTCGTTGTTTACGAATAAGCGGAGTGAGATTGTAAACAGACTTGCTACAGAAAATAGCTTTTTTCACTACCAATTAGAGTTTATAGAAGTATTTATAGAACGTAGCGGTTTTGATATTGCTGTTGGAAACCCACCTTGGTTAAAGTTGACCTTTGAAGAAAAAGGCTTGATGAGTGAAGTGTTTCCAGAACTGGCAATTCGAAAAACCTCTGCGCCACAAGTACGCAAACTGCAAGAAAGTTTTTTACAAGAAAGCACACAAAAAGAAGCTTACTTTCATGAATACATACAAACAGAAGCTTCTGCGGTATTTATGAATGCCTTTCAAAACTATCCATTACTCAAAGGACAGCAAACCAACTTGTACAAGTGTATTTTAGAAAATGGTTTTCATTGGATTTCTAAGAAAGGGTTTTTAGGTTTAATTCATCCTGAAAGTATTTATGACGATCCGAAAGGACAACCTTTGCGAAAAGAAGTTTATCCACGATTATTGTATCATTTTCAGTTTCAAAATGCCTTTAATCTTTTTACTGAAGTTGCACACAGAGAAAAGTATGGAACTAATATTTATGCAGGCACAAAATCTGATATAAGTTTTAAATCGATTAATAATCTTTTTCAAGCTGTTACAATTGATGGTTGTTTTATACATGACGGATTAGGATTATCTGGAGGAATGAAGCTAAAAGACTATTCTTCTGATTCTTTTGTATGGAATATAAAACCACATCGTTCTCGTATTGTACATTTTACTGAAAAAGAGTTACGAATTATAGCCAATACTTTTGAAAATTCGGATGCATGGGAAACTGCCAAATTGGTCAGCATACATACCAAAGAAATTATGAACGTGTTAGATAAATTAGGACAATTTCCCTCTACTGTTAATGACTTTGATACTAAAATTAGTGAAGGTTGGCATGAAACCAATGATGTAAATGATGGTTATATTGAACGCCAAACAAAATTTCCTACTGTTGAAAACTATGAAATGATATATAGTGGTCCTCATATTTTCACTTCCAATCCAATGTATAAAACTCCTAGAAGCATCTGTACTGAAAAAGGGCATTATGATATTTTAGATCATTCATCTGTAAAAGAACATTTTATAGCTCGTACTAATTATGTCCCAATGCATGAAGGAAAAGAATATGCAACCGTGAGTAAAGGTTTTGAAATTAGAAAAGATGAGTTGGGTAATCCCGTTTATGATGATTGGTTGGATTATTATAAAGTTGGTTTTCGAAAAATGTTAAGTCTGGCTGGTGAGAGTACACTAACAGGTGCTATTTTACCTCCTAATACTTCACATGTATATGGTTTGATCAGTGTTACCTTTAAAGAAGAAAGTAAACTAATTGAATTAACAGGTATTGGTTCTTCATTAGTATTGGACTTTTTTATCAAAACTATTGGTGCTTCTAATTTAACGGATAGCAGAGTTACTGCTTTACCTTTAGGAGTTGAAGAACGGTTCATAAATCAACTTTTTAACAGAACTCTTCAACTCAATTGTCTCAACACCTATTATGCACCACTTTGGGAGCGCAACTTTAAGGAAGCTTTTACCCAAGATGCATGGAGCAAAACTGACGCGCGTTTAAAACCCTTTGGTACTTTAACCAAAACATGGCAATGGGAAACACCACTGCGCAATTGGTTTGAACGCCGACAAGCACTGGTAGAAATTGACGTTATTACTGCCATGGCACTCGGTTTAACCTTAGAAGAATTGATATTGATATACAATGTACAGTTTCCGGTATTGCAACAAAACGAAGACGATACGTGGTATGATACTACTGGAAACATTGTGTTTACCTGCTCTAAAGGATTGACAGGCGTTGGTGTAGATCGTCCCGTTTGGGATACCATTAAAGACCTAAAAGCGGGCGAAACCTACAAACATACCATTGAAAAGAGTGAACTGTACCAAGGAAAAGTAATCACCTACCACGCTCCTTTTGACAAATGTGATCGTGTGGCCGATTATAAAACGGCATGGGCGCATTTTGAAAAGGTGTTTGAAAATAAAACGGAGTAATTTTTATGATAGTAACCAAGCCTACCAAACATGCAAGAAACCGATACCGTACTTATTGACAAACCAGCTGTTGATCAATTGATAGCGAACGCCATTGATGTATACCAAAAAAGTCCAAAGCGCGTCATCGCAGATTATACTTCTGAAAAACAATATACCGCAGACTACAACGGGCGACAGTTGTTGGAACTGCTGCAAAATGCAGACGACGCCCAAACAGATCGTATTTGCATAACGCTTGATACCGCACAACAACAACTCACCATTGCCAACACAGGTACGCCGTTTTCTTTGGAAGGGTTGGAATCGTTGATGCTTGCCAATTATAGCGGCAAAGATCCCAAAGGGTTTATAGGAAACAAAGGCTTGGGCTTTCGCGCTATCTTAAATTGGGTAACTTCGGTAGAAGTACGTACCCAAGAAATTGCGTTGCGTTTTTCTCCTGCGCATGCGGAAACACAATATCATGAACTTTGCGAGCTTACGGATTTGGCTATACTTGCCGAAAAAAATCCAAAGGTACAATCTGGTGAAATTCCGTTTGCCATCTTGGCAATTCCTGAATGTAATACAGACCGAAAAGCTGCCAAAGGTTGGGAAACGGAAATTGTTTTAAATTATGTGCCAGACAAAGAAGCGGATATTTTGGCGCAACTCGCTACCATTTCGGAAGAAACCCTGCTGTTTTTAAATCATACCCAAAAAATTGAAATCCGCGGCACGGAAACCTTAGATGTCGTTCTTGAAAAACTCGTTGACATCCAAGCACATGAAGTGATGGTGTACAAAACAGTATCCAATACTATTGTTAACGAAATTGTATGGAACATCTATGATTCTGAAGAGTTAACATACGCAAAAGATGCTTCTAAATATAGCTTTAAAATCGCATGGCAAGATGGACTAAAAGATAGCGACACTTGTTTCTTTACCTACTTTCCTACGGAAGTCCCGATACAATTACCATGTATTATTCATGCAACTTTTGAACTGAATGCTTCGCGAAAGGAATTGAACAATTCGGAAGCCAATCGTTTCATACTACAACAGATTGCCGCACAATTGGGGAAAATTGCCACCACACAACTTACCACACAACCTGTTTGTTGGCATGCGTATCGTATATTGACGCGAGTGCATCACAGCAATGCGAAGTTATTGGATGGTTTTTATGATATCATAACAGAGTTGCAAAATAGCTTGCCTATTTATCCATGTGTGGATGAAACGTATACAACCAAACAAACAGCGAAATACTATGGCAATGCATTTTCCGAGTGGGTTTTAGCGAATAACTTACAATCGTATTTCCCAAAATTGTTACTGCCATTGGAAGATCAGCAAATGTATACAAGACAGTATTACGACGCTGCAACTTTTGGTGATATCATTGAAAAACTCAATACTGAGGAACGCTTTACCATTGCGTTACGCGCAGCCTTTATAAAGTATGTTGCTACGAACGATTATTTTAAAACACACCAAAGTGCTGGTATGCATTATCCGCTTTTAGTTGATATTCATGAAGCGGTGATTTCTAGTGAGAAGCAAGCGTTTATGCTGAATGAAAAAGAGGTTGCCAACTATGATATGGATGGAATTTCCATAGCGTTTATGTCCAACGCTTTATTGCAAAATTTGTATCGTACCCTTGCGGTAGAAATTGAGGACGAAAGAAAAGATAAGGACGAAAGTAAAACACGAGCGTTAAAAAGGCTTGTCAATGCAATTGTCAATATCGGATCAAACGATGTGAATGACCTAGCGCAGAATATTGTGAGCATCTTTCGAAAGCAAATAAAGGAAGTGTTGCCACAAGAACGAGGGGCACTAACACAACAAATGGTGTATACGCTTTTCAGTATTTTTAAAGGCAATACCGATCGTAAAGGTTCGCTATCGTTTGATATTCCCTTACTGAATAGTACAGGTGAATACATAGAAAAAGCAAGCGACTTGTTGTTGGGTGCAGATTATGTACTAGGGAAAAACACCGCCATTCTTTTTGAAAACATTTTTACCGACACTGATTATGTAGCAGGAAACGACTTTTGGCAATTGCCCATTCATGGAGACGAAGATTTGTCTACCTTTTTTCTTTGGTTGGGTGTACATCAATTGCCAAGGTTTGTTCCTGTTAGCAACGAATTATATTTGAATGAGTCTGACGATTACATTGAGTATGTATTTGATTATATTCAACTAGAAGATAGAAAAGTACGAAAACAATACAAAGGCGATGCGATTGCAAATGTGGAAAGATTCGTCCATACACCAACATTTAGCTTGGAAACCTTGGTGGCATGGATTGCCATAGATGATCGATTGTATGCTGCTTTAAATTTCAACAATATCAAACATGAATTTAAGTATGCATTTAGCACTAGAGAATTTGTTGTGTACACTAAACCTTCATATATCTTTTTTCAGCTAGACACACTGTATTTAAAAAAGCAACACATACAAATTGTAGAAGATTTTGAACATGCAGCAGAGTTTGGCCTGACTCATTTTAACTACGATCATTCCCTTTTTACGGCACTTCAAATAGATGAAAGTAAAATTAAAGATATTTTACATCAATTAAAGATCTCGCAACGCTTTGATGATTTGCCAGCAAGCGTTGTATACAACAACATTCTTAAAAAGTTTAAAGAATTAAACATCCCACACAGAACAGCTCGGAAAATATACCAACAAACCTTCGATTATTTTAAAAAGCATAAGGACATTGTCCACGCTCCATACCATACAAATATGGAGGTCTTGGCAAAAAAAGATAATTATACGAAATACATAGAAAATCAACAAGTATATTACAGTGACAATGCTACATTGCCGTCTAAGATAGTCGCGAAGTTTTGGATTTTCGATTTCCCAAAACGAAGCGGCGAAGTGCAAATAGCTGATTTTTTTGGTGTAAAAACCTTCAAAGATATTGACATTGCTATTGATGAAGCTTCCATGGTTCCCGTGGAGGTTTCCCCAAAATTCTCCGATTGGTTTGCAAAAATAAAGCCGTATATATTGACGTATCGTTTGCAAAAAGTTGCCGATAAAGAGCATCAAAACCAAGCCAGTGATTTAAAAAAGGTACACATTGTTTTGGTTGAAAAGCTTCAATATCTTATTAAAGGAGAATCTACAGAAACATTACTAGAAGGTGAGTTTTTACAAAAAAAAGGCACTGCTACGTACTATTTATGTATTGGCGAAAAAACCACCTTACCAACACTCAAGGAAACACCAAATATATGCGAAGCATTTGCAGAAATAATGTGCATGGCTTTTAAAGTAAATGATCAAAAAGATTCGTTCCGAACTATTTTTAAAGACCACAACAACCTCGCTGACACAAAGTATACCCTACGGATAAAACAATTGGAAGACTATCATAAAAAAGCCGTATCACTTTTGGGCTTGTCGCAAGAAGAAACCAAGTTTTGGCACTGTTTTTATGAATTGCAAGGAAAAGAATTTCCAAAAAGCATATACCATACTACAGCACTTGAAAATAGTTTGCTAACAGTATTTCAATATAAATTACCAAGTAGTTACAAAAATGTAGATTTTATAGACTTCAAAACAACGGAAAGTATTGCTTTCTTAGCAGACATTAGCAAGTTTTCTACAATTTCTTTGCAAAACCTTCTTACACATACGTCAAATGGAGTATTAGCTTATCATCTCCAACAATTTGAACTCGTGCTCCACAATTTAAAAGAATACTTTGACTGTAGCTTGTGGAACTATTTAGATAAACATCTATCCTTACAAAGCAAGTTAATTGAAAAACAAAATATATACAGTGCTTTTGCCACACACACATACATTACAACTTTTTTAGACTCACAGAAGTTTATCTTACATATTGATTATAAGAAACTTATAAAAGAGGCTGTGCAACATATTTTTAACTTTTCGCTGTTAGAAACTAGTACAAGAGTACTTGATATACAACCTGCTTTTCAAAAGCTATTAAAAGAATTTAAAACTGATGAAAACGATATTATCAGTACAAAACACAGGAGCTTACTGCGCTTTGAAAACGATACAAACCTAGCGACCATTCGTGCCGTTTTAGAAACTGCAAAAGCTAAAGAAGAAACAGCGCAAGAAAAAACTGCACCCGACACAAAGGAAACAGGCACCTTACTCTTTGGAGCCCAAACAAAAGCAAAAAAAATAAAAATCTCTAAAGGCGGTAAAGGCAAAAAAGGGAACGTTCATAATAGCAAAATTGAGAAGACTAAAACCATTGTGGGTAAAAACGCTGAAAGCCTTGTATATCATACACTATTGGAAGATTCTACGGTTAAAAGTGTGCAGTGGGTTTCGGGAAATTCTACAACGTCTGACAAGTCTGACGAAGAAGGCTATGATATCAAATATACGCTACACGATAGTGATAGCGTACGGTATTTAGAAGTGAAGTCTTTTAACGGGAAACACTTTTACATAAGTCGTAATGAAAAGCAATTCGCAGAAGAACATAGAAATCAGTACGAAATTGCGCTTGTTATTGGTGAAAAAATTCATATTTTGAATGAATTATTTAAAGACACACCCTCTTTTGAAAACAATCAACAATTCAACATTGCACCAAACGATTATATAGTTTCCCTTGAAATAACCGAATCCTAACACATACCACATGCTTCCATTACAACAGGCGTACGAAGTACAACAATCGATCATAGAATACCTAAAGGCTACGTTTAGCTTTAAGGAAAAAGAAGTTTCGGATGCTTTTTATGATTTTATTGAGCATCCAACCGATGGTATTTTTAAAGGTCCGTACGTATCGCTTAAACTTCCGTTTGTAACGCATACAGGTGATGAAACGATTCCACTAGAAATACAACCCAATTTTCCACCGTACAAACATCAGTTTGAAGCTTTTAAACGATTGCATACGCAAAATGGACATGTACCACAACCCACCTTATTAACCACAGGGACAGGTTCGGGAAAAACAGAATCGTTCCTCTACCCTATTCTTGACTATTGTTACAAACATAAACAAGAACGCGGCATTAAAGTCATCATCTTATATCCTATGAACGCGTTGGCAACAGACCAAGCCAAACGTTTGGCGGAAGCAATTTACAAAGATCCGTTATTGAAAAATTCGGTAACCGCAGGCTTGTTTATTGGAGAAGGGAAAGGAAAAGCGAAATTTCCAGATACGATGGGCGAAACACACGTGATTGAAAACCGTGACGCCATTGTAAGCAATCCGCCCGATATTTTATTGACCAATTTTAAAATGCTCGATTACGGATTGATGCGCCACAATTACAACAAACTATGGACGCATAATTTTGACAATCCTACATTGCTTCGCTTCTTAATACTCGACGAATTACATACCTATGACGGCGCACAAGGAACGGATGTTGCCAATTTGATACGACGCTTAAAACTTAAACTTGCCATTCCTAAACATCATCTTTGCCCAGTAGGAACCTCCGCAACTATTGGAAAAGGTGCAGAAGCGTTGAGTTTGCTTACGGACTATGCCTCGGATGTATTTGGAGAAACCTTTCCGCCAGAAGCAGTAATTGTTGAACATCGCTTGCCCGCAGCTACGTTTTTCAATACGGTGCAAACAACACTCGATCCTTTTTTACCAAGACTAAGCGGTATTCAACAAAGCAGATTAGGTGTCAACGAAGAATATCACGATTATATATTACGACAAAAGAAACTTTGGCAAATTCGTGAAACAACTTCACCTTATGAACTAGGGCAAGAACTAAAGAAACTTAAAATTGTAAAAGATATTACTTCACTCGCTAGTGAAGGTATTACTTCGGTAAAAGTATTGATAGACAAACTAAACGACCTCAATCCCAACTTTAACGCCATTGACAGTTACAATACTGAGTTGGATTACCATCCTAAAGAAGAAATTGTTACTTCTATTCTGGCGTTAATTGCCGAAGCAAAAGGAGATAAAAAAGAACGATTTCCCTTTTTATTTTTACAAATACAACTTTGGATTCGCGAACTCAGCGGATTGCTCCGTGTATTTTCGGAAACGCCAACCTTTACATGGCGCGATAAAATTGTAGGACCATACGAACCTGCCGCGTTGCCACCGTACTTTTGTAGAGATTGTGGTGCCAGTGGATGGCTTGCCAACAAATATGACAACAGGAATCAGTTTGAACGAAATCCGTTAGAAGTATACGAACACTATTTTAGCAATCATAAAAATATTTATTTTGTCAATACAGCCGTAGAATCACATTATAGAGTTGATGAATACAAACCCAATACAACGCTTGAACCACATGTACACGAGGTAGACTTAAAACTACACAATGCTGCTGCCGATCGTAGAATAAAGCTCATTGCCTATAGAAAAGTAAAAGACAATAAAAGTGTGCATGCCTGTCCAGAATGCAATGCTACCAACGATATGAGCATCATAGGAACGCGTATTGCTACACTTAATTCCATTACGACAAGTCAAATACTGTCTTCTAACTTGGATGAACGCGGAGAGAAATACCGAAAAGTATTAGCGTTTACCAACGGCGTGCAAGATGCGGCGCATCAGGCAGGTTTTGTAGAATCGCGTAATTACCGCTTTACCTTTAGAACTTCCTTGCAAAAAGTCATCAATCTAATCAATGCGCCTGTAGATTTAGTGACTTTGAAAGAGCATTTTATCAATTATTGGAAAACACATGCCGATCCTACCGAACAGAATCATCTAGAAGCTTATTATTATCGCTTTTTTCCTGCAGATCGAATTGGGGAAGCCAGTGTGGAAGCCTACAGAAACACTCATACCAAAAAGTTTTCGAAAACTTTTGAAAAGGAGTTTGACACGCGGGTGTTTTGGGAAATCATTTCAGAGTTTGGTTACAATGCCGCAATTGGTAGAACACTTGAAAAAACAAGTTCAGCTGCCACCACTTTTGATGTAACACAAATGGACACGGTGTACGACACGTTGTATCCATGGCTTTCTGAGAATTTGTTAGGCACTATTGAACAAGATAGTTTTGTTCGTTTTGTGAATGGTTGTTTGCATCGAATTCGTATTCGCGGAGCTGTAGCACATGATTCTTTAGAAAAATTCAGAACACGAAACCTAAGTGTTTGGGATTTAAATTGGATGCGCGATGGTAAACATTATTTAAGTAGACGCTATCATGAAAGAGCAAGGTTTCCAAAACTTATGGTACATTATCCCGATACACGTGGTGTGATTGATAGTACACACGCTAAAAAACTAAATTGGTTTCATGCCTATTTTAAGAAGTCGTTCCAACACGTTCCAGACAATCCTGCATTGATCAATGAATTTTACGAACAATTATGTATAGCGCTGACCGATATAAAGCTATTAGATGAAAAAATTGCCAAAGATGGAAGTAACTATGCCATTGCTCCTGATAAAATTATGGTGAGTAATGCCGTAACCAACTATCGCTGTACTACCTGTACTTCCACATTGAATGTTGCAGCTTCTGATACGGTAGTTGCAGGAACGCTTTGCCTAAGTTATAGATGTACAGGAACGTATGCTGCGGAAACCACACAACAGTTTAACTATTACAACTTAATATACAACCGAGAAAAATCTCCAAGAATATTCGCCGCAGAGCACACGGGAGTTTTAGAACGTTCCGTACGAGAGGAAACAGAGAACGACTTTAAAGAACGCCCAAATTACAACTCTTTAAATACCTTAGTAGCCACATCTACCCTAGAAATGGGTATTGATGTAGGATCGCTCAATGCAGCAATCAATACAAGTGTGCCGCCATTGACTTCCAACTTTTTGCAACGTATTGGACGTGCTGGGCGTGCTTCTGGTAGCGCCTTGATTACCAATTTTTCACAGAATAAAGCACACGATCTATTTTATTTTGAAGCTCCCAAAGATATGATGGAAGGTGACATCAATACACCAGGATGTTTTTTAAATGCCAAAGATATATTGGTACGTCACTTTACAGCGTATTGCTTGGACAGTTGGACAAAACAAGATGCGGAACGTCATCAAATTCCAGGAACTATCAAACAACTCAATCTCAAGGAATCGGGCATTCTTACGAGCAGTAGCTTTTTTGTGAATCAACTTATGGATTTCGTATTGGATAGGCAGGTTGCTTTATTGGAAGCGTTTACCCAACACTATCATGAAAAAGTGGATGCTGATATTTTGGAGGCGATTGCAACTTCGCTTCCACGTGGAGAATTTCAAGACAGACTTATACGCGTGTTTGAAACCTTGCGAAACGAATTCTTTTTTATCAGTACCAAAATAAAAGATATAGAAGTATATGTCCTCGATAAAGGATTGGGTACCAATGATGAAGAATATCAAGCATTGGAACGTGAAAAACGCTCATTGTGGCAACTACAAAAATCTATAGAAATGCGTCAGGTTGTTGAGCATTTGACTAATGTTGGCATCTTACCAAACTACGCGTTCCCAGAAACTGGAGTTACCTTGCATGCACATGTACATGGTTTTAAACCCGAAGGTGGAGAACGAGAACCCGAAGTAACATCATTTGAAATCGTTCGCTCTGCCTCAGCGGCATTAAAAGAATTTGCACCAGACAATTATTTTTACAGTCAAGGAAATCGTTTGGAAATTAGCGGTATTAATACGTTTGATTGGAGTAGTGAAAAGTCAAGCTTAGTAACCATGCGCTTCTGTTCGCACTGCGATCATTTAGCACCAGAATTAAAGGCATCGAAAGGTTCTTGCCCTAAATGCCAGCATGAATCGTGGAGTGCCGCTTCTAACAAACATAAGTTTGCAAGAATACATACAGTAAAGTCTGTAAATACTCGAAAGAAAGCTGCTTTGAATGATTCTAAAGACGAACGCCAACAAGAACATTATACGGTTTCTACACATTTTAACTTTGATCACAATTCGGTTCAAGGTACGTGGGGCATGGTCAACATTCCTTTTGGAATAGAATATGTTAAAAATGTGGAACTTACCAAAGTAAATCTAGGTTCAGGAAGCATGAGCGCCAATCACCTTACCATTAACAAGTTGGAAAACATTGCCAGTCATGGCTTCGTAACTTGTAAGTATTGTGGTAAGTCTACTTCCAAACCTAGCATTGTTTCAAGTGATCCAAAATTGAAATTCCATTATGGGTATTGTAAACATAAAGCTATTGACTATACCAATAAAGTACCTGATGTTTTTGAAGAGGTATTTTTATACAAGAGCGTGCAAACGGAAGCCATTAAAATATTATTGCCTGTACAAGAATTTTTAAACGAAGCCACACAGCAAATGTTTAAAGCGGGACTGCAATTAGGTTTACAAAAATATTACAGAGGAAACCCTGATCATATTGCCTTTGAGTTTTATTCTGAATTTAATATTGCTACCCAACGCTTTGATCGTTATTTAGTGGCGTATGATACCATTCCTGGTGGCACAGGTTATTTACAAAAGCTTTTTGACACAACAGTATTTACGCAATTATTAAAAGATGCATACATAACGATTAAAGACTGTTCGTGCAAAACCAAAGACAAAGATGGTTGTTATCGTTGCATACTTACATATTCCAATCAATATATTAGAGAAGATTTAAGCAGAAAAGAAGCCGAAAAACTCTTTGAAAAGATTGTGTCGCATGCAGAAGATAGTTGGGAACCCATTCATAATGGGATTTCATCCTTAACCAAAACCGGAACGATTGAAGAAAGTGAGCTGGAAAAAAAGTTTCCGTATGCTTTGGCGCAGTACGCAGAGCGATATGAAGACAAAGATCTTACTTTTTGGGAAGTGAAAGTAGACGGCATTGTACAATACCGATTGAAATTACCAATTCTCAATGGATATGTTACTTACAGCATTCAACCACAGCGAAATTTAGGAGAAAAAGATGCTATTGCTATCAATACACGAACTGATTTTATGATAAAATGTATTGAGGTAGAAAGAAACGGAGTTTTGAGTACAGATATTAATGATCTTTTAGCTTTTAAAGAAGTAGCTGTGTATATGGATGGTTTTATTTTTCATGCGTCCGAAAAACACATGCGCTTTTATGATGATCTTGATATTAGAGATGCTATTGCTGCTACCGCTAATATAGTTCCATGGTCGTTAAGTTGGACAGATATGACTTTGTTTGAAAGTACTGATAAAAAACTAGCTTCTGATCAATATTATCCTGACGCTCACTACTATCGAAATGCGTTGCAAACCGTATTAAGACTTCCAAAAACGAAAGTTTTACATACAGGGTTGCTTGCTGCAAAGAACTCTATGGAACGCTTGTTATGGTTTTTAGCAAATAGCAATCGCCCAGATATTATGTCGGAAGTAGGGCTTCTATTTGCGGTACTTCAAGAGCCGTATGGAAATTGCATTGTTTCGGAAGCAACCGCCGAAAACTTAGTACAACAAAAGACAGTATTGAATGAAATAGATTTTATACCAGCAAATGAGAATGCCTATATGAAATCGGACGTTACAAACCCTACAGAACTATTTCGTGCTAGTGTTTTTGTACGTTTTAAAGACTTTCAAGTAAAAGCAAATCTAGTGCCTAATCAGCTTTCAGAAATTCAAAAGAATGAATGGGAAAAGTTTTTACAATTGTATTCTATTTTAGGAATGATGAAGTAGTGAACGTTTAAAATACGCCTCTGGCGTTTCAATATACTTTAAGCGTTCTTTTGGAATATTTTCAATCATATTGTAATCGTCTTTTAAATACGTTTCCCATTCGGCAGCATGGTCCATTCTAAAATGATAATACAACATAATTTGTTCTGCTGCCGAAAGTTGCGAACGTAAGGTTTTTAGATGCTCTTGTACTTCTACCTTGTGTAGCAAATCGCCTTCTTGTTGTACCACATATTTGACTGTACTAAATAGGTGTCTGTAATAATGTCCCAAGTGAAATTCGTGTCCGCTAAACGGTTTGTATTTTACATAGAGTCGAATAGTTCGTTTACTTTCAGGATTTCCTTTTTCTTTCCATCTTCCATAAAATACATTCAATTGTCCGCTGGAAGCTTTGTGATCTTTTCGTTTTTTATTAAAATCTTTTTTCACTTTCTCTATATAAGCTGCATCATCAATTCCTTCAAAAACGTCATTGTTATAGGAGTTTATTCCATAATAGACAATCCTATAAGCTACTTGCATCAATGTAGACTCATCATACACGCAAGTATGATTGTCGTCTTTACAGGCAAGCCATTCTAAGAGTTCATAACAAGCTGTAACCTCAATAAACATACGCTCAAATAACTGCCGTCCGCGTGTAAAACGCGCCACTTGCGACTCTGAAGTTGTCATTTGTTTGAAACGCTCATCAGTTTTTGCATCTTCATCCACATAGGTTTTTGTTGTTTCTCGCATTAATTCATAGCCATGCACACTGATCTCATTGATGTTTTCTTTGTGCAAACGTACTTTTTCATAAAACTGCGATTCAAATTGTTGCATGCGCAATTGTCGTTGCACTTTCTGATTTGCAATGTATTGCACATAAAACGCTAAAAAAGTAAGCAACGCTGCCGCAATTCCCACAATGGGATTTAGCAATCCACCAACCGTATCACCAATGCTTCCCAGCGTGCTGTAATTATACCAACTTGAGAGTATGGGCAATAGTAAAATTAAGAACCCAACAATGGCAAGTCCTATAAAAAATAAGCTCAGTCCGCTGCCGAACGAGATGAGTGAGTTTTCTTCTTTTTGATTCTTTGGTGTCATTTGCTAAAAGTAGTATTGTTATGATATGGTAAAAGTTGTGGAAAATAGGTATTGATAAGTGCGCTAATATCTTTGGATGTCAACTGTTGTTCTGTAAAGATTTTATTGGCTTCATACACACGCAATCGGTTTCCTTTTAGAAAGAAAAACTGATGATCTTTAACAAAAGATAGCCGCAAGCTATGCAACAAAGGATAGTCTTTTGAAGGGTGGAATCGGTTTGCAATGGCTTCTTTAATACTTGTTTGTGATTGTTGTTGCAACGGAATTTCCATTAATGGTTTGAATACAGTACTGGTTTTTATAGTCACAACGAGTCTGTCTTTGATACGCTTGGCGCAAAAGTGTATGCCAAATGCTTCATAAGAACTATCTGCAAAAGCAGGAAATAGTTGTATACAAGGCCACCCAGATCCCACATCAATAAAATACAGTTTTCCCAGCAACCGAACGGATAACAGTCGATGACTCAGTTTTCCGTTAATTTCGGCGATGTGTAATTGTGTTTGAATACCTTCTGCCGCTAATACTGTTTTAAAATGCAAGGTTTTGTCGGAACATGTGCCTCCTAGCCATAGGGTATCGGACGTACGTTTCGTTTGCATTATAAGATTGTGAAAAGCAGTTTGTTGATAATCGGTAAGTAACATTTGTTCTATGCGCTGAATAATGCCAGTATCTTTATGTATGGCTTTTCTGTGGGCGATAAACGGGTCAAATATTGGATAGCTAGAAAAGTATGGGTGGGCTGCTTCCAAAGCAGGAAAAAACCTTTTCCAAATCGTTTGTAAATGTACGTTCTCGGTTTGTCCATGTGCAGTAGAAAACTCTACCACCGCTTTGCGAATCCCTGAACCGACATCGCAAGACATTTTTTTACGGTTGATTATTCGGTCAGGGATGCTATTTTTAAATAGTTGCCGTAAAATGTATTTTCCTTGTAGTTTGCTTGTTTCGTGAATTAATTCATCCTTGACCAATTGTATGGCTATTGCATATACATCTCTATCTAAAAAGGGACAACGTGCTTCTATAGTCGTTGCCATACTGGTTAAATCTAACCGTCGCAATTCGGTAAAGTGCAAATTTTGAATGAGCGTATTTCTTGCCGCAAACCATTCGTTGGAATCTTTGGTGATTGCGTATCCACAAAATAATTCATCGGCTCCTTCTCCCGATAGTACGACTTTTAATCCATCCTTGGCAGCTTGTTGTGCTAAAAGATAGGTAGCCAATCCATTACTAATAATCGACGGATTGTAGCTTTCCGTATGATATACAATTTTTGGGATTAAGGTTGCTATGGTGTTGACAGTTGGTAATGGAATGTATGTAATTTTGTCCTGTATTTGCAAAGCTTTCGCAAGTAGTTGTACATGGCGGTAATCTTCATTGTTTTCATCTCCTAAACAGTAATAGCGAGCAAGATTTGAATGTTTGGCAATAATAGCCGCAATGATAGCACTGTCCAATCCGCCACTTATAAATACCCCAAAAGGAACCTTGTGTGGAGGAATTCGTTTATACACTGCTTTTTCTAATACTTTTTTCAGCTTTTCTTTGGAAAGGAGTTTGTGCTGATGCGAACGAATACCGATAATTTGATGCCCCTTTATTACTGATATTCCTTTCGGGATGGGTTCAAAACTTTTTATAGTTTCTACACCTTTTAACTCACTCGCAATACAATTAAAAGCTGTTGTTTTTATAAAAAATAAAGGCTTCTTTCCAATGTAATCTCTTAAAACGTAACAGGTTTTTGTGGGCTTATGAATGATGATTCCCGAGTAAAAACCATCGAGTACATCTATGATAGTTTCTCCGAGTATCTCAAATAAAGGAGCAATGATTTCAATGTCAGATGTTCCTTTTGTCGTCATTTGATAGGTTTCACGAAGTGTCTCATGATTGTAAATTTCACCATTAAACACCGTAATATAATCTGCGGTTTCAAAAGGTTGATTTCCCATAGCAGTAGCATCTACAATTGCCAAACGGTTGAAACCTATATGCATATTTTCAAAGGTAACAATCCCTTGATGATCGTGCCCGCGGTGTTGCTGTGCGTTTAATATTTGTTTGCATTCCGCAGCATCTTTTGCGCTAATAGTTAGTACAATTCCACACATAAGTTTATAGCTCAGTTCTCAAAACCCAACGCATAAATTTTTGAAATACGCTGGTATGTGTTTGTAATTTAGAAATGGATAGGCTTTCATTATCACGATGAATTCTACATTGTCCATCATTTGGACCAAAACCAACATATACAGCCGTTTCAGGCAAGCTGGTCACAAACGGACAGGTTGTAAATTTATTCAACGATCGGTTTTCAAGACGTGCTTTTCCATCATAAATTGCTTCATTAAGACTGTGTACAAAATTTGGAATAGCCGTTGTTTTGGGCAAATGAAACAGTAACGGCGTTTCTTTTTTATACACACCAGTTTCTTCCACATGTAATGTAGCGTTGAAATCTTTTAGCAGTTGTGGAATCACTTTAAAAGGTGTTGGCCCTGCAACTTCTTCTTCTCCTTGAATGATCCATAAAATATTAGGCAACTCCTCTCCCGCTTCTTTCATGGCTTTTAGTGCCAATATTCTGCATAATAAAATCCCCTTGTTGTCTGCAATACCTCTGCAATAGTAACGATCATCTTTGGTAATGACTTCAAATGGCGGCGTAGTCCATTTTTCAGAAGTATTGATCTTTTCTACATCATAATGCCCGTATAACACCACTTTTTTATCTGTATTTGCGTGTATATAATGTGCTACCAATACAGGCTGGTTTGTGGGACTATCGCCTTCTAGTCGAACCGAAAACCCGATAGCTTCTAGTAGTTCTTTGATAAATTGAATGCCTTTTCGGTTTTCTTCATCCTTATGCGCAATGGTTTGGATGCCTATAAATGTTTTGAGTTCTGCAATCATGAGCATTGTGTGTTTTTAATTGTGGTATGTATACTTGTAGTTGATGATGTAATTGTTTTCCACATGTTCTCCCAACCTGCAATTTCGGTAAGCTGTGTATTTGTATTGATCATTTTTATATATTCTTTAAATTTATCTTCTGCAAGCGTTGGAAATTGGATTAATATACAAGCACGCTTTACGGAATTTATAAATCGCTTTTCGGTATACCGTTCAAAAGATTTTCCGTAGTCAATCAATTTTAACTGTCCTGATTTGGTTCTAATGAAGTTTGTGGGTTTTATGTTTGTAAATACAAATCCATGCTGATAACTAAAGCTTAACAAAGCAATCATTTCTTCTTGAGAAACCGTTTCTATCAGTTGAAAGTCATGAAATGGATATCGAATGTACTTTTGAGTCTGTACTTCGTAAAAATCTAAGGATTCTAAAAAGTCACTTTTATGAAAATGAGTTGCTAATTGCTGTAATAATGACCATTCGTCTTCACGAATCGCAAAGAACGCCTTATACACATAAGTATAGTCTGTAAATATTCTTCCCTCAGAACCTTTGCCTAACATGTATAGGTTTTTGGTCAGTTGCAATTGTTGTTTCACAAATGCTTTAGTGAACTTTTTTTGTGCCATTTGCTCGGTAATAGCACCTGCATACGACCATAATATATCTCCTAAATTCATTAGGTACCTTTTTACATACGTAACATCTAATGCGGTATCTAATAAGCTTACAAATTCTTTTTGCAAAGCACTTTCTGTAAATTGTTCTTTATAAGTTGCGACAGTATCTTCATGTGTTTTTGAAAGCAATTCTAAAAGACCATGAATGCGATGATAATTCATTAGAAATCGTGACTTCCTATGTAATACGTATGACTCAAAAACCTCATAGAATACTGAAGCATACGCATCTTTTGCTATGGATTCTATGATATGAATTGGACGTTGTACTTCGTTTTCTTGCTTGATCGTTTTTACGGTAGCCAGCAATGCCTTGTTAAAAGCATATCCAATAATATCGTAGGCAGATTTTTGCAATTCTTTTTCTATTTGAAAAGCTTGTAACGGCCTGTTTTGATCTAATGCCATGGTATGAACTACAAAGTCATACTTGGAAAAGACTTGATTCATTAGTGCCCAAGACAAATCGCTACGACGTGCAAATGTATCATTGATTTCTATACCTGCCACTGGGTAAGAGCGTAATACTTCCTTGTTGAAAACCAAAGTATTTGGGCCACGATTGGTTGCTAGTTTGTGTTCACCTTGTAGCTTTTTTTGTAAAGCTGGGCGCGAAATGGCTTTTCCAGAAAAGCATTTTGGGAGATCTTTTTGAATATCTACTTTGTAAAAAATTGGTGTTTCCGTATGATGTGTGTAAGCATCTGACAAGTCGTAATAAGCATCTGGCAGCGACCGAATATCCCCAAAATCTGCTGTAACTTGTAGTAGTTGAGATGCACTGTACCATGCATCTACCAATTGTCCACGAATGCACGAGAATAATGGTAGTGGTGCATCTCGACTTACACTTCCAATCAATACATCTGTGTTGTCTTTGTATTGTTGAATAATGTTAAAGAGATCAAAACCTGTAGCAACTGAGTCACAAAATGTATTCGAAAAGGTAACATCATCATCAATAATCCAATACACAGGATTGCTTACTTGAATAGTTTCATCATACAAATGATATTGCAAAATAGTCCTACCAATAGCAATAGAATTAATCGTTGTAAATTTTGAAAAATAAGCACCATACACATCATTTTGCAAGTTTTGCTGCCAGCTACTTTTTGGTATAATAGTACATTCAATAGTAGGGGCAAGCGCTTGAAATTGTGATACGTGGCAATCCGTATTGTTAATAATTAAAATACGATCTACAGGTATCTTTTGTGTCTTAATACTCTTTAAAATTCTATTAGCAATATGAATATTTCCTGCAATAAACCCAATTATAAAGAAAAAGTCTTTTGTTCCAGAAAAAGAAATATATGCGGTAGTTACAGTCGCTAAAGGCTTTTGTTTTAGTACCAAAGCTTCTTTGGGAATATGAAATAGATGTTGTGCTCGTTTATAAAATAATGATGTTACTTTCGCATCCATAAAAGTCTTGTATTTGTAAAAGAAATACTGGTAACTTTCCTTTTTTAGTGTAGCATTGGTTGTAATTCTTGGACGATCAACATCTACATATACATTGACTAAATGTTGTTGTAATATTTGATACGTAGCTTGTAATTGAAATAAGCGAACAAAAAGATCACGATCTACCGTTGCTTTCATGGCTTCATCAAAAGCTCCTGCTTGTAACAGTGTTTTAAGACGTACAAAGGTGTTAGAACCTCCGATTCCTGGATTACCCATCAAAAAATCTTGATCTGATAAACGAAGAGGTAGTTGCATCTTTTTTTGATGATCTTTTGCTATTCGAATGATATTTGTCAGATAAATAGCTACTCTTTGTTTTGTTTGGATGATTGTATGTAAATAATCTGTATGCCAAGTATCGTCATCGTCTAAAAAAGCAACATATAGATTATTTGTAAGATCATATACTTTTATAATGGCTTCTAGCGCTGTATTCAATGCCCCTGCATAATTGGAGGTACGTTTGTTTTTTAAAAAAGTACAGGGTACCTCCTGGCAAATTTTTTCCTCTGCTTCATGATATTGCGGGTCAGAATCTGAAACTACAAAAATAGCATTAGGTGTATATCGCTGTTCCATTACTGATTGTAAAGCTCGTTTTAATAATTGACAGCGATTGTGGGTAGCAATAACAGCGATAATTTTCATGAATTGTATATGATTTCTTACTTAAATTTCAATAATACTAATTTAAGCGCAAAAAACATAACTGAAAACCGTAGTTTCCCTACGTAAATTCTTATAAACAGAAAACTAGACATCTACACACTTTAAAAAGCGTATACTCAACAAACCTCCAAAAAACAAATTTTCCCCAATCACGCTCCACAATCAAAATGTTTTTCCTATTTTTAGTAATGAAATGGATTCCTAAAAAATGCATCACAACCAGCTACCCGCGCATATCCTCCAAAAGTCCAGTTTGTATCTGATTGTTTTAGATGCAAAAGGTGTTATACAACAACTCAACGATTGCGCCGCAGCGGCTTTTCAATCGGAACACACAGGTGTTGGGACAGATTTTCAAGAGTTGGTGTTGGATAAATTTCAAGACAAACTGCAACACATTCTTCAAAAAGTAACCAATGGTGAAATCTTGTTAAATCAACGCTTAAAGTTCCCTACCAAAACCTCCAAAGGAATTCTAACATTGCGGCTCGATTTTTCACGAGACGGCGATTCTATTTACGCCATGGGAATTGATGTCACGCAAGAAGACAAAGAACAGCAAGCCTTGCAAGCGATTTCTGAACTTGGTAATATTGCAGCTTGGTATTATAATCCGATTACAAAAGAACTATTTTGGTCGAAAGAATGCTACAAAATGCATGGAATTGATCCGAAAGATCACGAAAGAGATCAAAAAGGGTTTTACAATTACGAAGCAGAAATTCAAGAACGCGCCAAAGCCTATTTATACAAACTCCTAGAAACCAAACAACCGTACGAGTATATTGAAACGGTACAAAAGGAAACTTCCACCACATATTTACGCATCACTGCCGAACCTGTTTTCCACAATGAAGAAGTCATTTTTGTCAACGGAACGGTTGCCGATGTTACTGAACGTCAAGAATACATTCAAAAGCTTGAATATAGTGAAGAAACCAAAAATTTAGCCCTGAAAGGAATACGCTCCGGATTGTTTGATCATGACATTAAAAGTAATACGGTCTATTACAGTTTGGCTTTTAAAAAAATGTTGGGCTTGTCTATCAAAGATGATTTTGTCCCTGAAGAAACCTTTCGTCAAATGATTCATCCCGACGATGTAGACGAGGCGTTGCAACGCCATTTGGATAATTTAAACAAGGACACGGCGTACTACTTCAATCACTATCGCTTGCGCCATTTAGATGGAAAATATCGCTACTATGAAGTCTATGGCTATTGTAAAAAGAACGAAGACGGCAGCACCAAACGTTTGATTGGAAACCTCATTGATGTCAATGAACGGAAACTCAACGAACAAATGGTTGAGAAAAATCAGCGTCGCATGCGTGCCATGATTAACAATGGTTTTGTGTATATCTTTTTACTAGATACTGATAGTAAAATTTTATTGACAGATACCGCTTCCGCGGGAATCATTCAAGGAGATTTTGGCGTACATCCTTTGGAAACTACAGTGTATTTTAAAAACGTAATTCCGCTCAACTTTAAACATACCTTTACCAATTCATTCAACGAAGCCCTAAAAGGTACCACCACACGAAAAGAAGTAGAACGTGTCATGCACCAAGGCAATTCGCAATGGTTGGAAATAAAATACACACCGATTACCGATACCAAGGATGAGGTGACTTCCATACTTATTACTGCATTGGACATTACGGAACGTAAAATTGCAGAAATTGCCGTAAAAGAAGCACATGTAAAAGCGCAAGAGCTCAACAGTTTAAAAACGAACATTCTGGCAAACTTTAGTCATGAAATCAGAACGCCACTCAATGGCATCATGGCAATTAGTGAATTACTCCTTACGGAAGAAGATGCCGAAGAACGCACAAAACTGTTAGCATATCTCAAAGAAAGTAAAGATCGTTTGTTGGAAACGGTGAACAATCTTTCCAATTTTAGTGAAATAGAAGCGATCAAATCCAATCTTACGCTAACTGTACACGATCTAAATTATGTTGTTGAAAGTTCCTATCGGGAATACGATCATTTAGCACAACAAAAAGCATTTGAGTACAAACTCATACTCGATAAAAGCATTCCAAAAGTAGAAATTGACGAACAACTCTTTCGAACTGCTTTTAACAACATCATTCACAATGCCATCAAATATACCCATGCGGGCGGAATTGTAGTTGCTATTACTTCTGATGCAACACGGAAAGAAGCAACTATTTCCGTAAAAGACACAGGAATTGGCATTGAAGCGAATAACCTAGAAAAAATATTTGACCCTTTTATGCAAGAAAGCATCGGAATGACGCGAAAGTATGAAGGTACTGGCATCGGACTGAGTCTCTCCAAACGCTACATTGAAATCTTAGATGGCAGCATTGAAGTACGTAGTGAAGTTGCTAAAGGTTCCGAATTCATCATAAAACTTCCTTTACACTCGTGAACATTCTCTACGTTGAAGATAATAAAGTAAATGCGATGGTGATGGATAAAATGCTCTCCAAGGAAAACGCACGTGTCACCATTGCTGAAAACGGTATAAAAGCTTTGGAACTTGTTGAAAAAGATACACACGATGTCATTCTATTAGATATCAATCTGGGGAAAAATCAAATGGATGGTTGCGAATTGCTCAAAAAAATTCAAGCCTTACCTACGCACAAAAACACGCCTATATTTGCCATTACAGCCTATGCGATGCCTGGCGATGAAACACACTTTATCAACTTAGGATTTGATCACTACTTCTCAAAACCTGTTAATTTCCCAGCCTTACTTTCGGCACTACACGACGCATACTTTTCCCAAGGCTAATCACCTCATTCACAAACAGTAATTCTATATTTTACGGTAAAACCGTAGCCAAGTCTGATTGCTTCTTTTTAACTTGAATATTTAAAATGTATACTCATGAAAAAAAGAAACTTACAAAAACTACAACTCAACAAGAAAGCAATTTCTTCCTTAAAATACACTGAAATTAAAGGAGGAACTGAAGGAACTATTAGAACAGACTGTACTATATGCTGTTGGATAGACAAAACGTTTCCTTGTGGTACGTATATGAGTTGTTAAATTATTAAAACTTTGGTAAAACATAAAATCGAAAAATCATGAAAAAAAAGAAGCTAAAAAATCTAAGTCTTACAAAATCGACGGTTTCACATTTGAATCAGAAACATATCATCGGTGGAGCACGAATCTCCATATTTATTTGTCCAATTCCTTTTCCACTACCGCAACAAACCGAAACGGGATGCTCGCAATTAATGGAATGTGATTCTGTAGCAGCATGTACAGCCAATGTCTGCAAAACTATTGAACTCGATACGGAAACAAGACCTATCTGTTAAGTTGCGTACGAAGAACTCATTAAAAAAATAAAACGCATTCGTATGAAAAAACAGCAGCTAACTAATTTACGCCTCGTTAAGGCGACAATATCAAGCTTAAACGCACAAGCCGTCACAGGAGGAGATTTGCTAACCAATGATCCTTGCCCACTTCCAAATCCAGATGAGACGGTAACGGGTTGCTCACAATTTGCAAAATGTGACTCTAAGCAAATATGCACCGCTACAGGTTGTAGAATCCAAAACGATGATCAAATGCCTGTTGGCTAACGCAACTCTATTTCAAGAATATATTACAAATCATTATAAATTACACAATCATGAAAAAAAAGAATCTAAAAAACTTAAAAGTAAGAAAGGCAACCATTTCTAGTTTAAATAAAAACGCAGGTGGAGCGGCAGCACCAAACACAAATTATTTAGTATGTGGTACAGGTCCACTAACCATTTACACCTGTCCATCAGTCTATTGTTCCGTATTTGTCAAATGTGATCCGTACAACTCTATGAACCGTTGTAAAACGATTGAAGTAGATACAACGACATTGCCAATCTGCTAAGAAATTTAGTTACCTGATGGAAAAGAGCGGACTGTAAAAGGTTCGCTTTTTTGAGTTTTAGACTTAGGTGTTGGCTTTGGCAAGTTCTAATACCAATTTGATTCTAAAAAGCTAGATTCTAAAGCGAAGCCGAGCCTTATTCAATTTGTCAATTTGATGATTCGTCAATTTGAAAATGAAGTTTCAAAGAAAACTCAAACATTGTATGAAAGAATCTAACGGGCGAAGCCGAGCCTTATTCAATTTGTCAATTTGATGATTCCTCAATTTGAAAATGAAGTTTCAAAGAAAACTCAAACATTGTATGAAAGAATCTAACGGGCGAAGCCGAGCCTTATTCAATTTGTCAATTTGATGATTCCTCAATTTGAAAATGTATTAATTTATTTCAAACAAAACCCAAGATTCACTTAGAAACGTACCAACATACCAAGAGCGAAGCGATACCAAAAATCTAATAGCAAAGCAAGTCTAAAAAAAACGTATATTTGCATATTGATGAAAAAGTTTCTAACACATACTAGCGTCATTCTTTTAGCACTTCTAGTGCTAAGTTCCACCTTTTCGTTCACCATCAATGAACATATTTGTGGTGGCGTTCCTATCAGTTTTTCTATTGGAATGGAAGCTGAAAACTGCGGCATGGAACTAGAAACAACAACTTCATCAGAAACTACCATGAAACAAGTATCTTGCTGTGATGATGTTACCACATTGATTCAAGGACAGGACGAATTGCCAACACAACAAGACATTCACTTTACGACACAAACCTTCATCAAAGCGTTTGTATACAGTTACATTTATGTACTTCCAAGTACAGACACTGAAAAAGCAGTGTACAAACCGTATGTTCCGCCACCATTGATACGAGACATACAACTCCTCGATGAAACTTTCCTAATTTGATGCATACGTTACTATATGTAACGCTTGTTTAATTTTCTATACTTTACTTTCTTCTATAAAATTGCTTTTCACATGAAACGCAGTCAAAATGATAAGAAACAAAAAGTAACCAAAATTGAACTGCTGTTACACTACACAATTCCTACTCTAATAAAAGTACGTATAAACAGCAACAATTATGCTCAACAAAAGCATTCAATTTATCATACAACACAAGCTGGTAGCACTGCTCCTACTCGTTTCCATGATTGGTTTCGGACTAAGCACAGCACCATTCGATTGGAATTTAGGCGATTTCCCCAAAAATTCCGTTGCCGTAGACGCCATTCCCGATATTGGCGAAAACCAACAAATCGTATTCACCAAATGGCAAGGACGCTCTCCAAAAGATATTGAAGATCAAATTACCTATCCACTCACAAGTACCTTGATGGGAATTCCTGGTGTAAAAACCGTGCGAAGTTCCTCTATGTTTGGGTTTTCCAGCATCTATATCATCTTCAATGATGAAGTGGATTTCTATTGGAGTCGCAGTCGCATCTTAGAAAAACTCAACGCGCTACCAAGTTCCTTGCTTCCTGACAATGTGCAACCGACTTTAGGTCCAGATGCCACAGGTTTAGGGCAAATTTTCTGGTATACATTAGAAGGCAGAGATGAAAACGGAAACGTTACAGGCGGCTGGAATCTGCAAGAACTCCGCAGCATTCAAGATTATTATGTAAAACCTGCGCTTTCCAGTGCTGCCGATGTGTCGGAAGTGGCTTCCATTGGCGGTTTTGTGCAAGAATATCAAATTGATGTATTGCCCGATGTACTCAAAAAATACGAGCTGACATTAGCACAAGTTGTCAATGCAGTACGAAACAGCAACAAAGAAATTGGCGCAAAAACCTTGGAAATCAATCGTGCAGAATATGTAGTGCGTGGTTTGGGGTATATAAAATCTATTGAAGATATAGAAAATACACCTATTTCGTCGAAAAGCTTTACGCCAATTTTAGTAAAAGATGTGGCAAATGTCTATCTCGGTCCTGCGGAACGTCGTGGCATCCTCGATAAAGAAGGCGCAGAAGTTGTCGGCGGTGTTGTGGTAGCTCGCTATGGTGCGAATCCGATGCAAGTCATCAACAATGTAAAAGAAAAAATACAAACGATTAGTAGCGGCTTGCCGACGAAAATTTTAAAAGACGGACGCACTTCGCAATTGACAATAGTTCCGTTTTACGATCGTACCGAATTAATTCAAGAAACGCTGCACACACTAGAAGAAGCCTTATCGCTTGAAATCCTAATTACGTTGCTCATCATTGTCATCATGGTGTTCAATTTGCGCGCTTCGTTGCTCATTGCCAGTATTCTGCCTGTGGCGGTTTTGGTGGTGTTCATTGCGATGAAACTCGGAAATGTAGACGCAAACATTGTCGCACTTTCTGGAATTGCCATCGCCATTGGTACGATGGTCGATATGGGCATTGTATTGATAGAAAACATCACGCGCCATTTGGAAGAAGATACTGAAAACACACCAATCAATGCATTGGTGTACAAAGCGACTTCGGAAGTTTCAGGCGCAATTCTGACGGCAGTCCTAACCACGATTGTGAGTTTTATTCCTGTATTTATGCTGGTTGGTGCCGAAGGAAAACTATTCAGTCCACTCGCCTACACCAAAACGATGGCACTTGTCGCTGCAATCATCATCACGCTCTTTGTCTTACCCGCAATGGCGGCATGGGTTTTTGGATGGAAATCGACACGCAAACGTTTCACACTGTTGCTAAATGTGCTTGTCATAGCCGTAAGTATCTATGCAATGGTATACGGAATTTATCTCGCGATGGCATTGGCTGTTTTTGGAGTGACGAATATTCTAGCGACTCAAAAGATCATCACAGAAAAAACACAGAAAAGAATTCATATCATTACTGCTATTTGCACCTTACTGATCTTGTTAACAATCTATTGGCGACCGCTAGGCTACACAAACGCATTAGGAACCAATTTTATTTTTGTCGCATTGACTTGTGCTTTGGTAATTGGAACGTTTACCGTATTCATCAAATATTACGAAAAACTATTACGCTGGGCATTATCGCATAAACTTCTGTTTTTAAGTCTGCCACTATTGATCCTCATTGCAGGAGTTTCTATCTGGCAAAACACAGGAAAAGAATTCATGCCTGCGCTCAATGAAGGTTCATTTTTACTCATGCCAACCTCGCTTCCACATGCAGGAATTGAACAAAATAAGCAAATTTTACAGCAGTTGGACATGGCAGTTGCCAACATTCCTGAAATTGAAACCGTAGTTGGAAAAGCGGGTCGTGTGGAAAGTGCGCTCGATCCTGCGCCGTTGTCGATGTATGAAAACATCATTCATTACAAACCTAAATATATGCTGGATGAAAACGGCAAACCGCAGCGTTTTAAGGTGAATGAAGATGGTGAATTTATACGTAGAGATTATAAAAATGTCAGTTCGAATGCAGTTGAGAACACCAAAGACATCTCGACTGCGCTCGATGTGACAAACGAAAACAACACGTCAGTTCGAGGAACGATAGAAACGAGCAACAAAAACAATACGTCAGTTCGAGTGGCGCGAGGAACGAGCGTTGTATCGAGAACCGCTTCGAAACGTATTTCTGCTAAAGACTTAATCCCTGACGAAAACGGCGAATTCTACCGCAATTGGCGACCGCACATACAATCGCCCGATGACATTTGGAATGAAATTGTACAAAATACCAAATTGCCAAGCATTACCTCAGCACCGAAATTACAACCAATTGAAACACGCCTGATTATGCTACAAACAGGCATGCGTTCGCCAATGGGCATTAAAATTAAGGGACAAACCTTAGAACAGATTGAAGCCTTTGGCTTGGAATTGGAACAACTATTACAAGAAGTTCCCCAAGTGAAAAAAGAAACCGTTTTTGCCGAACGCTTGATTGGAAAACCGTATTTGATTTTAGACATCCATCGGGAAGAAATTGCGCGGTATGGACTGTCGATCAAAGCTGTACAAGATATTTTGGAAGTTGCCATTGGTGGAAAAGTGGTGACACAAACCATTGAAGGTCGCGAACGGTATAATGTGCGTGTACGCTATCCGCGAGAATTACGCGCCAATCCGAGCGATTTGGAAAACATCTACATTCCGCTGCCAAACGGTTCCGAAATTTTACTGAAAGATATTGTTTCCATACAATATGAAAAAGGACCACAAATGATCAAAAGTGAAGATACGTTTTTGGTGAGTTATGTATTATTCAACAAGCAATCAGACATTGCGGAAGTGACTTTGGTAGAACAGTTGCAAGCTTTACTAAAAGAACGCATTAACGAAGGAAGCTTACTCGTACCGAAAGGTGTAAGTTATGAGTTTTCTGGAACGTATGAACAGCAAGTGCGCGCCGAAAAAACATTGATGATTATTGTTCCAATCGTATTGTTGATCATCTTTTTGATTCTGTATTTTCAGTTTAAATCGATCGCAACATCGTTATTTATCTTTGTGGGAATTGCAGTCGCGTTTGCAGGCGGATTCATCATGATTTGGCTGTACGGACAATCGTGGTTTCTCAACATTGAACTCTTCGGAAGTAATCTGCGCGATTTGTTTCAAATAGAAACCATCAACCTGAGTGTCGCCGTTTGGGTAGGATTTATTGCGCTGTTTGGAATTGCCACCGATGACGGCGTAATTATGGCAACCTATCTGCAACAAAATTTTACCAAAAAACTTCCAAAAACGAAAGAAGCAGTACAAAATGCAGTGGTAGAAGCCGGAAAGAAACGAATTCGTCCGTGTTTAATGACGACAGCCACAACGTTGTTAGCATTGCTACCAATTTTAACGTCTACTGGACGCGGAAGTGATATTATGATTCCGATGGCGATTCCTAGTTTTGGCGGAATGCTAATTGCACTGATTACCTTATTTGTCGTGCCAGTTTTGTATAGTTGGTATCAAGAAATTCAATTAAAAAAACATACAGATGAAGCATAAAATCATATACATATTCGTTTGTTTAGGGTGGGTTCAATATAGCAACGGACAAACCTTAGAAACCTATCTGGCGGAAGCCGAAAAAAATAGCTCCGAAATTTTAGCAGAACAATTGCAATACGAAAGTGCGTTGGAAAAAGTAAACGAAGTTGGAAGCTTACCCAATACACAATTGGGCATTGGCGTGTTTGCGCAAGCCGTAGAAACCAGAGTGGGACCACAAAGAGCGCGTTTTTCGGCAAGTCAGCAAATTCCTTGGTTTGGAATGCTTGGCGCGAAGAAAGAACAGGCAAAATTACTGGCTGTTGCCAAAGAAAGTGAGATTGAATTTTTAAGGCGACAGTTGCGACTGAATGTAAAAGTAGCATACTATAATTTGTATTCTTTGCAACAAAAACACCGCATTACCCAACAGCATATTGCCATTTTGGATACCTATGAAAAGTTAGCGTTGAATGAACTCGAAAACAATCGTACGGACATGGTAGACGTATTGCATATTAAAATGAAGAAAAATACGTTGCAACAACAGTTTCAAGAGATTTCGGAAGACATGCAAAGTAAGAAAGTACAATTTAATCTGTTGCTGAACAGACCAATTGCGAATGAAGTTTTGCTGTTAGATTCCCTACAGATTCAAGAAGCTTCTTGGTTTACGAATAAAGAAACGATTGAAAACAATCCGAAGTTGCAACAATTGAACGCACAAGAAATTGCGTTGCAACAATCGGAATTAGTCGCGAAGAAAGAAGGAAATCCTACCTTTGGTTTTGGACTCGATTATGTGCTGGTGGCAGAACGTTCGGGCATTTCGCTTCCTGATAATGGAAAAGATATTATCATGCCGATGGTAACCGTTTCAATTCCTATCTTTAATAACAAACACATCGCGAAGCAAAAACAATTACAATTACAACAAGAAGCAATTGTGCAAACGAGAACGACCGTTAAAAATCAATTGCTCATTGCCTACGAACAAGCCAAGAATAAATTGAAAAATGCTGCCGAAAGTATAAAGACACAAAACGAAAACATCGCGCAAGCCAATCAAGCCAAAGAAGTGATATTAGCAGCGTATCAAACAGGCACGATGGACTTTGAACAGTTGTTGTCGCTGGACGAATTGGCATTGAATTTTGAATTGCAAAAAGTGAACGACATCAATACCAGTCTCACCAACAGTGCGATCCTTGAATTTTTAATTGCAAAGTAAAAACACATGAAACAGACCTATATCATCCACGGAATGACCTGCAACGGTTGCCGGAGCAAAGTAGAAAGTATTTTGAATAATTTGGATAATGTGATCGCGGCAAGCGTGAATTTAGAAACATCTGAAGCAGCAATTGAAGCTTCTTCACCACTCGATGCCAAAACAATACAAGCGGCATTGCCCGAAAAATATACCGTTCAAACCGAGACACAAAACTTGTTTGAAACGACAAAAACCCAAGAAAAGAGTGAGTTGCAACAATTGTTTCCGTTGTTTTTGATCTTCTTTTACATCACCACAGCGAGCATTTTGATGCACGTAAAAAGTTGGTCTACAGCAGCATTCATGCTCGATTTTATGGGACTGTTTTACATTGTATTTAGCTTCTTCAAGTTGTTGGATTATAAAGGATTTCCAACTTCGTTTCAAATGTACGATCCGTTGGCAAAGCAAATTCCCGCGTATGCGTGGATCTATCCTTTTTTGGAAGTTGCGCTCGGGCTTATGTTTTTATTTCGCTTTGAAATTCCGATCGCATTAATCGCTACGATTGTCATTTTAGGAATTACCACAATTGGTGTTTCCAAAGCATTGTTAGATAAAAAAACCATTCAATGTGCGTGTTTGGGAACAGCGTTGAAATTGCCTATGACCAAAGCGACATTTATTGAAAACTCCATCATGCTCGTGATGGCAGTTTGGATGCTCATCAACTTATATTTTTAGCCTTATGAAAAAATATGTCATCTATATCATTATTTTGATCGTGGGAATTGCCGTTGGGAAGTTTGCCCTTTCGGGAGAAGAAACCAAAGACCATTCGCATACAGAAGAAACAACTTCGGAAACTACCATGTGGACGTGCTCCATGCATCCGCAAATCATGCAACCCGAAGCGGGCGATTGTCCTATTTGTGGGATGGATTTAATTCCTGCAAAAGAAAGCAGTAACGAACTGTCTCCGAATCAATTCCGCATGACGGAAAACGCGATTGCCTTAGCCAATATTGAAACCACCAAAGTATCTGAAGGAACCACAAATTCAACTACTTTGAAACTTACCGGAACGATTGAAGCCAACGAAAAAACCAATGCGACACAAACCGCACATTTTGGGGGTCGCATTGAAAAACTATTTGTCAATTTTACAGGTGAAGAAGTCCGCAAAGGACAAAAAATCGCCTTGATGTATTCGCCAGAATTGGTCACCACACAACAAGAGTTGTTAACCGCCATGCGCATGAAAGCTTCGCAACCTGAGTTGTACAAAGCCGTTCGGAACAAATTGAAATTATGGAAATTGACAGAAGCACAAATTCAACAATTGGAAACTTCTCAAAAAGTAGCTACGCAGTTTCCTATTTACGCAAGTGTTTCGGGCGTTGTGACGGAAAAGTTGGTGGAAGAAGGCAATCATGTCATGGAAGGTGGCGCACTGTTTAAAGTCTCCAATTTGAATACGGTTTGGGCAAGTTTTGATGCGTATGAACCTCAAGTGGGGAATCTTAAAAAAGGCGATGCGATTACAGTTTCAACCAACGCAAATCCGAATGAAAAAATTATGGAAACCATTAGCTTTATTGATCCTGTGTTGAATGTAAAAACACGAACTTTTTCCGTGAATGTTGAAATGAACAATCGTGATCAAAAGTTAAAACCTGGCATGTTTGTCACAGGAATTTTAAGCACGGAAGTTTCAAAAAGTACCGCATTGCTCATTCCGAAATCTGCGGTATTGTGGACAGGAAAACGTTCGTTGGTGTATGTAAAAAAGGAGAATGAGCCTATTTTTGAAGCAAGGGAAATTGTTTTGGGATATCGAACAAAAGATCAATATGAGGTACTTTCTGGATTGACGGCTTCTGATGAACTTGTGACAAATGGCGCATTCACCGTAGATGCTGCGGCACAATTGCAAGGAAAAAAGTCTATGATGCATCGGGATGCTTCCGTCAAAAAAACGACAGCCAACGAATTTGAACTGGATGTTGCTTTTGAAAAGGCGTTTCTACCAAGCATTAACGCGTATTTGGAACTCAAAGATGCATTGGTAGCAAGTGACAAAAAGTTAGCGACCGAAAAAAGTGAAGCATTTAGAAACGCATTGGAACAATTAACCGTTCCGCAACGGAATTTACCAGGTTCAATTTGGGCAATTATGCACAAAACCTCCAAAGGAATTCACAATGCAGTTACTATTGAAAGACAGCGGAAAAATTTTCAAATTATTTCTGACAATATGATTATTTTGTTGAAAAATTTTAAAACGTTCGATCAGCAAGTTGTCATTCAATTTTGTCCAATGGCGGACAATGATAAAGGTGCGTATTGGATTAGTAATGAAACTACCATTAAAAATCCGTATTTTGGCGATGCGATGTTGACTTGTGGAAGTGTGGTGCAGGTGTTGCGTGTTGGGAAGTATGAACACTGAATGTTGAATGTTGAATGTTGAATGTTGAATGTTGAATGTTGAATGTTGAAAATAAACTATTAAACTCATAAACTCATAAACTAAATTTAAATTAAAATGAAAAAAGGAATCTTATTAGTCGCAATGATCGCTGGTTTGGCAATTGTAGGTTGTAAAGGCGATGCTAAAGCAGAAACAAAGGAAGAAACAAAAACCATTACTAAAAATAGCAAAGGCAAAGAGTTATCGATGGCAACTTTTGGCGTGCGAGGAAATTGTGGGATGTGTAAAGAAACCATTGAAAAAGCTGCTCATAGTGTGAAAGGTGTTGCCAAAGCTACTTGGGATGTGAAGAAAAAGAGCATTGAAATTTCGTATGATGAATATGTTGTGAATGAAAATGTTGTTCACAAAGCGATTGCTGCTGCAGGCTATGATACCGATAAAATGGAAGGCGATAAAGAAGCCTATAGCAACTTGCCAAAATGTTGTCAGTATAGCGATGAGCAGTTGATGAATCAGGAGTAAATTCTCTTTGCAAAGAAATTTTGCACCAAAATTTTAAATGAACATACATGAAAGAAGGTCTGATAAAAGATGTGTACGAAGTCATTATCAAAGAAATACAAATCTTATGTACCTTTGCATCATGGAAAAAATCATATTAATCACCGCGGCTTTGTATGGCGCATTGGGCATTATTTTTGGCGCGTTTGGCGCACATGCCTTGAAGAAAACATTTTCAGATGATTTACTAAAAAGCTTTGAAACTGGCGTAAAATATCAACTATATCACGCCATTGTGTTGCTAGTGATCGGATTTCAATTGTCCTTTACTGAAACACTAGAAAAAAGTGCCGCTTGGTGTTTGATTTTCGGAACGTTTTTGTTTTCTTTTAGTATTTACGGTTTGTGTTTGAGCAGCGCCAAAGGCAAGAAACTTCGCTTTTTAGGACCCATTACACCACTTGGCGGATTGCTGTTAGTCATCGGTTGGATTTTATTAGGCATTTCGTTTTTGTAAAATTACGAATTGTAATCTCTTCGCAACTCAGGCAAGGTTTTGTTAGACGTAATCAATCCGTTGATAAGGTAATTGCGTACATCTTCCAAATCGTCATGCGGAATGTACTTTGCCCATTTGGTTTCGGTAGTAATCGTTTTGAGTTGCCGTAAAACTTTCCGTGTATCGCCTGCTGTTCTTAACACATATTCATCTTTATACGAAGGTTCATTTTTGTGAAAGTATTCGTATTTGTGTGTGAATTCACTTTTTTTGACGAAATACAATTTCTCTACTTCATTGTCTTTATAAAAATCGGTCCATTTGGCAAAACCTACTTTTGCACCGTTTTGAAAGGTTGAAGTTTCTGTTTGCAATCGCCATCTACAGGTAGCTGCGCGTCCCCAATGTGAGGAAAATCGGTATACGCCATCGTTTGTGTAGAAGTATTGACTTCCAGAACGGCTCGTAAAATCGGGTGTTTTATCTTGTATCCATTGAAGGTCAACTGCTTTGAAAATACAATAGGTATTTTTAAAAAAGTTTTGTTTGTGAAAATTTAATTTCGTCACTACGTTGTAATGTGTATTTTTGCCAAAGTTACAAAATGCTATCAGATGCTTCTTACGAATAAAAAAATAAGTTTGGCACAATAAGTGAATACTATAGCGTTAGTACTAAAGAAAAACACCTAAATAATGAAGAGAATGAAAAAGATTGTATGTCTTCTGATTGTGACTTGTCTGTTTCAAGTAGCAGCACACGCACAACAATTGCCTTTTAAGGACGGTGAAAAATTGGTTTTTACCGCATCCTACAAGATGTCAGGTTTTTTAACGGATTTGGCACAAGTAAATATGGAGACTTCACAAGTAAAAACATCTAGCAACACCTTATTACACTTTAAATGTCGCGCAAGCACTTTTAAAAAGTATGATTTTTTCTTTAAGATTCGTGATGTGTATGAATCGTATGTAACTAAATCTTCTTTGTTGCCTGCCATGTACAAAAGAGACATTCAAGAAGGAAGCTACAAGAAGAAAATGAAATATGTATACAATCAGAAGAAAAAACTCATTAAAAGTGAGCAAATTAAGCGTAGACGTGATGGAACTGATTGGATTGTAAATAAGAATTTTAGTTTTAGCAACGGTGCTATGGACGTAATTTCTACCTTGTATAATGTGCGTAATCTTCCTATTGATAATGCTTCTGTGGGAGATGCTAAAACGTTTAAAATTATTTTTGACAAAGAAGAAACGCCTGTAACCCTAAGATATGTTGGAAAGGAAACCGTAGATGCTGGAAACTTAGGACAAAAAACGTGTCACAAATTACAAGTGATTACCAATGGCGATTTTCTAAAAGCAGCAACGCTTTGGATGACGGCAGATGCTAATAAAGTTCCTGTCAAGGTTGAGTTTACCATCCCAATTGGAAGTGGTATGTTACAATTGACAAACGCTTCTGGGCTTGCAAACTAATTTTCATTAAAACCAAAAAATACAAACCATGAGAACTTTTTGTATCATTTTAGGAAGCATTTCGGCAGTATTGGCCTTTTTACTTTCATTTTTTCTAGACAGCTTTGCTTATATTCCCGTAGTATTTGGACTTATTTTAGGCTTTGCCGCTTTGTATATTTCCAAAAGCAACGGAATGCGAGAAAACGTTCCAAAATTGATTATAGCTTTGTCGTTTCTGGCAGCAGCCATTACTACGATGAATTTGTTTAAAGAAAATCAAGTCGCTGACGATGTAAAACAAGCTACCGAAAAAAGTGAAGAACAAGAAAAAGAAGATGTGAAAGAACTTGAAAAAGAATTGGAAGGATTAGAATAATCGCAAAAAAACATACAAAAGTCTATCGTAATTATAACTGATAGACTTTTTTTATGCGCTTGTTTATAGATTCTACTGTTTTTTAAGAAATATATAACAAAATAAAAGGCTGATTTCAATACCTTTGACTTCTCTAAACCAACGTGATGAGATACGTGTAAAAGCAAGCTTTCCCTACCTACATTGTTTTGACGAATTTCATACAACAAATAATTAAAAAACTCACTTATGAAAAAACTCCTATCATTAGCACTTTTGGCTATTATTGGATGTGGCACAAATCAAAAAACTGCACAAGAAAAGGCAGTCAAAAACTTAGATCCTATTCCCTACGCCAACACCATTACAGAAGCCGAACTGAAAACACATTTGTATACGTATGCTTCTGATGAATTTGAAGGAAGAGATACTGGCGAACCTGGACAGAAGAAAGCAGTAGCATATTTGAGAGACGAATATAAAAACTTGGAAATTCCCGCAGCACAAAAAGACGGAAACTATTTTCAAAATGTGCCTTTACAAAAAGGAAGCAACTTACAGGCAGACTTGACTATAAATGGCAAAGAATACATATTTGAAGATGACTTTTTATCATTTCAAGCACAAATGAATGGAACGGTTTCTTTTTCAGAAATTGTGTATGTAGGCTATGGAATTGATGATGAAAACTATTCTGATTACGAAAACATAGACGTAGCAGGAAAAATTGTGATGTTTAAAATTGGAGAACCTGAAAATAAAGACGGTACCTTCGTTTTAACAGGAACGGAAGAAAATTCTAAATGGGGAAACATCCGACAAGGAGCGGCAGCCAAAATGAGTGTTGCTAAAGAACGCAAAGCCAAAGGTGTATTATACTTTGTGGGCGATTTGTACGAACGCTACAAAATGCAAGCTGCATACATGAAAAAGCGAAGCAGAATTTCTTTAAAGGATAAAAAAGATCCGTTCTTTTATTATGTAGTTAATGAAAAACTAGCCACAGATGTACATGCTGATATTGCCAAAGATGCAACGCCTGCTAGGATGAAGGTTGATGCGGCAATCGTAAATAAAGACAAAACAAATGATGTGGAATCTGAGAATGTTGTCGCAATCATAGAAGGAGACGAAAAGCCCAATGAATACATTGTAATTTCTGCACATTTAGATCATGAAGGTGTAAAAAATGGAGAAGTTTATAATGGAGCTGACGATGACGGTTCGGGAACAGTGGCGATTTTGGAAATTGCGGAAGCTTTTAAACAAGCACAAAAAGAAGGAAACGGTCCAAAACGTTCTGTCGTGTTTTTGCATGTGACGGGAGAAGAAAAAGGATTGTTAGGATCGAGATATTATACCAATAATCCTATATTTCCTTTAGAAAATACAGTTTCCAATTTGAATATTGATATGATAGGTCGTATTGACCCAAAACGTACCGAAGGCGAACGTAATTATATTTATTTAATTGGTTCAGACAAGTTGAGTACAGAATTGCACAATGTTTCCGAAGAAGTAAATAAAAAGTACACCAACATAGAACTAGATTACACATACAACGATGAAAACGATCCAAATCGTTATTACTATCGTTCAGATCATTATAACTTTGCGAAGAATGGTATTCCTGTCATTTTCTACTTTAACGGAACACACGACGATTATCACAAACCAACAGACACCGTAGAAAAAATCAATTATGATTTATTGACCAATCGCACACGTTTGGTATTCCATACTGCGTGGGAATTGGCAAACAGAGAACAACGCATTACCGTTGATAAAGCTACAGAAACAAAATAAAAATAGACTACTATATACTTGAAAAGCTTCCACCTCGGAAGCTTTTCGTTTTTTAAAAAACTACATTCCTAGCAGTCGAACCAATTGGTTGGACAGACTGCTGCAGTAAGATCACAAACATCTCCTGCTTTGGTAGGATTTACAGTAGATTGCTTTGTAGTTGGCAATGCACCTCCAAAAACACGATCGGTTAATGAAACCACTTGCTCTTTTCGGATTTCCAATGTTTTTAAATTCTTTTTTTTCATAAGAAATAGTTTTTAAAAGGTTTATAAATTACATACGATTGCATCGTACATTCGTATTAAGAAGTACGGAAAAGTGTGTTTTGTTACCGCTTTTTTGGGAGAAATATAATGAAGTGATGTACTTTTCGTAAATTGCTTTTTGATCCGATTGAACTAAAAATGACGTATTTATACGCTGTTTTCGTATGCTAATTAGGTGTATTTTTGAGTAAATCATAAAAAACAATTCATTATGGCAACACAATTAGAAGCAACCATGACCATTCCTAAAAACGGAAAAAATATTTGGACAGATATGATGCAGAATCCTTCAAAATATAAAATTCCACAAGGTATCAGCGAAGGCAACTTTTTAGCCGCTTCGTATGCACAATTTTCAGATGGTGTTTTTGTTTTTGGCGGCGTCGCGGTAGGAACCTCCGATTTTAATTATCCACAATTTATGGTATTTGATAAAGATTACAATCAAATTGGTGGTTGGCCAATTGATCCAAGCGATTGGGAAGACTTTCAAGTGAATTCCATTGAATTTGCACTCAACGATGATGAAGATCCGATGTATACCTTAAACATCGTAGAAGCGAGTTAGTTTTTTTTAAAACAGATACAAGATAAAGAAAGTGAGCTGAGAAGTTCACTTTTTGTTTTTATCACCATAAATCAACGCGCTTGCTCATCCTACAAACTTCACAAAAGAAAACTGCTTTTTCAACATGATCAACGCAACTTTTGATATTTTTTTATAGCTAAATGATAACTTCGATTCGTTTACTGTAACCATCAATACACAATTTTTAGTTATGTTTACCATATGTCAAAAGTCTTTCCATGTATTTTCGTACTCATAACGCTGTTTGCTTGTCAGAAAGCGGTAAACACTACAGAAATTACTCAAAAAGTGATTTCGCTTCAAGCAAAAGCGCAACATACCACGCTTGATTCTACTGCATATTTCCTTAAAAAAGCAGCGATATTACTTCAGAAATATCCTTTTATTTCCGATTCGCTTCAAGCGGAAAACACATTTGCGTTTGGAACCTATTATCGGGCTAAAAATGAAATGGATAGTGCAGCTACTTATTTTTATAATACGACAAAAATTTTGCAACATACGAAAGTAGATTCAAGACATTTTTACGTTTACTATGTTGCGTTTGAAACTTTTAAAAATCAAGGGAAATATGGCGATTGCATGGCATTGGTAGAGGCCTTTAAGGAAAAAATAAATCTAGAAAAAGATCCGTTAAATGCTGGGTATTACCATTTCTTTTTGGAAGAAATTTACAAAGGAACGTTTCAGTTTGAAAAAGCACTAAAAGCCAATGAGAAACGCATTGAAATTATTGCAAAACATCCTGAATTAGCATTGACCAATCATCAAGAATTGCTGAATCGCTATCGTATTTTAGACAATTTGAACCGTTCCGAAGAAGCTGTCAATATTTTGGATGCTCTTATCAAAAAAGATTCGCTATTAACGTATGATTTGAAGCGACAAGTATATTCGGCACGCGGTATTTATGATTTTTATCAGAACGATTTGAAACGTGCCATTTACCACTATAAAAAATCACTTGAAAATGTAAAACGCTTGACCGTTTTTGATAAAAATGAACTTTTAGCCAATAGTTATTCGAACATCGCAGAAGCGTATATTATTGAAAAAGAGTTTGCCAAAGCACAACAATATTTAGATTCTGCCAAAGGGCAAAATTTTGAGCAATTACCAACCGATTATCAACGAAACATTTTAACATACCAACTTCGTTTGGCAAACGAACAAAACGAAGCTACCGCTACTGTAGAAGCGGAATTAGATCGTTTGTTGGACCATCAAAACAACGCGTATCGCAAAAAATACGAATCTGAATTGTTAGCACTAAAAACAGCCGCAGCCAAAGAAAAATTGTTGTTTCAACAGCAACGAAATACCGAATTGAAAAACATACGTTTGCGCAATGGTTTATTTTTAGTATTCAGTATGTTATTTTTAATTGTTTTTGGTGGAATTCTTTATTATCGCACTAAAAAACTCCGTTTTCAAAGACAACATTTGCAAATGCAACAACGGTTGTTACGCAGTCAAATGAATCCGCATTTTACGTCGAACGTCCTCTACTCCATTCAAAATACGATCAAACACAGCAAAGAAGAAGCAAAAAAACATTTGCTTAAATTTTCGCGATTGTTGCGTATAATCTTAGAAAATTCTACTCAAAACTATATTCAGTTTGACAAAGAAATTGATGCGCTCAAAAAGTATATGGACTTTCAATTATTGCGCTTCCCTAAAAAATTTCACTATGAATTTCACTATGAAAACATGCACGAAGACGAATTGATTTTTATTCCGCCCATGTTGTTACAACCGTTTATTGAAAACAGCATCGAACACGGTTTTTCAAACATTGATTATACAGGTCTGATCACACTTCGTTTCACCAAAAAAGAAACTTTTATTCTTTGTGAAATTAGTGATAATGGCAGCGGTTTTTCCAAAGATAAAAACACCTTCAAAAACTCCACTTCTATTCAGTTAATTCAAAATTTTATAAAAAAAGCGACCAGAAAAGAAATCTCAATTTCAACAAATACCACCGCAAACACAGGAGTTTTAATTACCTTAGCAATCCCTTACAAACTTTCCGATGAAAATTAAAACGCTTATCATTGACGACGAAATTGCCATCCGCAATGACTTAAAAACGCTCTTACAAGAACATTTTAGCGAAACTGTTTCGGTTATAGGAGAAGCTTCCAATGTTGCGGAAGGAATTGCACAAATAAAAACACTCAAACCCGATGTAATTCTACTTGACATTCACTTAGGTGATGGAACAGGTTTTGAAATTTTGGCGGAAATTCCGAATAAAGACTTCAATATAATTTTCGTTACCGGATTTGACAATAACGCCATCAAAGCCATTAAAGTTGGTGCGTTGGATTATATTTTAAAACCCGTAGACGAAGACGAATTTGTAATAGCCATCGAAAAAGCCATTGCGCTTAAAAATGAAGGAAATCATTTGGACAAACTCATTGAGGTTTCACAAGACTTTTTTGAAGGTGTCAAAGAAAAAAGAGTCATTCTAAAAACGTCCGACGCTGTGTATGCCGTGTACGAAAAAGATATTTTATACTGCCGCTCAGAAGGAAATTACACCACATTTTACACACAACAACTCGAAAAAATAATGATTTCAAAACCGATGAAAAAGGTGGAAGAATTGTTGTCGCCAGAATTGTTTATTCGCTGTCATCAATCCTATATTGTGAATAAAAAACATGTGTTAAAGTATGACAAAAATGGTGTGCTTATTGTGCATATTGACATCAAAATCCCTGTGTCTAGTCGCAGAAAAGAATACACACTTGAAAAAATATTCAGCTAAAAGCATACGTATTTGAAATAGCAGACAGCGAATTTGAAACCAATCCATACACTTATGAAAATATACCTATTCTTTGGTAGAAGAATAGTATTTTAGATAAAATTCACCCTAACACAATTGCATTATGAAAAAAATAATATTCGCATTAGTGCTACTGCTTTTCGTTTGTTCTTGTAAACAAGAAAACCTTGAAAACGAAGAAGAACTTGTAAAAGAGACTTCGAAATCAGAAATGACGCCCAAAAATTTTAGCACTATCAATGATGGGTATAGTCAACGAGAAATTCTAGAAATCAATTTAAATTGGGTTTCTTACATTGCGGGAAGCGTATTACGAGAAGATGCCGCTGCACGACAAGAAGTTGCAACATTGCTTCAAAATGGCAACAAAGTCATTAAATTAAACCAGCTTTTAGACAACAATTCTGCATTTGCAATTAAATTCATTGAACGTACTAATTTATATTTGTTTATGGGATATCCAAATCATGATAAAACACGCCCAAATCCACCACCTCAAGGAATTGGCGGAGGAAGTTCTAACCTAACAGCACAATTTATTGACTATATTTTATACAATCATTGTATTGAATTATACTTCCCAAAATCAGTGAACTTCGTTGGAGAATTTTCAATTTCTACCACAGGACATCCAATGAATGATGTAGACACTTCTAATGAAGGAATCATACGCTATTTCGAACCATTAGTCGTCACTCCTTTTGCAGATTTACTTTCAACAACGCATCTCATTACGGTATCTTACAGTTATTTGCACAACGCTCAAAATGTCATCATTGCACGTCCATATAGAAATTCAAATGATCCAATTACGGGCATAAATTGTACGTATATTCAATACAATGATATTTCTGATTTTACAGACTTTTTAGAGTACTAAAGCAACCAGTAGATTCACATATACAAAAGCCGCCTATAACAACGATAAGCGGTTTTTTTATGTCTTTTTTTTCAAAATGAAGTACGAATTTGAAATAAATCAATACACTTATGAAGTTGCTATTGTGTACAGCACTTTCTATGCGCATCTTTATGTGGTAAGACAGTAAAAACTACTGTTGAAAGCACATTTTAAAATATAACTTAAACGATCATCATTATGAAAAAACAACATTTAAAATCGTTAGTATTAAACAAGAAGTCAATTGTAAACCTAACCCTTACCAGTAAGATCATTGGTATGGGAAATATGGAAACGGCTCCGGGTTGTGTTCAAAACTCACATGATCCTTTGCAGTGTTCAGATACTGTGCAATCATTTTGTAATGATAATGTAAAAGGAAGCTGTGAAGGATGTCCTGTTGGAACAGGAACAGTTGAAACAAACTGTTGTGACTAATCGCTTTTAGAAAGATTACATTCTTTTTTGAAAATTTTTAAAATCCATCAATACATTTGGTGGATTTTTTAGTTTCAAATGTTTTAATGCTTTAACCGTATACGTTTCGTATATTTTTTTCCTAATTTCGTGAATTAGATGCTTGATGCTTAAAAATTACTATGTTCCGACAAGAAAAAGATATATTCAATATTCTTTTAGATGCTGTATCTGAAGGAGTTATCGTTGTAAATACGCAACAAAAAATCATAGATGTCAACAAATCGGCAGCAAACATGTTTGGCTACCAACGTGAAGAATTGATTGATAAATCGATTGAAACCCTAATTCCGTCAAAATACCATAAAGGGCACAGCGCACATTTTGATGGTTTTATGAAACAGCGCGAAAGTCGCCAAATGGGACACGGACGCGATTTATACGGTGCTCGAAAAGATGGCAGCACGTTTCCTGTAGAGGCTGGTTTAAATCCGTTTACGGTACAAGATTCACATTATGTAATGGCGCTTGTCATTGATATTTCTGTGCGAAAGCAACAAGAGGAAAAAATTCAAGAGTTGTATGAAGACTTAGAACAAAAAGTAATACAACGCACACAAGAATTAAGCAAAAGTATTGCCAAGCTTGAAGCTGAAAATATACTGAGAATTCAAGCAGAAGAAGAAGCCAGAATTGCACTGAAAAAAGAACAAGAACTTAACGAGCTGAAAACAAAGTTTTTATCCTTGGTTTCACACGAATTCAAAACACCGTTGAGTAGTATTTTAACGTCTTCCATGTTGTTGGGAAAATACAAATTGACCGAACAACAAACCAAACGAGATCGCCATATCCAAATCATTTCTGACAAAGTTCATTACCTAAATAATATTTTGAACGATTTCTTATCGGTTGAAAAACTAGAAAAAGGAAAAGTAAATTACAAACTAAGTACGTTCAAAGTGAGCAAAGTGGTCAACGAAGTTGTGTACAACGCCAATATGTTATTAAAAGACGGACAACAAATTAATTATCCAGAAGATATTGACGGTTTTTCGTTGTATCAAGATGAAAAAATTGTTGAATTGGCATTGTCAAACCTAGTGAACAACGCCATTAAATATTCTTCTGAAAATACCATTATTGACATTCTAATTACACAGGATATTACCACTACAACGTTTAAAATAAAAGACAATGGTATTGGAATTCCAGAAAAAGAACAAAAAAACATTTTCAATCGTTATTTTAGAGCTGAAAATGCATTGTTAGTTCAGGGAACAGGCATTGGATTGAATATTGTTAAAAGTCATTTAGAAAACTTAAACGGAAGTATTTCTTTTGAAAGTGCCGAAAATAAAGGCTCCATATTTACAATTAACATACCGAATAAAGCAACCACAGATGAAAAGAGTATTACTAATTGAAGACGATACCATCTTACGAGAAAATACAGCTGAATTATTAGAACTTGCCAACTATGAAGTCATCACTGCACCCAATGGAAAAAAAGGTGTAGAAAGTGCTTTACAGCATACACCAGATATTATTGTGTGCGACATAATGATGCCCGAACTAGATGGATATGGTGTGTTGGAAACATTATCTGCCAAAGACGCTACGAAGTATATTCCGTTTATATTTTTATCTGCAAAAACAGAGCGACAAGATATTCGCAGAGGCATGGACTTGGGCGCAGACGATTATATTACCAAACCGTTTGAAGAAGAAGAACTCACAAGCGCTATAGAGAGTCGCATTGCAAAAGCTGCCATTTTAAAAGACGAACGTGAAAATCGATCGCTAAAAGAAGAAGAGCATCAATTGCGAAATCTGAATGACTTGAAGAACTTTTTTGATGATAATGGTACAATTTTCAACTTTTCAAAAGATGCTACTATTTATGAAGAAGGCCAAAGCTCTAATTATATCTATTTGATTATCAAAGGTGTGGTAAAATGTCACAAATTTGACGAACAAGGAAAAGAACTCACGACAGCATTGCACAAAGACGATGATTTATTCGGATATACATCATTTACACAGAATATGCCGTATCAAGAAACAGCAACCGCAATGAAAGACACGGAAGTTGTGGGACTTTCCAAAAGTGAATTGATTGATGTTTTGGACAAAAACCATAAAGTAACTTTAGAATTAATTCAATTATTAACCGATAATATTTCGGGCATCAAAGATCAGTTGCTGCAAATGGCATACAGTTCGGTACACAGAAAAACAGCGACCACGATTTTAAAATTTGCAGATAAACTCAATCGCCATCCAAACGATCCAATCAAAATTTCACGAAACGATTTGGCAAGTGTTGCCGGAATTGCTACTGAAACGCTCATCCGAACACTTTCACGCTTCAAAAAAGAAGGCATCATTGAAATTGAAGGAAGAAACATCAAAATTGTAGACTATAAGCAATTGCAGGAAATGTATTAACTATACATGTCTTTGCTACAAAACCACGTCACGTCGAGTGATTTTCTGATTGAAATGAAGAAAAATAGTATCGAGATGTACTTGAAAACTCAAGCTTTCTTTTGATTCCTTGCTTCAAAGGAATGACATCAGCATTCCAAAATTCAAATTCTTACTTAAACTTATAAACTTTTAAACTTATACACTCATAAACCAAAACATGACCAATATCATTTTATAAAGAAATCGAGCTCGTTAGATTTGTTCGTAAATGTCAATCTAGCGATGAAAAATATATTATTACCAACAGATTTCTCCCAAAACTCGTGGAACGCAATTGAGTATGCATTGCGTTTTTTAGAATCTGCCATGTGTAATTTTTATGTCTTACATGTAAACGAAAAAGCAGAAAACGATACCAAAGCTAAGTTTGACGAACTCCACAAACGTATTGCTATAACGTTCCCAACACAACAAAATCATCATTTTTTCACCATCATTCACACAAACTCATTTGTAGAATCAGTTCGCGAAGAAGTAGACGAAAAAAAGATTGATATGATCATTATGGGCGCCAAAGGCTTGACAAGTAAACAATCGCATGTTATCGGAAATTATGCTGAAAACGTAATTACAAGAGTCAAATGCAAACTCCTCATCATTCCAGAAAATGCTACCTATAAAGTTTTTGATGAAGTTGCTTTCCCAACAGATTTCAGCTTGGCATCCGACATTCAAACCTTAGCACCAATTGCTACCATTTTAGACAAAAAAAACACCTCACTTCGAGTGTTACACATCAACAAAGTTACCAACCATTTGAACCAACATCAACAAGCAAACAAAGCCTTGTTGGAAGATTTTTTAGATGGTCGCAAATATAGTTTTCACTTTCTGTCGAATGATCATATAGAAACTGCTGTCGAAAATTTCACAGAACGAAAAGACATTGATTTGATGATTATGGCGGCAAAAAACTTAAACTATTTCAAGCAAATTTTATTTCACTCCAATGTAGATCATATCAGCTATCATCGAAATATACCGTTTTTAATTCTTCATGAATGATAGCTTGTTTCCAAGCTTTCTAAGCTGATATATATCATAGTTTTTTGAACCGTAACACCGTACTTTTAAACTAAGAATTTAAAAAATGTACAGCGATGAAAAAAATACTATTGCCCACCGATTTTTCAGAAAATTCCTTGAATGCTATTCGGTATGCCGTTCAATTATTTAAAGATCAAAAATGTAATTTCATTTTATTAAACACCTATACACCAGTAATTTATCATGTACAATATATGGAAGTTGGTGCTGCGCAATTTGGCTTGCTGGATGCGTTGAAAGAAAAGTCGCAAAATGGCTTGAAAAAGGTTCAGGAAACGATTGAAAAAGAATTTCCAAATCCGATGCACTTTTTCTCTCGAATCTCTGCATTCAATATGTTGATCTCAGAAATTGAACTTCTGTATGAGGAAAACACAATGGATATGATCATCATGGGAACGCAAGGTGCTTCTGGATTAAAAGAAGTACTATTTGGCTCCAACATGATTCATGTATTAAAAAACAGTAAATGTCCGTTGCTCGCTGTACCAAGTGATTATACATTTCAAAAACCACACGAAATCTTGTTTCCTTCTGATTATGGCGTTGATTTTGAAAAAAGACATGTCACAGAAATAAAAAATATCGCTTCCTTATTTTCGGCACGTGTACACATTTTACATGTCTCTAATGCAGACGAATTGACCACTTCGCAAGAAGAACACAGGCAAAAACTTGCAACACATTTTGAAGGTGTTTCACACTTATTTCATACTGTACATCATCACGACATTGGAACAGCGATTTCGGAATTTCAATCACAATCGCGCATTGACTTTTTAGCCATGCTAAATAACAAACACTCGTTTTTTGAAAACTTATTTTTTGGTTCCAAAGTAAAACGAATTGGATTGCACTTAAACACTCCGTTTTTAGTAATTCCAGCAAAAATATAACCGAAAAATTAACAATAATTTATATCTAAAATTTAATATCAAACATCATGACAAATATTCTATTGCCCACTGATTTTTCTGATAATGCCTGGAGCGCTATCGTGTATACATTAAAGCTGTATCAACACGAAACCTGTAAGTTTTACTTATTAAATTCGCAAAAAGTAACATCTTCCCGAATGGCAAGTTTTTCCAATAAATTATTGACAACCATGTTGGAAAACTCCAAAAAAGACATGCTCAAACTCAAAGCACAAGTAGAAGCTACAAACACCAACAGTAATCATGAATTTGAAGTCATTGTTAGTTTGGGCGATTTAGACGATGCTATTGAAAGTTCCGTACTCAAACACAAAATTGACTTGATTGCTATGGGAACCAAAGGTGCTACAGGTGCCAAAGGAATCCTTTTTGGAAGCAATACCGCTAAGATTTTTAAGAAAGTAAAAAACTGTCCAATACTTGCCATTCCTAACGATTACGAATTCAATGCGCCAAAACAAATTGCATTTCCAAGCGATTTCAATCACTACTGTGATGCCAAAGAATTGAGCTATTTAAAAAAGCTGGCAGATTTGTACAACTCCAAAATTAGAGTCATTCATATCAATGATAAAGAAAAACTGAATGAAAAACAGGAAGGCAATCTAAATACGTTAAAAGAATATCTGAAAGACTACGAACACAGTATTCACATCGTTCCAAGTCATAAAAGCAAGGAAATCAGCATCCAAGACTTTATTGATGACCTTAACATTGACATTTTAGCGATGGTATATTATTCGCACAGTTTCATAGACAGCATTTTGCGAGAACCCGTTATTAAAAAGATCGCTTTTCACTTAAAAGTTCCTTTCTTAGTCATTCCAGAGTAAGCTGATATTTGTCATAGTAATTCTGGGTTTTTGAAGGTAATTTTAAGGTGTAATTAATAAAATAAATCATCATGAGAACTACACAACAAAGTACCAAATATATTGAATGGATTAGTGCTGAAGATATGCATAGCGACTCGCTAAACTGGTTGTCTCAGCTACGATTTATAAAAGACGAACACTTTTTCTTTGAAAATCTAATCGCTTCTTTTTCAACACAGTTGAAAGAATTAGACATATTTTCTAGCGATAAGGAAATTATTGATGCCATCACTAGATCGTATCGACGTACCGAACAACTCATTAAAATTGTAGTGGTGCATGAAAAAGAATTGCAAATCATGCTCGATGGAATTGATCAGTTGGAAGACGAAAAGAAATACAAAGAAACGCACCGAAATTTAACGATGGAAGTTGCTGAATTTTTAAAAGAATACAGAATTTTAAAAACGCAGCTATTCAATATCGTAAAAAACATCAAAAAGGAAGAGAAACTTCAGTTTTTATTAGATAGAAATCATTAAAAAAAACCGTCATGAAACGTACTTTTTACCTCTTATGCCTAAGCGCTTTTATGTTGGCAGCATGTACCACCACACAATTGGTAGATCATTGGAAAAACCCTGATATTGATCGGTACGAGCCACAAAAAGTATTGATTGTCGGATTGACGTCAAATATGGAAGCGCGTCAAAAATTTGAAAAAAAATTCAAAGAAGAACTCGAAGCACGCGGAAGCGAAGCTGTAACAAGTCTCTCACTATTTGATCCGTCGCTGCGAGAAGAAAAAATGACCGCTGAAGAAATAAAAGCCATTGAAAACTCACTCATTGAAGATGGTTTTGACACCATTTTATTAACCAAAATTATTGGCGTAGAAGATAAAATTCAATACAAAAAAGAGTATCAAGATTACGACGAAACCTATCGAAAATTTAGCGATGAATATTTGAAATATCAAGACATTTACTACAATCCTGAATACTATGAAAGTTACACGGTATATCATTCCGAAACTTCAATGTATTGTATATGTCCAACAAAAGACCGAGAATTGCTCTGGAAAGGATATATTGACATTGTAGATCCGAAATCTATTGAAGAATCGGTCACTGATTATATTTATATGGCACTTGCGGTATTGGAACACGAACAACTCATTAAAGAGAAGTCAGACATCAAAAAAGAAGTCGAAGAAAAAGAATTGATAAACTAATTCAACATCATGAAAACCTTTTCCCTATTAGCGATAGTATTACTGATGGTTAGCTGTGGCTCCATCAAATCTGGTGAAAGTTGGAAAAACCCTGAGTTTACAGAATTCAATCCAAAAAATGTATTGGTTGTGGGCGTAACACCCGATTTTGAGGCGCGAAGTAATTTTGAATTTCTATTAGTGCGCGAATTAAATGCAAGAAACATCAATGCGATACAAAGTACGGTCGTTTTTGAAAAGCTATTCCAAGATGCTACGCAAACGGAAGCAGAAATTGAAGCGCAAATCAATACCTTATTGACAGAAGGCTATGAAACGGTATTAGTTTCTGCGGTAAAAGGCGTTCGCGAAAACGAATCTAGAAGTGGTGCTTCTCCCCGATTTGATTACAGTTTGCAACAATTTTTAGGTGGTTATTTAGCTTCTCGCGATGATTATTTCGATCAAGATGATTACAAAAGATACCAAGTATTCTATGTAGAAACCTCTATTTACAATCTGCAAAAAGACAAAGAAAAATCACTGGTTTGGTTTGGTTCTTACAACATTATTGATCCTGCGGACATTGCAAAAACTACCGACGATTACGTAAAAAAAATTATCAAATCAATGGAAAAAGAAAAAGTCATCCCAAAAAAATAAATACGCTACTAACTACACCTAATGTTGAAAATAGGCTGTTTTAAAAGTTTTTAGAAACATCATTCTGAACTTGATTCAGAATCTCATTATATTGATTTAGAATGAGTATGAGAAACCGAATCGTACTTTGAATGCGCTCAGCATCAAAATTTGGTTTGACGAAATTCTACTTTTAAAAACAGCCTATTTTATCTCAAAAATCCACACAATCTTAACTTCCCAAATAGATTTCTTTCTACTTCAAAACAACAAAGTCCAAACAAAACACGTTATCCTATTGAAGTTTTCATCCAAATTCCACATCAAAACCAACATTTAAAACATTTTATATAACAAAGATTCCACTGCATGAAACACTAGTACAATTTATAAAGTAATACAAGTTCAATTTTTACTAACAATTACTGAATTCAATGTACAAGTCGTTGAGAATCTTAGTTTGGCTTCTTTTGTATTGCACGTTTACTGCTGTTTTAAAAGCACAAGATGTGGATGCACAAGGAAACCTGTGGATTGTGACTTTAGACAAAAGTCGCTCCATGACAGATGCCAATTTGGGATACAAAAACTACGTATTCAACACCTTACTCGATACTGCATTATATTCAAAAATTGACTTTACCAAAGATGCATTTGTCTTTTACAACAGCGGTTTGGTATACATGCCTGGAAAAAACTTTCAGAAAGCGAAAGTACCTTTCTATCTAAAAAGAGAAAATCGTAGTAAAAAAGAATTCAGAAAGCAATTCATCCGAAAAGCCACACGCGGAAAAGCACCGTTGCAATTTTCAGATGCGAACGAATTTGAACGCAGTTTTCAACGAATTTATGGACGTTGGGACACGAAAAACTTTCCGTATGCGACTTCTTTTGTGTCGCTCATTCAACCAATGACACTAGCCTCTTTTTTGGAAGATTACCAAGAACTGAATCTACAGCAATACCACAAAATCATTCTGTGTAGCATTACAGATGATGCCGACCAAACGGATCAATGGTTGCAAGATTACAAAACGGTGCGAAAATTTATGCCCGACAAACAACATGAAATTGACAGCATTTTAAGCAATCTCATTTACAATCCTTTCAATGTGGAAAGTAAAGGCCGTGGTGTATTTTCAGCCGTTTTTCCTCCGATTGAAAAAAATGGAAAACCCAAACTTTTTGCCAATACATACATCACAAAACAAGGTTTAAAACAATCTGAAAAGATAAAAAAAGCAATCACAATTCAAACACAAAAAAAAGATTCTATCACACTAAAAATAAATTCGGAATATGCTGAAAATCATTTGATAAAGTTAGATTCTATAATCGTAAATGGTGAATTATTACAACGTTCCTATCCGATCATTGTCCAAAAAGACAGCGTACAACACATTCCTGCACAACTCAACAGCCTATTCGGCAATACAGTTTTGGTATATGGATTTGGACAACAGCTCTATACAGACGAAGTGCTCGGAAAACGTACCCGAAAAATAGCAATCAACGAAGCGCATTCAGGAATCTACGCGATTTCTTCACCGTTGCATCTTTCGTGGGTACTCAAATTTGGTGCGCTTCTTTTACTACTTCTTCTCGTGTGGATGGTTGCTATAGCTTACAAATGGTATCGTCCTAAATGTATCATTATTAGTCCTTCCGGAGAAGTGACTATCATAAAAAATGGCTTTAAACGCTTGAAAAAGAAGCAAAAAATACAATATGCGGGATTTACAAGAGAAAAAAATCGGTTTGCTTCAGTTAGATTGAAAAATCGGTTTATCGCACATACAAAAATAGACGTGGATACTTCGTCTTCCAAAAAATGGTTGGCGGTCGTTTCAAAGAAAAATGTGTTGTTCTTAAATGATATTGATGTGTTTCAATTTCAAAAACAAGATGCCAAACACATTCAAGGTGTAGAAACGGCTTTTCATGCAAAAATTCGCAAAAAGTATGGTAAAAAATATACAATTCACTTCATAGCATATCCAAAAGAAAATACAAAGCTAAACTTCACCATCCAAAACGATACATCTAAAAATGAATATCACATTCACACGGCAGTAATAGAAGAAGCAACCTTCAAAGACGAACTGACGTTACAAAACGAACGCATGATCAGCGATCAATTCTTAAAAAATGAAATAGCAACTTCCAAAGATTATATACTTGTGTGCAACAAAGTGAACAACAAAACCTTGTTTATCAACTTGATACAAACATTTTCACTACAAACATTCTCGCCTATTCAACTCTTAAAACAATACAAAATTGAACTCACAGAAGATAAAGATATCAAAACCCTAATTCAGCAAGAAGCCCTTTTATTGCAAAAAGAGCTCAAACAACAACACAAAAAAGGAACACTAAAAATATATTACAAAGAACAAGCAAATACAAATCAATTACTGGCAATTGCATATCCGTTTTTTCCTGTAAATCTCTCATTGAGTTCAAATGAAGATCATGCTACGAATGTACGTTTGCCATTGTTCAATTCGGTAAACTATCAAAAAGAAAAAGTTGCCGAAAACGCGTTGCGTATCAAAATTGAGCGACCAACGAATGTGACAATTGCGCCCTATTCCATGCAATTATTGTGGCATCCGCATGCTGAAATTTACAACATGCACTTAACCGACAGAAAGCAATACGCGCTCAACGGAAAACACTATTTGGATATCGGAAATCCAGATGCTATCACGCTCGACGTGACCAAAAATAATAACGAATATACCATACAATGTCAAGGACAAACGATCAAAACGAACGTCCAAGACTATTATTACAAACACATATAACAATGAATAACAAGTTTTTACAAATATCCACGGCACACAAAGATTTGTCCATCAATCTAAGCATTGATCCAAAACCTTGGTACGATCCTGCTTTTATTGTGGTGAACAGCTATAACAAATTGATTTTGAATATTTTGGAAGACACATTTCTCATTCCAAAAACAGCACAAAAAACACCATTACAGCCAAGAATTTTAGCTGAAAAAGCTGTTCGTAAGGTCAATAACATTCCTATTTGGGAAGTCACCATTGGTTTGGGCGATGTGCTAGAAAACGAACAAAGTGACATTGGCACCTATTTTATGGGCGAAACAAATCATGTAAAAAAGCGCGGTTTAAAACTTAGTTTTACAGGAGAGAGTATCCGAAAATTGTCCGATTGGGGCGGAATTCACGTGCGTTTTATCTACAATTCAGCAAACGAAGAAACCCGTTTCGGTGCTTGTTATTTCATCGTAACGAAAGAAAAAAACAAATACGGAAGTCTCAATATTGATTTAGGTTCAGAAGCAACACAGATGGCATACATTCCGCCAAATGAGGAAACTGCTTCGAATGCCTCAGAAGAACCCAGCAATATTTCCATTATTGACGAAATTAAAAAAGGCTATACAAATCTCAACGTTGGCGATCAAAAAACGGCGTACATTCAACGCGATCAGCACAAAGAAGATTCCTATTTATACAAAACAGGAAAGATCATTTACAAGAAAAAAGGCGATTTATCAAGTCATTACGACGATCCTTCCTGTGTGATGGCACTCTTGTCTGATCGTACATTTTTGGATCAAGAACGACTTGCCAATCGCAACGGAAGCAATCAAATGCTTTGGCAATGGAAAACGCACGAGCGCAACTATGACGTAGCTTCTTCGGCAATCAATGAACGTGAATTGTATGTGGAAAACATTCAAGACAACTTAACTATGATTGGCAATCTAAAACTGGCGTATTTAGATCCGAAACAAACAGCAACCATTCAATTAAATGGAAAACTCGGAAATACGCGACGCAGAGGAAACTTGATCGCGCTGACTTCCTACATTTACAAAACACTCATTGATATTGGCACGCGCGAGATGAAAACTGGCAAAGATGTGTTGTTCATGCGTTTGTTACTTTTGATGCCAAATATTTACGATCAAGATCGTGTAAATACTATTTTGAGAAGTCTCAATGAAACCTTTAATAAGGAATTCATGCAGCAGTATTTTTCGGAAGATGGAGACACGGAAACACTTCAAAATCCAGTAGTTGTGGAAACGTTTGCCATTTCGGAAAGTGATGCATCGTTAATTGGTTATTTGAGCAACAATTCACTTTGGATTGACAACGAACGCATTGACATGGGAACAACGGATGACGAACGCTTTCTAATTATTGATGCGGGAAAAGGCACGATTGATTATTCTATTTTAGACTACAACGGAAAAGGATTGTACAACTGTGTTGATCGCGGTGGCATGGCAGGTGCAGGACAATATTTGACCAATATTTTTCTAAAAGCGATGGGAAGTTTGTTTACGGAACAATACGGAAATCCTGAAAAATACTGTCTGTTTGTGCAAAAAGTGGACATGGTACAAGCACTCGTGTTAGAAGAATTTTTTGAACGATTAAAAATCAATTATTCGATTGAAAATGCGCGCGACATTGAAAAAGAAACCTTCTTTCAGCAGTTTTTAAAACACATTCAAAATGATGATACACGTGCAGCAATTCGCATCTTGCAAAACAGTTTTGACTATTTAGATCAAAAAAATGCGTGGAATTTTACACTGAAACGTTGCAAAGCATTCATTGCAGAAAAGTCCAATCACTTAGTGCAAACCTTCATCAACAATTTGATTATTGGCAACCCAACCGAACTGATCACTGACATCAAATACATAGTACTAAGCGGACGTGCCATGAATTTTGATCCGTTCCGAAAACAACTTGAAACGGAACTACAATCGAAAGTAAAACACAAAAACATTAAAAAGATGTTTCGAAAAACCAACGAATATACATCTGTGGTTTTTCCAGATTTGTTGGGCGCGATGGATTTAAAGAAAAAAGCCATCAACTTGGAAGCGATTACGAATTTTTCGGTGAATTCGAATAGCAATTTGCTGATTACGTTTGACAATGAATCGGAAAGCAATTCCTTGTTTACAGGCGTGGAAATTGACGAAAAACAGTTGCACAGATTCAATTACCGCTATGAACCAGAAACGAATCTCAGCGAACGAAAACAAGAAGAAGAAATCACGCATATCTATTATTTGGGAATGCAATCGGACGCCGCTTTTTTACTGGAAAGTAGCAATCACAAATTGTACAAAGCCATTCCGAAACTCAACAAAGATTACAATGTTATCGGCAATTTCTTGGAAGAAACGCTGTTTGGCCCAGGGAAATCGTTGGCAAATTCCGAAATGTATGCGCAGTTTCTCAAAGACATGTCGCACTTAGGAACGCAAACCATATTGCCAAAAACGCAAGAACACCTTCGACAAATACCAAAAGTTTCCACGCGAAAAGAACCAAAAGATGTTGAAAGTTTGCTAGAAACTGTGGAAGTTTCAAACGACTACAAAAAAAGTGCAAGCGAATTGTTAGGCAATTAAAATCACGAAACTCATGATGACTAAAAAAAATACAAATACGCTGCTGTACTCAGTCCTTTTAGCGATTTTTATCTTGTTGTTCCTTGTGACAAAATCGCCAAAACATATTGAAAAGCAGTTGCCTGCCGCTTCCGCAGAAACTTCCATAGACGATGTTGATATTGCCAAGAAGCTTAACTTACAAGCATACAACGCACTGCAAACGGAATTTGCAGACTTACAAAGAAACGTCAACGATAGCACACAACTCCTCTACTTCAAAAAACGTGGAAAAACGGTGCAAATCTATCTTCTGAAAAATGATGCTTCAGAAGTTTCTCAACTACAATTGACGCTGAATGAAACGAATTCGTATGATTTTAACAGCACGTTTGACAACTTGAAAATTTTTACCACTACCAATTTGGGAAACATGCTATTAAACGCCAATTCCAAATGGACGGAAAACAACTATACATCGTCTAAATTTCCAGCATTATTAGGTTGGAGTGCCGAATTCGCAGAAAAATTCAATACACTTCGTCGTGAAAAAATAACGCAAAACAATGCACAAGTTCCCGCAAATACAACCAAAGCCATTCATTTCTTTTTGTGGAGTACGCTCGAATATTTAAAAGCAGGACAGCTCAATAACTTGTATTACACAATTTCCAAAAATAGCGAGAAATACACTGCAACTTCCAGTTTTTATAAGTTTGATCATAAAAGATCACGAGCAGAACACAAAAACGATTCATTACAACAAATCAGTCAGTTCAAAGAAAACCTAAAAAACACTGCCGTTCAGGAAACTACCAATACAGTTTCTGAAAATGACAATGAATTGACTTCACAAATTTTGTTGATTGTAGGAATGCTAACATCGTTATTTTTAATAGTTCGAGAACAAATTCCGAAAAACAAAATTCCTGTCAGCCACAAAGAAAAAACGCCGAAACGAACTGCGGAGGAAATCATGCAACGAAGCATACGGAAGATCAATTCCTTGCAAGAAGCTTCAAAACTTCCGTGGAAAGCTGCTGTGGAGAAAGAATTGACATTTCTCATCGAGCACAAAGAAATCACCAAAAAAATCTTAACTGCAAAAGATAAAAAGGATGAAACATTCCTAAACTCGTTGAAAGAAGTTTTTCCATCACAAATCGCACAATTAATTGTACAAAAAGAAAAGTTGCAATCTATAGAAAAAATAAATTCCGATTTCAAAAACGGCATCCAAAATGCCAACACAATTTCAGAATTATTACTGCATTTACATACTTGGTCAACTACTTTTCAAGTGGAAAATTTGAAGTGGAAAGTGTTAGCAGAAACGATTTCCGACAAACAGAAAACCATTCAAAAAGAAGAAAACAATACGAAAAAACTAGCGCAAATTCAAGAATGCTATCACAACATCACCAATACAAAAGAAGATGTATTAAACAAAGTATTGACACAATTTGCAGAAAAAACGCAGCAACTTCAACACGCAAACGAATTACAACTTGAAAAAGTTCAAAAAGAAGCTGAAAGTTCGATCAAAACCATCAAAGCACAAGCCGAAAAAGCCTATACAACTTTAAAAACTGCAAAGAAAATCAGCGATAATAATAACAAATTGGTAGAGACCTATTTTGCCAACATGTACGATTTGCACATCAAAGAATTCCAAAATAAAGCACGAAATTTTGATCACCTTGAATTGACAAAACGCTTGGCATTTATTGCGTTCAACGTGATGGATTTAGCAAAGTTCATCAACGACAATTGGAGCGCCGATGCACAAACCGAAGGCAATATTCGCAGTATTTTACGCGGAGAAGCATTGAGCGAAATTCCCAAAGAAAACTACAATCCAAATTCGGCAACAAGCTACCTAAACACTATGGTGGCGTTTTTGCACAAAAATGGCGTCAACGAAGTAGAACACTTGATTGACGGCATTGACATCAACGAAGAATTGAAAAGTTTACACTAAAAAAAAGTCCCATGCTCAGTTTTTATTTGCTCATAAGTATCGTTTTGTTATTGGTTGTTTTGCTGTTTGCATCACCCGAAAATCACGGCAAAAAAATGATGCTATTTTCGTTGACAATCATGCTCGTTTTAAGCGTTTGGGTGTTGGCGCGCTACATTCGTTCAAGCGATACAGAATTCTACAAAAACGTGGAAACCCACGCCATTGAACATTTAGGTTATGATTTTTCCAATGCGCACACATTAAATTTGCTAAATGCAAACAAACCTGCAAACGCACTTTTTGACGAGCAACAAGGGCAATTTTTCATTACGGTAGATTCGCTCAACACAGAAACGCCTTTTCAAATCACGTACCAAGATTTAGGAAAACCCTTGTTGATTTCCGTGAATAATGCAGGAACCAATTACAAAATTGCCAACGATTCGCTTCCTATTTGGACACCCGAAGAAATCTTTGAAATTCAGTTTTCTAACAATCGGAAATTAGCCTGTTCGTACTATTTGGACGAAAAAAAGGAACACTATTTCATCTTTGAATTTGATGAAAATATAAAAAACGGCAGTAAAGTTATTGACACCATCAAACGGAACAAATTGCACATTGGCTATCCGATATTGGACATGGTAGAAGCGTGTTTTGACATTGAATTATCCGAAAGTGAAATTGAAGCCTTGGAAGAAACGTATATCATTCGCAACACGATTTACAGCAATCCTAACGGTAAAAAAACCACTGCTTTGCACTTGTATACGGGAAAATTGTTGGACAAGACAGCAGCAAGTTTAGGGAACAAAATTCTGCAACCACAGACAAAACCGCAAAAAATAACGCTCAAAAATAACAGTTATTTCTATATCGGAATTGGACAAAATCAAACTGAAAAATTTCAACTCAACTATCGTGAAAATCGCTCACAATTGCGGTATAAATTGCCTATTCGCTATCCGTTGTATCAAAATGATACCATTGCTACGGCGGAATTGCTCATTTCCACTTCCGTAGATGCGATCATCAAAAGTTCACGTGAATACGATGGTGTTATTAATTTTGAAGGACGCAATACGTTCAACAATCGCCATCACATCAATGCGTCTATAAAATATGCCATTGAAGACGGACAAACACAACTCAACGCGATTAAAATTGACAACAATTCTGGCGAACTGCAATTAGAAAAAGTTCAGGAAAACGAACCGTTTTTTCTCAAAACAAACACCAAAGCGGTGGATTATATCGTGCAAGTCAAAAACTTCAATAAAAATACATTGACACGTTGGTTTTGGCTGCCGTTTTTCATCTTGTGTTTGGCTTCTTTAAGTTTTTACTTTTTGATGCATCACTGGAAAAAAAGCATTGGGTTTTCAGGAAAAAGAGACACAATAGAAGCCAAACTCCACAATGTCCTAAAAATTGAATTTTCGATCTATTGGATACTCACGGTATTTTTGACAGTTCGAATTTATTTGTTGTGGCGCATGTACGCGTTTCCTCCGTTGGAAAACATCACATTCTTTGAATTTGAAAAACTGCAAAGCATGGAATCCTTTGTGTGGACGCTGATTTCCTTGATTGGATTCTTGGTATTTCGCTTTGCTTATTTATACTTAAAAACACACGAAGTCCGAATTCCGTTTGCACATTTGCTAGAAAAAATTGTGCATACCATCAACCGAAAACCATTGTTCCTAAAAATTAGTGTATTGGCAGGAATTTGGTTGGCAGTTTTTCTAGTTTTATTCATTGCAAAAGTTGCTATCAGCTTTGTATTCATCTTAGCTTCCATCCTACTGCCGTTGTTTGCGTTTATGTACATTGACAGCAAAATTTTAGAAAATCCCGATGATTCCATTTGGTTGATGTTTGTCAAACGTTTGCCTAATTTTGGCATGTATGTCTTTCTGTATCTGTTCTTTGATGCAGGATTCTGCCTGATTGCGCTCGCAATGGGTTCGTTGTATTTTTTGATAAAAAACAGTTATTTCCTGCTCAAACAAAAACCGAAAAAACGCTTCAAATATGCTTTTCAATCTGTGTTGTACTTGTGCATATTTTTGTCGGTTTTCTTTGCGCATTACATCATTCCACAAATTCCTGGTTTGCAAAATGTAAGCAGTGGACGAATTGCCGCCAGAGGAAAAATAATCTATACAACACCAGGAGAAATGTTGTTGGACGCAGATTTCAATTCTACCAAAGCACGTCGCATTTTGTGGGCTTCGGAAAGTCATTGGTTTGCCAACAATCACTTGTACGAGCGCGTGAAAAACAAAGCTGGGTACACATTTCCAAACATTCGAACACAATACAATTCCAGAGGTGTAAGTTTGACAGTGCAGACGCGGGAATTTGTAGTATTGCGCTATTTAATTTTTGAACACAATATTTGGTTGCCAATATTATTAATTGCACATTTTTTAGCCTTGTTATTGGTTGTTGGATATTATTACTATCCGAAAAAATATGCAGATCCGATCGCCTATTTTAAGACGCTTGGCGCGATTGCACTCTTTGTCATTTTGAGCGTCATCATGTATTTGGTTTGTTTGAACAGCGTGATTTTCATTGGACAAGATTTTCCTTTTTTAACGCTCACAGGAAAAGCTGCGATTGTCATTCCGTTCGTATTGATCGGTTACATTATTTATCATCTTGACTATAAAAACATAGACGATGTTCAGGAAAAAGCGCCTGCACAATTGCGCATTCCTGCAATTGGTTTGGTCGGTTTGTTGGTTTTCATGATTGGTGGAAAAGTATTCAGTACCACAAATGCGATGGACGATCCAAATATGATTACGCATGAAGCCACACAGCCAGTTGAACGCTTGAAAGGTTTTGTAGACATTCTGAATGCAAACTTTAGAAGTGTTCAACAGGAATACAAACGTTTACAACGCTTGCCAAGTTTGAACTACAAACATGTTCCTGAAATGTTAGATGCATATTTGGGAAAAACAGAAGAAGCGCGTTTTCAAAAAATTGATACGATGGTGAACAATTATGTGTCGCAACCGCGTGATGCAAAGTATTTAAAATCGGCATTGAAAAGTTTTGACATGAACGAAGCGAAAAACTTGGAACACATTTTACACATTCGCAAAAAACGCTATACCGATCAGTTTGAATTTGTAGTGAATAGCAGTTATTACCGCATCAAACCTATTTTTGAAAGCTCAAAAGACAATCCGAATTGGCGTGGCGATGTACTCGCGATGGAAACTCCGAATCAGTATTATTTACAACCTGTACAACAGAAAAAGCGCGATTCTATTTTTAAACGCGGGCAATTGATTGATCGAAATACAAAAGAGTACGAATCCATTCCGTTAGATCGGAAATTATTTGGACGTTCGTTTGCCAAATCGAACTTGATTAAATTATATCGTGTGCCCAGCAAATGGTTATTTTCAGAAGATGATGCGATTGTGGCAAAAATTAGCAACGCAAAGAAAGTAAAACGCATTACACTTTCAAACCGTACGCGCATTTACAAAGAAGAAAATACCGCAAGTTTCTCAGATTTTATCTTGACCAATGGAGATATTTTAAAAATTGAAGACTATAAACCTTTACGCGTGAATTACAATGCGGAAAATTATCTAGCGTTAAATTATAATTATAATGGGAAGCAGCGTTTTTTCTATCCCTTAGGAAAAGGCATGATTTGGGCGTATAATTATTCCAAATTATTGGAGAAAAATTATGAAAAAACGCCTCCGAAAGCAGCCAAACGTTCCACATTTGATTACCAATTGCAGCAAGATTTGCACGATTTGGCAATTAATAATGAGATTCACGATGATTTCTTTCTCACCGTCATGGATGGCGAAGGTCATGTGCGTGCCATGTTTGATTACAATCGCAGCAAAGAAAACTATAAAATCAACCCGAATGATTATCGAAAATTGAATCAGATTTATGAAGAAATCTATTTTAATACAAGACAAGAAGATTTAACACTTGGCACTCGAAATATTCGAAAAATGAACGCTTCTGGCGGTTTTGGATCTACTATTAAACCCATTGTGTACAGCGCGATTACGTCGCAACATCAATTGGACTGGAAAGCCATTAAACTAAATAATATTAATAGTCCTGAAATTCTATCAAAACCTACAAAAAAAGGACTTTCGGGCGATCAAGTGCGTTATTTTGGAAACAAACGTTTGGTATCGTATTGGTTGGAAAAAAGTGGTGAATTTTTGGGAGAAATTGACAATGAAAACTACATTTTACAATCGAGAAACTCGTACAATGGCTTGATGGTCTTATTGGGAAGTTATTCTAAAAAAAGATTGCAAAACTATAAAACCGAACTTTTCAGACCGGATTCAGACACTTTAAAAATGCGCGAACGTTTTCCTAGAATGGCTATCAATAAGCGTTTGTATGTACTTTCGGAAGATTTTTACGAGAAGCTTCCCAAAGACGTGAACAATACCGATTATATTTTGAAATCAGGATTGATCAATAATTTTGATTTTGATACGTCTCGCGAGAAAATCAACACTTCTGTAGATTCTTCTTTTGTCGTGTTTAACAGTGAAAATAAAATAAATACGTTTTATAAAACCGAAGCATTGTTTAGCAACGCCATTCGGAATAGTAATTTTAATTACCAATGGGTTTTTCCTGAAAAGCAAGCATTTATCAAAAATGCTACAAATATTGCGGGTGAAAATTTGAGAAGCAACATCATCAATCCTGCCAAAGGTGGAAGTCCTTTTGAGCTGACACAGTTGGGAATGTTGGAAAATATGGTGCGTTTGTTCAAACTCAATTCGAATGTAAAAGCGTCCATTCAAGAACAAAAAGACAGCACGTACCACAACTTGATGTTTGCTACCAAAGACTGGAATACAGAAACGTATCAAAATTTTGTGAAAAATAATATTTACAAAGCCATGCACAATGTTCCCAAAAAAGGAACGGCAAAAGGTGTTTTTGGCTATAAAAATACGGTAACGTTTAAAAAACCGAAAACGAAAGAAGAAGTTACATTTTACATTTACGCCAAAACGGGAACGCATAATAGCAAAGAAGGTGGCATTAATGACAAATCGCTTGTCGTGGTTATTAGCGATGTAGATTTGACCTTACAAACCTATAAAACCGAACCCAAATTGTATACGATGTTATTGACGATCAACAATGTGAAAAACTGGGAATATCAGAAAAAACAGCAAAAATTGATACAACTCATTACAAATTCAGAATCCTTTAAATTGTACTATACGTTATGAAAAAGCGATCAAAACATACACAACTCAAACTCATAAGCATTGTATTTTTTATGGTACTTCTTTTTGGCACTTGGATTCTTTGGAGTCATTCCGCAGAAAAAAGCACCATTGAACTCAACGAAGATGTCGCTTTTGAGCAAAACCGAACCATTTTGAAAATGAAGAAAGATAGTTTGCTCATGCTATTACACAACTGGCAAACGCTCAAAAATGGTGCTTCTATCAAAAAAAGAAAAACGATAAAAAAGGCAGCAACCAACAGCAATATTTCCGAAGAAGACAACTGGATTGTTTGGAAATACGACGATCGTTACAAACGTGGAATTATGCAAGAATTTTTTGGCGATGAAGCGAAATATAAGAAGGATTCTACTATTTTTTGGCATGATAAAGCGAATCAACAATTACGTTTCAAAGTACAAGCAGACACAGCGTATGTATATGTGCGTTTCATCACGCAATATTATTCGGTGTTGGAGTGATATAAAATACTTTCCATAACTTTGCTGTTTTTAGTAGAAAATGGTAGTTTTTACGGTGTTATCTTTCATCACAAAAACAGGTCATGATCAAAATAGTTTTATATATCATTGGAATCATAGTGGCATTCATCGTAGTGGCTTTACTACTAATATTCATGAATTATTTTCTATTCATAAAGCCGAAAGATACTAAAAGAGGATGGAGAATTCGATCGCTTGGAAGAGATGCCATTTCATATCAAGAAAAGATAGGAAACGAATGGAAAGGCATTAAAATTGACGGAGAAATGTTAATTGGAAAAATAAGAAAGGTTTTGTTTTTTAAAACTGAAGAAAAATGGACTGAATATCCAGAATGGGCTCAACATAGAGAAAAAATTATTGATCGGATTAAACTTGATTTTCCTCCTAAAACAACCGAATATAAAAATGATGAATAAAATCTGAACTCGAAACAATAATTTTCACATTTAAAAAACATCAATTCAAGGAATTCTAGTACATCTTTCCAAAAAAATACTTTCCATATAACAGTATTTTGTATCTTTAAATAAAATTCATCCCCAAACAGCAATGTAAACATTGTAGGAAAAGAAAAAGAAACATGAATGACACCTAACATGTGGTTTGCCTAGCCATAATTTCTTTTTTCATTCCTAAAAAACAACAGCATAATATCCTATTTTTTTAATTGAAATAAGGATTATATTTAGTACATACATGAAAAAATATTACAAACTGATTTTTTGTGCAACGCTTTTTTGTCTTCAGGCTGCCATTGGACAAAACGAAGGAAATAATTGGTATTTTGGAGATACAGCAGGATTGGATTTTAGTACATCGCCACCAACAGCCTTACTTGATGGTGCATTGAGTACCAGCGAAGGTGTTGCAACAATTTCCAATGGAAGTGGACAATTACTTTTTTATACAGACGGAAGTTTTGTATACGATAAAAATCATCAAGTTACACCAAACGGAACAGGCTTGATGGGAAATAGTTCCAGTACACAATCCGCTGTAATTGTTCCAAAACCAGGCGATTCAAATATCTATTACATTTTTACAGTAGATGATGGCGCAGGAACCAATGGACTTCGCTATTCTGAATTCGATTTAACGCTCAATAATGGCGATGGCGATGTGACCATAATAAAAAATGTACTGCTTTCCACGCCAACTACGGAAAAAATTACTGCCGTGCAAAAGTCCAACGGAACCGATTTTTGGGTGTTGAGTCATTCTTGGCAAAATGATACGTTTTTAATTTATGAAGTAACAGTAGCTGGAATCAATGAAACAGCTATCACACAAAATATTGGTTCGGTACATAGTGGTGGTTCTGCCGAGTCGATTGGCTATTTAAAAACATCTTCCAATGGAGAAAAAATTGCACTTGCACAATGGGGAAACAACAGCTTTGTAGAAATTTTTGATTTTGATGATGCGACAGGCACCATTTCCAACCCTATAAAAATAGAAAATGTATTCTTTCAATCAAATTCAGGATCTGGCGCGTATGGCATTGAATTTTCGCCAAATGCAGAATTATTATATGTTTCTGACTTAAATTTTGGCGATCCCATAAGTCCCGCAAATGGACGAGTGCATCAGTTTGACTTAACTGCCGGAAATGCTACTGATATTACCAATTCTGGTATCATTTTATACGAAGGAAATAGCTTTATTGGCGCCATTCAAGTTGCTAATGATGAACGATTGTATTTGGCAAATTCGGGCAGTCAATTTTTAGATGTTATTGAAAATCCTGATGTAGTTGGCACTGGAGCCAATTATGTAGAAGATGCCATCAGTCTTGGAAATAGAACTTGTAGATTGGGACTTCCGACATTTATACAATCCTTTTTTGGAGCTACAATTCAACTAGAAAATTTCTGCTTGGGCGATGTCACTAATCTTGCATTGAATACTACAGATCCGCCTGTTGCTGCTTCATGGGATTTTGGAGATGGTACAACTGCTACGGGATTAAATCCTTCACATACATATTCAAGCATCGGAACATATACAATAACAGTTGATATTGATTTTGGTGCAGAAATGAGGCAATTCAGTAAAAATATTACTATTTATGAAGTTCCGACAGCGAGTTCGGTCACTGATTTTTTATTGTGTGACGATCTTTCTAATAATCAAATAGAAACATTCGATTTAAGCACAAAAATTATGGAAGCTTTGGGTGCGCAATCTGATGTAACCTTTGATGTTGCTTTTTATACTTCGCTCGAAAATGCAGAAAATGATGAAAATCGTTTGCCGCTAACGTATGACAATTCTATAAATAATGAAGAAATTTTTGCGCGTGTGTTTAATGCGGGACAAAGCAATTGTTTTGACATTACTAGCTTTCGACTGATTGTAAATCCGTTGCCCGTTGCGAATACTGTCAATGATGTGGAACTTTGTGATGATCAAAGTAATGATGGTGTGGAAGTAGTAAATTTGGCACAATTTGATGCGGAAGTATTGGGCGGTCAATCTGTAAATGATTTTGAAATTACTTATCATCTTTCGCAAGATGATGCTACAAATGATATCAGTGCGTTGCCAACAAATTTTCAAACAATAAACAATCCGCAACAACTTTTCGTACGTATTGAAGCTGCTGACAACTCGTTGTGTTTTGATACAACTGATTTCGAAATTACCATTGCACCTGCAATTATTACGAATCAAGCAGACGACATGTTTGAATGTAGCTTTTTAGACGATCCGAATGCAGCAATTTTCAATTTGGCTTCTCAAAATGATCAGATTTTAGATGGACTCACAGGTACATACGAAATCACCTATCATCTCAGCGCACAAGATGCGATGATGGATGAAAATACGATCAGTACTTCATACACAAACACAAGCAATCCACAACAAATATATGCGCGTGTTGAAGATACGACCAATACCAGTTGTTTTGATGTTGTTGAGTTTGAAATTACTGCGCTTGCTACACCCATCATTAACGAAAATGAAACGTTATATTTATGTACCAATGGAACTGTAACCTTGTCTGCTGGTATTCCTGCCGATTTTTACAATTGGTCAACTTCAGAAACTACTCAAAGTATCGTGGTAGATACGCCAGGAACGTATACCGTAGAAATTGGAAATAGGTATACCGCTTTGGGCGAAACTATCGATTGTAGCAATGTCAAAACCTTTACCGTGATAGAATCTGGTCCTGCGTTGAGTATTGATGTGACCGTGACCGATTGGACAAATTTTCAAAATACCATTTTAGTCGCAGTAGAAGGTTTGGGCGATTACGAATATTCTTTAGATGGTATTAATTATACAGATTCCAATCTGTTTGAAAACTTACTTTCTGGCGAATACACCGTATATGTACGCGATAAAAACAACTGTGGAATTGTGACAGAACCTGCATATTTACTCAACTATCCGCGATTTTTCACACCGAATAGTGATGGCATCAATGACAATTGGCAAATTATAGCTTCAGACAGCGATCCTTCTTTACAAATCTTTATTTTTGATCGGTATGGAAAACGCCTCACCACACTAAATCCAGCATCTATCGGTTGGAACGGAAACTATAACGGACGCCCAATGCCTTCTGGCGATTACTGGTTTCGCGTAGAAAGACCGATGAATGGAAATGTGTATACAGGACATTTTACATTGAAGCGATGATATGGCATAACATATCATGCTAAAAATACGCAACATTACGTATTGTTTCTCTCACTAAAAAAAGCCACATTAGCTACATCAATGAGCTTCATCGTATGCAAAAACAACTTACTCAAACAGATCGTAAAAAACTAAAAGGAAAACTGTGGTTCACATCAAGTTTTATTCTCATAGTCATCGCTTTTTTTTATGGAATGTACCACTTTATAGTGCGTGATGCTCTTCAAAAAACAGATGGTTTTGGAACAGTTCCACTAGTGATTTTTGGTATTTTCGGTTTGATCTTTTTGGGAATTGTTGGCTATATGATGTCCATTTTTATCAAAGATCTCAAAGCAGATGTTAAAAACTGTTACGAAGGTGTTATTGAAGATAAAAAGCTACACATTAAAAAAACCACTTCAAACACTTCAAGTAGTGGAAGTCGTGGAAGACGCTCTAACAGAACTAGCACAAAGCGTTATTTTTACATGACGGTAAATGGTGAAGAACATAAAATTGAATATCCAGTGTATGCAAGCATTAAAGTTGGTGACACCATTTATTTTGAAGTCGCGCCCAACTCTAAAACCATTTTATCATACAAAATACTCGAAAGTGAAGCTGTCAAAGTGGTACGAAACACACCGAAACTACACCGAAATGAATATCCAAATTCGAGAATAAGACAAGCACCATTAACGCGAGAAGACCAGGAAAACATGTATGGTTTTTATACAGTTGCTCTCCGAAAACGTCTTACAATAATCGCTTTCATGGCATTCCCAATTTTAGGGCTTATGTATGTTGATTTATTAGGATTGATTGTGTTTTTGTTCCCAATTCCAATTATTCTTATATACCAATTGTACAAAGTGAGTACGCTGTATGTTAATTATAAAAAAACTATAAATAATGGCAGAAAAGATGTTATTGAAACACACATCACTGACAAGCTTTTTACAACAATTTCTAACAATGGACGCAAAAGTAGTACCTACAAACTTGTTACAACGTATAAAACTATTGCAGTTCCTGAAACCATTTATGGAAATTTTAATACAGGCGATGAAATTGTCGTACATAAAGCGTCTCATTTACCTGCTGTCATGGGAATTTCCATACTTGACACCTATTATCCGTTGACTACTTAACGTTTAAATTTTAGCAAATTAAGCACTTCACTAAAGAAATAAAATCTGTTTAGTTTTCAGGCAATTGCTCCGTAATTTGATATGTGCTAAAGTTGAGAAAGTTTCCTGGATGCGCTAACACATTTTGTAAAATTGATGGTACATCCGGATTTACCCCTGAATATTGAACTACACCATCCATATTGACATCGTTGACATTATACCCCGTAATTGAAAAAGTTGGAAAGTTGAGAAAGTTTCCAGGGTCATTCAATACTTCCGATAAGATAATTGGTGTATCTGGTGTTGTGCCAGAATATTGTACCACAGTATCTGTATTTGCATTTCCTGCCCACATGGCTACAACTCCTGTTGGCATTCCAAAGGTAGTTTGTGCATTGCTTCCAAAGGTGATTTGGTTTGATGCATCTGTGAAATCTACCGTAGTTGCAATTTTTGAAAGTGCTACAGTTGCTAAAGTCATAATTGCTAAGTGATTTCTATGTTTGATAACCACAAAATAATCTCCAGATGCTACTTCAAATTCAAGCGTATCATATAATGAATTTAGAATGTCGCCGTCACGTTGCAACAAAGCAGATTGACTTGCCACAATTTGAGTAGTATCGGTTGCATCACGCAGTTCTACCAAAACCCAATCAACCAATGCATTTTGATCAGATACACTCAAAATACCTGAATCTAATGTATTTCCATCTCCATATGGTGATGTTATTGGAATATGACTATTTGAACGTAAATCATCTCGCATGAATGACTCTTCTCCTGTATATGGATTTAGTGCTGCTCCTTGTAAAAACACTTTAGGATTCACAATAATAGAAAGTTTGACAGCTTCTTGCTGAAAACCTTGAGAAAGTGTGGTAGTTCCATTAGAAATTGAACCGGTTACGACCTCGCCAACGGTAAAATCTACAGTAGTGGAAGCATTCGAAAAAGTAGTTCCAGCCGAACCTACAACTTGACGCTCAATAGTTTGTGCATCACTAAAGTAAAGGTTGAAAACTACAAAAGTTAGTATGAGTATATTTCGCATCATTTTTATTTTTGGTAAGGTAAGTATAAATTTTATTCAAACAAATTTTGAAAATATTAATTAGAGAATCTGTAAGGCTATAAATAATGTCAATATTTTGTTTAAATTGAAATTACATCTTGCAGAAATTATTCTTAACACTAAAATTTTAATCATATCATACCAAAAACAGGTAGAAATACGCGTACAACAAAACTACATTACACTTATATTTGAATCATTATTTTGAGTATTCAAACATGCAAACATACTATATTTAGTTTAACGACTGAAAAACGTCATCTGTGTAAAAACGATGACGTTTTTTAGTATGTACCCACAAAAACTAAAATTTTGATACAAAAAAGCGTTGGTTTCTTTATTTTGCAGTGATCAAAATTCTTGAAAGTATCGTTCATTACGATTATCATTATAAACTCTATGAAGAAAAAAGTAATTCTTGCGCTAGGTCCACTAATTTGTTTGTTATTTTTCTTTAGTCCTTTTCAATTCATTAGTCCAGAAGCTGATAAAGTTTTAGGAATTGCGTTATGGATGATATTATGGTGGATTACCGAAGTGGTTTCTATTTCTGTGACTGCGCTTATTCCATTGACGTTTTACCCGCTATTAGGCATTATGCCGATTAAAGAAGTAGCTGTCAATTATGGCCATCCAATTATTTTTCTATTTTTTGGCGGATTCGTCTTAGCATTGGCACTAGAAAAGGTAAACCTGCACAGACGCGTGGCGTTATCCATCATCAAATTGACAGGAACGAGTCCGAATAAAATCATTTTAGGTTTTATGCTTGCAACAGCCTTTTTGAGCATGTGGATTAGCAATACTGCCACAACCGTCGTCATGTTGCCTATTGCCTACTCTGTCATTGAATTACTGATTGATGATGCGGATGGTTTTACCAAAAATGATCGAAATTTTGCGCTGAGTATTATGTTAGGAATTGCCTATTCGGCGAATGTTGGCGGCATTGCAACATTGATTGGTACACCACCAAATATCGTGTTGGCAGGTTTTATGGAAAACGAATATAATTATAGTATTTCTTTTGTAAAATGGATGATTGTTGGCATTCCGTTTGCCGTTATCATGTTATTTTTCATCTATTATGTTCTGACAAAAGTGATGTATCCGAACCGATTGGCTTCGTTTGAAAAATCGAAAGAAATTATAAATTCAGAAATGGAGAAGCTTGGAAAGATTAGCAGGTCGGAAGTGATTGTTTTGATCATTTTTATACTTGCCATTCTTTTTTGGATTGGGAAAAATTACCTTAACAGCCTCTTTCCTAATCTAGCATTAAGCGATACAACGATTAGTATGGTAGCAGCATTTGCTTGTTTTACAGCAACGCACAACAGCACTTCTATACTTTCGTGGAAAGATACTGAACGCTTGCCTTGGGGAATATTACTCTTGTTTGGTGGCGGATTGGCATTGGCAAGTGCACTTTCTAATGTGGGTATTATTGCTATGATTGGCGAAGTCGTAAGCGCGAATAAAACCTTTAGTATTCTATTAATTTGCAGCATTTTGATTGCTGTAATGCTGTTTATGACTGAATTGATGAGCAATGTGGCGTTGGTTGCCATTTTTGCGCCCATGGTTGCTGGCGTCGCAGTCGGATTGAATATTGATCTTTTACATATTTTAATTCCTGTAACGATGGCTTCTAGCTGTGCATTTATGTTGCCCATGGCAACACCGCCAAATGCTATTGTTTTTGCGAGCGGACATGTAAAAGTTGCGCAAATGGCGCGCGCTGGGTTTTTGTTGAATATACTATCTATAGTATTGTTGGTGCTCTTTTTTCAATTTATCATTCCGTTGGTGTTTCACTTTTAAAAATTATCAACAATCAGATTCATACACAACAGGATTTAGTGATGTATTGATAATTTTTCCTATTTCGGCTCCTTTGCACCATTTTTCCCAATCAGATTTTTGTCCACTATTGGTCGGTTTTTTGAGCGTCATATTTTTATCCATATAAATAATGGTCATCACCTTTCGTGTTTCATCAGTGGTGTTGGCACCTGCTCTGTGGAAAACCCAACCTGAGTGAAAACTGATTTCGCCAGCATCAAAAGGTGCTATGACATGTTGATAATCGGTGACTTTTAATCGTTGTGAAATTTGAGATTCACTGTCATCGCTAATGGATAATTCGCGTCCTTCCATAATTTCGTGACTTCCTGCACTAAACTCTAATGGTCCCATTTCCAAAGGTGTTGCTTGCAGTGGAATCCACGCGGTAATAGTTTTATCGGTTGTCAATGGCCAATAATGCTGATCGGCATGCCAAGGTGTAATACCGCCACCAGCTTCTTTGAATAACGCTTGATCGTGATACAAACGTACACCTTTTACTTGCATCAAATCAGCTGCAATTTTTGCCAACCGTTTACTTAAAATCAGGTTTTTAATTTTTTCATCTTGCAACCATAAATTGAACAATTGCAAAAATGCTTTTCCATATGTAGTGCGTTCTTGCAAAGGTGTTTCTTCATCGTTCAATTCGGCTACTATTTGGCTAATGACGGTGTTGAAATGCGCCAAGGTTTCACGATCTAACACATTTTTCAACTTTATAAATCTATTTTTTTGATAAAATGCAATGCTCTCTTTTGAAAGTGTGTAAGCTTCATTCAAAATATCAGTTGTGATCATAGTTTTTAATTTTTATTCCACACAAAAGTAGCTTGAGAAATTTGAAAGTCTTTCTTGAAAATTAACTAAAACTATGCGTATTTAAACATTTATATGTAATTTTAATTGAATTTAATGTTAACATTAGTAATTTGAAACCAACTTTAGAAGTTATACCACTAGAAGATTCTCAAAAATCATTTCGCTTTTTTAAGCTAGAAACACCTGCATTTACTCCTTTTTGGCATTATCATCCAGAAATGGAATTGACCTTGATTACTAAAGGAAGTGGAACACGATTTGTGGGCGATGCCATTCAACCGTTTGCTGCTATGGATTTGGTGTTGATTGGTGAAAATTTACCGCATCATTGGGTGAGTGTTGAAGAAACGCATGATATATTGCAAGAAGCATATGTATTTCAGTTTGACAAACAACTTTTTGCCAGTTTTCCTGAATGTAATACATTTATTTCTTTTTTTGAACATGCGAAAGACGGATTTCATTTTTATCAACCAAAAACTGCGTTGATTAATATGATTGTTTCGCTTGAAAACAAATCGCCCATTCAGCAATTGAGCGGATTGATTGAGATTCTAAACACCTTACTTCAAGATGAACATAAAAAAACCTTAGCTTCTAAACATTACTTGAATCGCTTTTACAGTACTACTTCACAAAGTAAAATTGCCAAAACCACCAATTATATTTTAGAAAATATAGACCAAAAATTAACCGTAAAACAGATGGCAGCACTTACACACATGGTGCCACAATCGTTTTGTAGATGGTTTAAAAAACATTCAGGACATTCTTTTGTCACATTCTTGAACAAAACGAGAATTGAGCGTGCGTGTCATCTTCTGAAAAGTACGTCATTGCCTGTACAAAACATTGCATTTCATTGTGGTTTTGATAGTTTAAGTCACTTCAATAGAACCTTTAAAAAAATGAAAATGATGTCTCCGAGTCAGTTTCGAAATTTGTCGAAAGACGGTAATTAATTATGGTTTTCTTCAACAGAACCTTCTTACTGAAAAGACATGATTTTTATCATTTCATACGGCATTCTGTTCTCCTATATTTGAAATAGGATGCTGCAACTTCAACACATACAAAAAAGATTCCGTTCGTTTCTCATGGAAATTGGCGAACTCTCCTATTTTACAGGACGTTTTTTTAGAGAATCGTTCAAACGCCCTTTTGAATTTAAAGAATTTATGCGCCAATGTTACAACATGGGAAATCGTTCGTTGTTGTTGGTTGCCATTACAGGATTTATCATCGGACTTGTACTCACCATTCAAACACGTCCAACATTATTAGAATTTGGAGCCGTTTCTTGGATGCCTTCTATGGTCGGAATTTCCATTGTGAGAGAAATTGGTCCCATCATCACAGCATTGGTCTGCGCAGGAAAAATAGGTTCAGGAATTGGTGCGGAATTAGGTTCCATGCGTGTTACCGAACAAATTGATGCCATGGAAGTTTCAGGAACGAATCCGTTTAAATATTTAGTCGTAACGCGCGTATTAGCGATTACGTTCATGTTGCCGCTGTTGGTGTTTTTTAGTGATGCAGTTGCCTTATTTGGTTCGTTTTTAGTGGAAAATGTCAAAGGCGATGTATCATTCACGCTGTATTTTAGTCAAGTGTTCAATGCGTTGGAATTTGGCGATATCATTCCGGCAACAGTAAAATCGTTTTTCTTCGGAATGGCAATCGGAATTGTAGGCTGTTTTAAAGGTTATTATTGTAAAAAAGGAACGGCTGGCGTTGGAAAAGCAGCAAATTCTGCGGTGGTTTTTACATCGTTATTGTTGTTTATTATTGACTTTATCGCGGTATTTGTAACGGATATTTTTTACGATTTATGAAAGGTAAAAAAAACATAGCGTCCCAAGAAATTGTCCTTCAGGTAAAAGACTTACGCAAGAGTTTTGGCGACAATCATGTGTTGAAAGGTTTCAATATGCAATTGCATCAAGGAGAAAACTTGGTCATCATGGGAAAATCGGGTTCTGGAAAATCGGTCATGATCAAATGTTTGGTCGGTTTGTTGGAAGCTGACAGTGGTTCTATTTCCGTGATGGATCATGATATTACAAAATTGAGTCAGGAAGATTTAGACATTTTACGTGCCGATATTGGTTTTCTATTTCAAGGAAGCGCGTTGTACGATTCTATGACGGTTCGGGAGAATTTGGAATTTCCACTGCGTAGAATCTCCAAAGAAAAAAAATCAAATACAGATATTGATAAACTTGTGGCAGAAGCACTGGAAAATGTGGGATTGGCAAATACGGAAGACTTGATGCCTGCGGAATTATCGGGTGGAATGAAAAAGCGTGTTGCTTTGGCGCGAACGCTTATTTTAAAGCCAAAAATCATTCTCTATGACGAACCGACAAGTGGTTTGGATCCGATTACTGCAAAAGAAATCATTCTCCTGATGCAGGAAATTCAACAAAAATATGGAACTTCATCACTAATTATCACGCATGATATTGATTGTGCCCGTGTTACCGCCGATCAAATGTTGTTACTGATTGATGGTGTTGATTATATTGTAGGTACGTTTGAAGCATTATCTACTTCAGAAGATCCTAACATTAAAGCATTTTTCAAATAATTTCTGACTGAAATACCAAAACAGATGAAAAAAACAAAAACACAGAAAATACGTTTAGGACTCTTTGTCATCATTGGAACGATGCTCTTTACAGCAGGCGTATACTTCATTGGGCAACGAAGAGATATGTTTCACAAAACATTTACCATCAGTGCTAATTTTCAAAATGTAAATGGGTTGCAAAAAGGAAACAATGTGCGCTATTCGGGCATCAATATTGGAACGGTAAAAAATATTACCATGGTCAATGATTCTACCATTTCCGTTACGATGAATATTGAAGAAAAGATCATTTCACACCTAAAAAAAGATGCAATTGCGACAATTGGCTCAGATGGTTTGGTTGGAAATATGATCATCAATATTGTACCAGGAAAAGAAAGTATGGAAAGCGTTGAAGACGGCGATGTCATTGCTTCGTACAGCAAAATTGGTACAGATGATATTTTGAGTACACTAAGTGTGACCAACGAAAATGCAGCGTTGCTAACCGCCGATTTGCTTAAAATTACGAATTCCTTAATCGAAGGAAAAGGAACATTAGGGATTTTACTGAATGATACAATCATGGCAAAAGATTTACAACAATCTATCAAAAATCTGAAAATTGCGAGTAACGGCGCTTCCCGATCCATTTCAGAATTGGAAGGCATTTTAAAAAACTTACAAACCAACGACAACACTGTGTTAGGCGTATTGATGAACGATACCATTTCTGGTCAGAAAGTAAAAGACATTGTACAAAACCTAGAAAACTCAAGTGTTTCTATTGAAAAAATGGTCGATCAAATGAACACCGTAGTTGATGACTTAAACAATAGCAAAGGTGCGTATCACTACATTACACAAGATGCAACTGCGGTACAAAGTTTACAATCAACCTTACAAAACATCAACGAAGGCACGGAAAAATTCAACGAAAATATGGAAGCCTTAAAACATCATTTCCTCTTTAGAGGCTATTTTAAAAAATTAGAACGACAAGAACGAAAAGCTGCTAAGAAAGCGAAGAATAATTGAAAAATCACTGTGAACTTTGATTTTTAGTAGGAAAAGTATATCTTTAAGTGAAGTCAAATTAATAATACAAACTTCATCATTATATTGTAATACGTAGTTACAACGATACTATTGCTGCTACCAATACTAGAAAAGACATGAATATTCACGCTGATAAAAAACACAAACGCACACATCAATCTGTTGCAAACAACGTTGAAGAAAAACGAGACAAAGCAACTGGTTTTGAACTTTTGGATAACCGTTCTGAAGCGATTGCACAAAGAAAAATCAAAGAAATCGAAAATCAAAGAGCGCAAGTAGTTCAACTGGAGCGTGGTCGATCTAGAGAACGAAATAGTCCTCAAGATATAGAAGCTCGAAGAAATAGACAACGTTACAGTAGTGTAGATAGACGTTTTGGTAGAACTCAGGAAACAAGCAGTGACTCTGAAGAAGAAAAAGAGCAAAGTAGTTCGCAATCAGCATTTACGAGAACTGGGCACGCATTGTCTGCACACGCTACAAGTGCAGGAGCTTCAGTAGCTAGAGCGGTACAAAAAGGAAATACATACAATGGACGATGGAAAAACAATAGCGTTAGAGACGAACTAATCCAACGATTTTATGGTCACCTTAGTGAAAATAAATTAAAAAAAGGTGCATATTTCGTTCGATGTCATATTCCGTTGAGCGTTGGATGTGCAGATGATCAGTCTGGAGGAGAACACGTCTGCGATGGTTTCTTCATTAAGATGACAAAGATGGGAAGTTCCAAAAAGAAGTGGAAATTCAGTACCTGTTATCCAGCTTTAGAAAGTGAAATAAAAGGAAATGTTGCCAAAGTTAATTTATAAATTTATGACAATTTAGCATCAAATCAAATCACTCATATAACACAGGCACATTATACTCAATCTCCACAATTTCGAGCGTTAACCAATGAAAATCATCTTCTGGTAGTTTCCAAATGACTTTTGCCTTATCGGGAATAATAATGTTGTTCACTTCTTTGTACGACAGCATTTCGATACACCATTTTTCAAGTGTTGGCGGTTTGGCATCGCCGTAAAAACGATCTGCAGTAAAAGAAAGTATTTCCCCTTTTTCAGAAAAATTGAAAACACCTGAAACGGATATGTTATTTATAGTTAAAGTCGCTTCCGCAGAAGTGTCACTGATGGATTTCCACTGAATATGATCATACAGTGCTGCGGACGGAAACCAACAAATTTCAGCCAAATACCGAAGCATTGCACCCGAAGTAATTTCGTAACTTTCACGTTCGTCCACTACAGAAATAAGTGCGCCGAGTTTGATCAACATTGCTCCTTTTGCGTTGACCAATTTATCCCGTCCAAACAAATATACTTTTGGAAACATACGCACTTTCGTTGTCCACACAAAAGAAGCATTCACACAATTAAAATATTGTGCTGCTTCAAAAGGCATAAAATCGGCATCGGGTTTGGTACGCATTTCGCCTTTTTGTTGCAAACGAACGGCATAGGTTTGCGATGTACCAATAACTTGTGAGTTTCGCAACCATTGTTGCACAATCAGTGGAAATTGCGAAATACGTTCTTCTGTAACAATTGCTGTGCTTTGATTTTCTTCAAAATGAAAAATTCCTGCAGATTCTTCTCGCGCCATGTTCATGAAACTATATGCTCCATACCAAAAAACAACAATCAACAACAAAAATAAATTGGCAATTGTCCAATACTTGGCTTGTTTCCAAAATAGGATGATGATAACTTGCAATAATATCACTACGAAAAAAGCAATTAGTATTGAAACAAATTTTGTGTGAGAATACAACATAACTATTAAGTTAAAAATGTTGAATTAGCTTCTTCGCAATCTTCCCGTAATTTCGTCAATTCGGATCAAAAAGATCACAGGAAAATCGTCCTTATAAAGTTTGCTTGAAAATTCATTGATATAGTCCAATTTGCGTTGTTCTTTTCGCATGATTAAATCTTTCACACCTAATGAAAAATCGTGCAAATACGCTTTGGCCGTACTTCCTTCGAGTTCATCAAAAATTCCATGTACTACAATCGTATTCCAATTATTTACAGAGTCAATTTCAGCAACTTCCATCGCTACTGCATTGATTTTTCGCATGGCTTTGATTTTATGACCTTCCGCAGAATACCCAATAATGATATTTCGTTCTTTGTCAAAATAATACGTAATCGGTGCAATAAATGGACGATTTTGATAAATATACGCCAAGTGACCAATGTAATTGTCTTCTAAAATTTTAGAACGTTCCGTTTGGTTGAGTATCTTAATCATGACAGTGTGTTTAGGTTATGTACTAAGGTAGTTATAAACACATCATAAAAATATGATTTTGATCAGCTACACTAGTTTTATTGGCTAATTATTACTCCATTTCATACCGCAACAATCGCAAGGCATTCAATACTACCACAATGGTTGATCCTTCATGAAGCAATACCGCTACGCCAATATTAGTGAGTCCTAAAATGGTAATCGGCACTAAGAATAACACCATTCCCAAACTGATCCAGATATTTTGTTTGATAATTTTTTTAGAAGCGGTACTGAGTCCGAACACAAATGGGAGATTTTCAATTTTGTCAGACATTAAGGCGACATCTGCAACTTCTAGAGCCACATCGCTTCCTGCCGCGCCCATGGCAACACTTACGGTACTTAATGCCATGGCAGGTGCATCATTGACGCCATCGCCAACCATGGCAACTTTTTTATGATTTTTGAGTAGTTTTTTAATTTCGACAACTTTTGCTTCGGGCAATAGATTTCCTCGTGCTTCCGACAATCCAATTTGTTGTGCAATGGCATCACCAACATTTTGATGATCGCCTGTGAGCATAATCATGAATTTGATACCCACTTCTTGCAAGCGTTTCATCGTACTTTTGGCAGTTTTTCTCGGAACATCCATCACGCTAATCAATCCGATAATTTTTTGTTGATAGGCGACTAACATGACCGTTTCTCCCTTTTGCAGGAGATTTTCCATCGTTTCAATCACGGAAGTCGTTATTTGAATGGCTTCACTTTCCATCAACGCCACATTTCCGATACATACTTTATCGTTTTCATACGTAGCAGTAATGCCTTTTCCTTGAATGGCTTTCACGTTGGAAGCTTTATCGGTGACTTCAATTTGGTAATGTTGTTTGAGATCTTTTGCGATCGCTTTGGCAAGTGGATGATTGCTTAAACTTTCTACTTCCAAAACCAATTGCACAAAAGTTAATTCGTCAAAATTATTGAGTGGAATGGTATTTTTCAGTGTGGGTTTTCCTTCGGTAAGTGTGCCTGTTTTGTCAAATGCAATTGCTTTAATTGCACCTAAATCTTCTAAGGCTTTTCCTCCTTTGATCAATACACCTTTTTGCGCAGCTCTCGCAATTCCGCTTAATACGGCACTTGGCGTGGAAATTGCCAATGCACACGGACTTGCTGCTACTAATACGGTAATGGCTCTGTAGAGACTTTCTTCAAAAGTTTCGTCAATTACAACATAACTGAAACACAATAAAAACACCACGATTAATACAATGGGAACATACCATTTTTCAAACTTTTTGGTTAGACGTTGTGTGGGAGATTTTTGCGTTTCTACTTCGGACACCATCTTGATCAATCGTGCTACAGTAGAATCTTTACTGAGTTTCAACACCAATACTTCAATACTATGATCGCCATTGATCGTTCCTGCGAAAACCGTGTGTTTCTTGTCAATTGCACTAAACTTTGGCAAACGCTTTGTGTTAAGAATTTCAGTTTTGTCTACTGGAATACTTTCGCCTGTAATTGGCGCTTGATTGACACTCGTGGTTCCTGTAATCACGACACCATCTGCTGAAATTTTCGTATTGGGTTTGATAATGATGACATCTTTAATTTTCAATTCGCCCACAGGAATTTCGTGTAAAGTTCCATTACGTTTCACCAAAGCTGTGGTTGGCGATAAATTCCCCAAAGCTTCAATTGATTTTTTCGCTTTGTGCATGGCATAATGTTCCAACGCATGTCCTAAACTGAATAAAAACAATAGCAATGCACCTTCTGCCCAACTGCCAATGTACATCGCGCCGAGCGCCGCAGCAATCATTAAAAAATCTATGTCAAATCCGCCTTTGCCTATTTTTTTAACAGCTTCAATAGTTACAAAATAACCGCCAAATAGATACGAAATTAGATATGCTGTTTTATAAATAACTTCTGGTATTTCGATCAATCTTTCGATCAAAAAACCAGTCAATAAAAAGAAACCGCAGAGAATGGCAAAGTACAGTTCTGTTTTTTTGCCAAAGATTTCTATATAGGTATGTTTTTGTGTTGTGGAAGTTGTCATGAATACGATGAATTAGTCCACATTTTTTTTAAATTCAATACTCAATTTTGCAAGTAGCATCAATTCAGATTTGTTGACGTTTGAAAAACTTGCCAAAATTTTCCCCGCTATTTTTAGAATGGCTTTTTTTATAGAGGGCGTAAAAAGCGATTCGTATTTACGTTTAAATGTGACAAAATCATCGAAACACGCTTGGGAAGTCGCTTTCTCAAAATACAGTATTTTAAAAGTAGACGTAATATGATGTTCAATATCAATTTCGGCATCCGTAATTGTATAATTTTCACTCAAACTCAATAAAGCAATTTCTTTTTTCATCGCTTGAAATTCTTCTTTTTTTATTTTTTTATCTGCCAACGCCATGGCATAAAAAAGTTTTCCAAGGTGCTGATAAAAAACGACTGCGGTTTGTGATGTTACGTCCATAGTTGATGTATTTACATCAAATGTAAGTTGATTATAGCTGCTTTTCAATGATAAAAATCAGTTATACGTATACGTGTTCGACTTTTTAAACATGATCTAAATCATATTTTTTGAAACAAATTCCAAGTAGATTTGTCTCATTAAAGATTATAAATTTTTACAAATATAAAACCCAGAACTATGAAAATAAATATTCAATTTATCCACATGGACACTAGTGAAGCTATGGAAGCGTATACAACTGAAAAGTTGAACAGACTTGCAAAAAAGTATGATATGATAATCCATACCGATGTATTTTTTAAGAGCGAAAAAGATCCAAAAGGCAAAGGAAATATTTGTGAAATGGAAGTAAGTATGGTTGGACCACGAATTTTTGCGTCTTCTAATGAAGAAAATTACGAAGTTGCTGTAAAAAACACTATTAAAGATTTAGAGAAGCAACTGGAAAAGCGCAAAAAAACGCTCAAACCATATCTGTAAGAAATCGCTCCATAAAGGCATTTCTTCATTCCTGTAGAACTGTTTTGTCATCCTATTTTTAATTAAATAAGCAACATCATGAGAAAGATATTAATCCCAACCGATTTTTCTGAAAATGCCATGAACGCATTGAAATATGCTTTGGAATTGTTCAAATATGACAAAAGTGAATTTTTTATTTTACATGCATATCAAGATGAAATTCATCAAGATCAGTCATTGCTTCAAAAAGAAGGTTTAGAAAAAGTGACGGAACTCGTACAAATGAAATCACAACAGCAATTGGAAACAGTTTTAGATGCTATTTATCAAATTTCACCCAATCCAAGACACAAATATAAGTTGGTTTCCGCTAACAACATTTTGGTTGATGAAACTGATAAAATTGTCATTGAAGAAAGTATTGATATCATTGTCATGGGAACGCGCGGACATACCAATGACAAAGCTTTAGCTTTTGGAAGCAATACGCTAAAAATTTTAAAATACGTAGATGCACCTGTGCTGGCAATTCCTGAAAAATACAGCTATAAAGATCCAAAACAGATTGTATTTCCTACAAATTATATGATCCCGTATCGCAGAAGAGAACTCAAATTGTTGTGTGAACTAGCATCCAACCAATGCGCTGCTATTACCATGTTGTACGTTTCACAAAGTGGCAAATTATCTAAAAGACAGGAAGACAATAAAACTTTTTTGAAAACAGAATTGTGTAAAAATGAACTTGTTTTTGAAACACATAACGATACCAATATTGACAACGCTATTTACACCTACATCAAAGAAAACAACGTTGATATGCTCGTTATGGTCAATAACAGACGTTCTTTTTTGGAAGCAATGTTGGTACGATCTACCATTCAAAAAATGAGCTTGCATATAGACATTCCTTTTTTAGCGCTGCAAAATGTACCGCGTGACTAGAATTCTAAAAATACATTTATGGACAACGAAGACTTTAAAATTATAAAAGCATCTGGTGAAAAAGCCAAATTTTCATTGAACAAGTTGCGTGCTTCTTTAAAAAGAACAGGTGCCGACGAAACCTTGGTGAAACAGATTTTGAATAAAGTCCGCGACGAATTGTATCAAGGAATTTCTACCAAGGAAATCTACAACAGAGCATTTGCACTTTTAAAACGAAAAAAAAGTTACTTCGCGTCCAAGTATAAACTTAAAAAAGCCATTTACGAATTAGGTCCGACAGGGTTTCCGTTTGAACGTTTTGTAAGTGCTATTTTGAACTATTCTGGCTATACCACAGAAGTTGGCAAAACCATGCAAGGCAACTGTGTGTCGCACGAAATTGATGTTGTAGCAGATATAAATGGAGAAACTACCGTGATCGAATGTAAGTTTCACGGCGAACAAGGAATTACCTGCAATGTAAAAGTGCCGCTGTACATTCAGGCGCGTTATGAAGATGTAAAAGCGCATTGGAACGCCAACAAGGATAAGAAAACACAACTCACCAAAGGTTGGGTAGTAACCAACACACGATTTACCAAAGATGCATTGACCTACGGAAATTGTGTTGGTTTGCATTTGTTAAGTTGGGATTATCCAGAAAATGAAGGATTGAAAGACCGAATTGACCGTTTGGGATTGTATCCAATCACCGTTTCTACCTTGTTGACACAACGAGAAAAGCAGTTTTTATTGAGTAGAGATATTGTCCTTTGCCGGGAATTGTTGAACGATAAATTTTTTCTAGATCATTTAGACATTTCTGAAACACGTCAAGAAAAAATTCTCCGTGAAATTTCACTGTTATGCAATCTTAAAAATGAATCCTCATGAGCAAATTTGTCAAAATCAACTTTTTAGGTGCTGCTGGTGTCGTTACAGGTTCTAAATTTTTGTTGGAAACCTCAGAAAAGCACATTTTGGTCGATTGTGGCATGTTTCAAGGACTCAAAGAACTCCGAGAACTCAATTGGTGCGATTTACCTGTGGATGTTCCATCCATTGATATGGTATTGCTCACGCATGGACACTTGGATCATGTTGGCTATTTACCGCGCTTAGTAAAGCAAGGATTTACAGGAAAAATATTAGGAACGGCGCCAACGTTGGCTATTGCAGAAATTATTTTGAAAGACAGTGCCAAAATTCACGAAGAAGAAGCCGAAAAAGCCAATAAAGAAAACTATTCTAAACACAATCCTGCATTGCCTTTTTATACAAAAAAAGATGCCGAAGCAACCATTGAGCGCTTTCAGGTAGAAATGGAAGATACGTGGATTAAATTGTCCGAGCATATCAGTTGTCGTTTTCAATACAACGGACATATTATTGGTTCTACTTTTATTGAATTGGATATTGAGGGAAAGCGTTTTGTGTTTTCAGGTGATATTGGACGACGCAACGATTATTTACTAGACGATCCGAAAACACCAGAATGGGCAGATTTTTTATTTATCGAAAGTACGTATGGCGACAAATTGCATCCTGAAGAAGATATAGAAGAAATTCTTGCGGATCTTATTAATGAAACCATTCGCAACAAGGGAAACCTTATCATTCCAAGTTTTGCGGTAGAGCGTTTGCAGATGCTTATGTACATTCTGTGGAAATTGTATCAAAAAAATAAAATCCCCAACATTCCTATTTTTATTGACAGTCCGATGGGCACCAATGTGTTGGAAGTTTTTAGACGGTTTCCGAAATGGCACAAGCTTTCTGTGGAAGAATATCACGCCATGTGCAATCACATGAATATTGTGGAATCGTACCGAGAAACCTGGGAAACTATTGACGATCCACGCTCTAAAATTGTAGTTGCTGGTAGCGGAATGGTTACAGGTGGAAGAGTATTAACGTATTTGCAACAACTCATCGACGAACCATCTACAACCGTTTTATTAATTGGCTATCAAGCTGAAGGAACGCGTGGAAGAGCCTTGAAAGATGGCGTACATGAAGTCCGTTTTTTTGGAAAGTATTATCCTGTAAAAGCCACCATCAAAAGCATTGAAAGTTTGTCGGCACATGCAGACCAAGCTGGATTATTACAATGGATTTCAACTATTAAAAATATTCCTGAAAAAGTGTACTTAATTCACGGTGAACCTTCTTCTTTAGATGCGTTTCGCGTGAAGATTAAAGATATTTACAATTGGAATGTGATCATTCCGAAATTGACAACTGTTGAAGAAGTGCGCGTGTAAGCATTGATTGTTAGATATTTTTTAAGTAAAGTACTCGCTAGGTTTTTTACCAAATCGATGTTCATACAATTGTGAAAATCGCCATACATTGCTCATTCCTATTGTAAAAGCTATCGCTTTTACATTTTTATATGTTTGGTTTTCCAAAAGTTTTCTAGCTTCTTGTAGTGCTACTTCTTGTTGAAATTTTTTAGGTGTCAGCCCAGTAATTTTTTTTATTTTTCGTTGAAATTGTCGTGAGCTTAGGAAAAATTGATCTGCCAACGATCCGATGTTAAAATCTATGTTTTCTAATTCTTTTTGAATGCTTTTTTCTACTTCCTTTAACCATTCAGCATCTGTTTGTTTTACAGTAGTGGTTTCAAATTGATGTTCTGAAGTTTCACTTTGTATCGCAGCTTCTATTTCTTTAGCTACCATTTGTCGCACAGTATATCTTTCCAACAAATTATGCACACGCGCCATCAATTCTTCTGGAGAAAATGGTTTGCTTAAATAATCATCAACACCCAACATGAGTGCTTCCAATTTAGAATCATCATTACTTAAAGCAGTCAACATAATCACAGGAATTGCATAATACGACTCATGATTTTTCAATGCTTTTAATAATGCTTGTCCGTCCATTTCTGGCATCATGACATCAGACACAATGAGATCAATTGTTGTTTTCTTTAAAACTTCTAATGCCTGTTTTCCATTATTTGCGGTATATACATTGTATTTCGGGTTGAGTAATTGTTGAATAAATCGTTGCATGTCTGGATGATCTTCCACGATGAGCAAATTGTATTGTTGTGTATTTTTTGTAAAGTGCTCGTTCGTATCTGGGAGATCTTCTACTTCTTCAGCAAAAAATGCAGCTGTTTCTTCAACTTTTGAGGATCCTATTTCCTTAAAAGGCAGATATAAAGAAAAGATACTTCCCTTTCCTACTTCGCTAGAAACTGTAATTTTTCCATTCATCAATTGCACTAATTCTTTTACCAATGCCAAACCAATCCCTGTTCCACCTTGAAGCGTGTTATCAGCATTTTTACTTTGGAAAAAACGATCAAAAATATGTGGCAAATCCTCTTCTGGGATTCCGAAACCAGAATCAGTTACTTGTATATGCAATATGTCGTTATCAACAGCAGCCAAAAATGTAACATAACCGCTAGATGGTGTATGCTTCATGGCGTTTGAAATGAGGTTATTTATAATTTTCTCGACTTTTTCTCTGTCTAATAAAACATACGTTTCTTCTGGAATTTCAGACTTAAATTCATAGGTAATTCCCAAATGTTTCGCGAGTGAATGGTAATTACTCACCGAACGTGATACAAAAGCGTTGATATCTAACGTTTCTTCATACAATTCTAATTTATTAGATTCTAGTTTGGAAAGTGCTAAAATATCGTCTACCAAACCTTTGAGTTGCTTTGTATTTCGCTTTACCAATTCTAGCTGTTGTATTTGATTTGCATCAAATTGATTTTTCTCATTGGAAAGCATGTATTGTATAGGACTGCTTATGAGTGTTAAGGGTGTTCGTAATTCATGCGATATATTTGCATACAAGCGCGATTTAGAGACATCTAGCTCTTCAAGTGCTGCTTTTTGCTTTGCAATTTCAAGATTTTGTTGATTTAAAAGTTCGTTTGCTTTCTTTTTATTAGCAGAATTTCTGTATAGCGAAAATACAATGGCAATGAGCGCCAAACTCATCAAAATGACAATATAAATGATCCAGCGTTGTCGTTCAACAACTTGCTGTTGTTTTAGTTCATTTTGCTGTTGTAAAAACACTTCTTCTTGCTTTTGTTTTTCATACTCATATTCCAATTCTTTTTGAATGAGTGTACGCGTATTATCTGCATCAAATAAAGAATCTTTACTTGCTTGATACAATTCGAGTGTTTCAAACGCTTTTTGATAATTTCCTTTTCTTTGATAAATAGGATATAAATATTTGGTTGCCTCTTTGATTCCCTGTCTATCATTAGTAGCATTGGCACTTGTCAATGCTTTTTCAAAATTGGTCACCGCTGTACTTTCTTGATTTTGGCTAATATACACTTGCCCAAGCGCTATATAGGCTTCTGTGATCAACTCTGGAAGATTGCATATAGAAGATTTAGGTAGTACTTTGTTTAAATAATTTGTGGCAGAATCTAGTTTTTGTAGCCCGAGATAGGCTTTTCCTATAATCAACTGACTTTCGCGGATTTGACAACTATCTTGAAAAGACTGAAATTGCTGCAATGCTTTTGTACTGTACGAAAGTGCTTTTTGGTATTGATTTGTTTTTATAAAAAGCTCACTAATATCATTTTTCGTTTTCGCCACATTTGAAGAATCTTTTAATACACCGTAATTTTCCAGCGCTTGTTCATGATAGTTTATTGCCTGTTCAAAATTATCTTGTGATTTGTGTACATTCCCAATCAAACGATACATATTGGCGACTTGTGCTTTATTTTTAAGTTCTTCTGCACTTTTTAAAGCATCATAATACAACTGAAGCGTTTTGGTCAATTTTCCTTGTAAAAAATACCACTCGCCAACTTTTTGATATTCAAAAATAAGCGCATTCACTTTTCCCTTTTCTTTATAATAATCAAACACTTGATCTATATAATAAAAAGCAGAATCTTCTTGTTGTAAATTTAAATGCGCCAACCCAATAAAGCTCTTATTTTCAATTACTTTTACTGTATCTTTTAATTCTTCATAAAGTTTACGACTGCTGTGATAATTATCGAGAGCTGCATTGAAATTACTGGATTGAAAATAAGCTGTTCCTATGTTGAATAAAATACGTGCTTGCGGTTGTTTTATTCCCAATTCCTTAAATACTACAACACTCTTTTTAAAATATTCCAATCCTTTTTCCTTATTCCCATTGTCAGCATAGATAATGCCTTTCATAACATAGCAGTCAGCAGTAATTAATGGATCATTGGACGTATTGTCTTCCATCCGTTTTTCCGTAAAAAAATGTGCTTGCTTGAAATTTTTCTGTTGCCAATACAATCCCGCTAATAGCTTATACGGAAAATCTATTGAGTTTTTATTAGAAAAACGCTCATACATTTTGTGTCCTTCTAAATAGTTTGCAATAGCAGCATTAAAATTGCGTTCTAGATAGTAGCTAAAAGCAATTTTAATATACATTTTGATGCTTACTTCATCCAATTTCTGTTGTTGACTAATTGCTAGTACTTCTTTATAAATAACTCTGGCTTTTTCCGCATTAGCAGGACTTTTAGATATTAAAATATCTCCTTTGTATGATGTTAATAGCAATCTCGCTTTCTCATTTTTTACTTTTTGAGATAACACTATTCCATCATTGATATACTTTTCTAGCAATTCTGAATCGTTGGAATTTAACGTTTTGGCAATATCTAAATACGCTTTTAGCCGTATTTCTTCGGAAGCTTTTGACTGAATGATCGTTTCCAAACTATCCACTACTTTCTGATTTTGAGCACCAACGATACAAAACATTAACAGACAAATTAATAATAGGAAAGTTTGTTTTCTTAAAGGCATGATTACATGTTTTGCAAGCGCTTATTTTCTTTTTTACTAAAGATTTTTATGGCTTTTATTTGCATAAATTTAAGAAAAACTTGTCTTTTTTGCTGAAATCCAAGCATATAATGTCGCTTTTTGTCTACCGATGTCCGTTTCTGTATAGGTTTGTCGCTTTTTGAATGGATGTGTCTGTTTTTGTCTACACATAACCCAATTGATGCTCTTATGTTTGTTCAAAAAAATATTAACCTCAATAAAACTTTTAAAACATGGTCACAAATTTTTCATACGTACAGCAACGTACAACAGCAAAAAAAAGATTTAAGACAAAGATATCCTTGTTACTTCTATTCTTTATTGGAGGTGCATTTTTAATGAATGCACAGAGTGGAACAGTGAGTGGATCTTCAACTGGTACTAATGCTGATATATATGTTGTTAACAAAGACTCTGAAGATAACACTAACGATGCTTCACTTAGACTACAAACGTATGACAATACAAGACATACAGATTGGATGCTAACAGCAAAAAGTAGTGGGCTTTTTCAAATTGGATTCTGGGATAGTACTAATCACAACGATAGTTATTTTAATAGATTTGATAAACTTCCATTAACGTTAACTGAATTTGGAGAACTAACAGTCTTAAAATCTGGAAAATTTGGTGACTTGAGTATAAGTCCAAGAACACTATCTACAGGAACACAGATTACATTTATCAGTGATTTTGAAAATAAAATATATTTAGCTTCTAATGCAGGTGAGAGTGATAGTTCAACTGATGCAAATATAATTTTAGATGGAGATAAAACAAGTTTTCCAAAAGATGTAACCATTGGAAACACTGTTGAATCTCATAATTTAACAATTACTGGAGAATTAGAAGTTTCTGGAAATGGTTCTTTTGGAGGATTAAGATTAGGAAGGAGAAATGTTCCTTCACCAGTGTCTGGTGCAGGTAGTATTACAAAAACATTTATCACAAACGAATCTGCTGATGGCGGATATGATATGATTTCACAATATGATTCGGGTACAACTTCCATTGAAGGAAAACTTGTTAATATTTATGTTGAAGACACTCAAAAAGTACTGTTCTCAGAAACAAATACAAAAATTAGTGGCAATGTAGGAATAGGAATTGGTACTCTTGAAAATCCTAGATCAGAGCTAGATGTCAATGGAAAAATTACGAGTGCAGGTACAAAAATAATTACCCATGGTAATAATGCTGCGCTAACGTTTCAAACTGTTGATCGCGGCAATACACTAGGCAATAATCAAGAACAAGGAATTGCTTTTCAAAATAGTGGGAATTGGTATACTTGGAATATGTTTAGAAAAAAAACAACCGGAAATAAAGCTGATTTAGTTTTTGCTGGAGGACTAGAGGATAATGTAACAGCATTACGAGAAAACCTCATATTACATTCTGACGGTGGCGCTACACTGAAAGGAGCACTAAAAGCTGAAGATATTATATTTAATGTAGGTACTGAAGAAACACCTAATTTTCAAAACCTAGAAAGCTATATCACTGATGATATCATACAAAGTGCTGTGTGGGATAAAGATCCAATCACAAAAGATATATCTTATAATTTAGGAAAAGTAAATATTGGGAATTTACAAATAGATAATACCACATCCGCAGTAACTGCTGATGACCCTGCCGAAACAAATTATGCAAAAATTTATGATTTTGAAGGACTTACGCTAAATTCTGGGAGTAATCTTACGAAGCCTAATATATTTTTGCATGGAAATAATACAGAGTTTAATAAACCTGTATCTATCAATCCACAGTTTTTAAATGGCTCCGAAGAACATTCTTTAGAAGTTCAAGGGACAGTATCTATTGATGGTCAAATACTAGGAGGAGATTTAGATCATGATTCAGTAAAAAACACAAAGTTTCACGATACTAGCTATTTTAATGTAAATGGTGCATTTGGAGTAGAAGGAGCAGCTAGTTTTCTTGGAGAAACCAATTTTTTAGGAACAATTTCAGCAGAAGGTGGTGGGGCTCTTTTAGGCACTTATGTAATTGGAAATCCATTAACAGGAGAAGGTGATAGTGTCTTAGGAACGCATTTAATTGGTGATGTTAATATCGGAGGGAATTTAAGTAGCGACTTCCCTGGTTCTTCAATAGTAAGCGATGTATTTGGTGGATTGGATTTTGCAAATACTAAGCTTAATGTACACTCGGAAGCAATTTTTTCAGGACAATTCAAAGTAGAAGATCGAAGTTCTGCCGCAAATATATTGGAAGGACCAATTTTTGAAGTAGATGTTGCTTCTGCAAATAGAAAAGTAGATGTTGGAAATTCAAAAGATGGAGCTCTTTTTAATGTTCATGGTAGATTTTTTGTACGAAAAGATAATGCAGGTACTGCTATTTCTGGAGAAGATATTGACGATCATACAAATATTTCTTGGGTCCTAAAAGTTGACACGAAAGCTAGTACTCCTATTGTAAGTGTAGGGCATAATAATACATCTGACAAATTTAGCGCATATAACGGCCATGCAAATTTTGAAGTTGTAGGCCAATCGGATCTAAAACATAATGTAAATATTGGTACTGAAGATGAAAATAAATATGATCTAAATATATTTAGTAAAAACGTAAACATCGGAAAAGAAGGAGAAATAACAGAACTAGATGATGATGGTAATGAGGTAATTGTGACAGATCTTACAAAAATACCTACGCTGAACGTATACCATCGTTCAAACTTTCATTATGATTTAGTTGCTAATAGAATTGCCATCAGTGCTGACCCTAAAGCTTTTGAAAGTTGGCCTGATTATGTTTTTGCATCCGATTATGAATTACTGTCATTAACTGAAGTGGAAGAATTTATTGCTGCACATAAACACTTACCTGCGGTACCTTCTGCAAAAGAAGTGGCTACTAATGGAATTGATCTTATGAAAATGAACGCTACTTTACTTGAAAAAGTAGAAGAATTGACACTCTACACAATTGATCAAGAAAAGCAAATTGAAAAATTAGCCCAACAATTGAAAGCACAAGAAGATCGCTTACAAAAATTAGAAGTATTAGTATTAAAAAAGCAATAATCCTAAATACGTATACACATGAAAACAATTAGTTACATAAGAAATATGTGTTGTATTTTAATTGCAATTATATGCAACTTTCAAAATACACAAGCACAGTCAGATGTTGTTTTGGCTCCTGACAATGTCAGTGCGAGTAACGAAACTATAGGGTTCACTGTTGAAAACCTTTATGATGATAACATCAATACATTTTGGAGTAGCGGCACGAATCCAACAGAAGTCACTCCGACCTATGTTCAATTTAGTTACAATACCGCTAAAAGAGTCAATACCTTAGTCCTTAAAGGAAGTATTAGAAATGAACGAAGAAATGATCCAGGTAAATTTTCTTTTCAAGCTACCAATGCGCCTGAAGATGATACTAGCTGGGTAACTTTATATCAACGTACTGACAACACCGCACTATTTGATGTACCTGGTGATACCAAAAGTTTTCCTATTGAAAACCCAGATGCATTTGGAGGACCTTTTACAAACTACAGACTTAAAATAACTGGAAAACCCGCAGCTTACATTAGGAATGTACATATAGCTGAAATGGAGCTAAAAGGTCCAAGAGCTTTGGGATCGAGTGAAGAGCTTGATGAATCAGATTTAAACTTAGAAATCTATCAAATAAAAGTATCTGAAGGCAATGCCACCTTGATTGTTGTTAAAAATATTGAAACCGATGAAGTTCTAAGTTCTACACTCATTGATGCAGGAAGAAAGAAAGATGACGGAAAATTAATTGCAAAAACCATCATTGACAATGCAGATTCTGTTTTAGACAATATTTTTATTACGCACTACGATCGAGATCATTACGGCGGGCTTTCTCCTAATGATGGCCTTTTAGACAGAAGATGTAAAATAAATAACTCGTATGGATTTAGTATTGTACCTGAAGATGCTGTAAATAATAAATTAAACGTATATAGTATAAAAGGAGATAATCAAAATCCAGTTCCATCAAGTTTAAATAACAAAATTAACACGTATACAAATAACAACACATTGACTTTTTTGCAATGGAAAAACGATACTGAAATAAGTCTTAGTGGAGATGGTGAAGAAATTAAGCTCATCACACTGGCAGTCAATGGAACGTTACGAAGTGGTTCCACTAGACCTGACAATCTAGTAAAAAATAACAGGTCTGGTGTCGCACTAATTGTTTGGGGAGATTTTACATTTTTAGTACAAGGAGACATCCAAGGAGCTGGGAAAAATGATAATATTGGACGTACGAATGCCTTTTATTGGCCTAATCTAGCAAATCCAACAAAAAGGATTCCTGAAAACTGGGATTCTGGAAGTGGACAATTGGCACAAAACCTTTCATTAAATATATCTACACCATCTACAGGATCTGCATCGGGTATTCGCAGACTAAATGTTACAGAAATGGATAAAGCTGGATTGCCTGTGCAAGCACCGTTAGCCTTAGAAGATTTAGAACAAGAAACTGATGCGCAAAAATTAATTACAGGCTTAGGGATGTTTTACGATAAATACTACATCGCTTATCCCAATAAATGGTTATATGAGCTTGGGGAATTAATAGATGATCACAATAATGGAGGTGGGTATGCACAAGTTTGTGTAGCATTACTTCCACATCATGGAGCTATGAGTAGTAATTTGTGGTTTGATAGTAGCTACGGAATTATCTCTACAAATGCAAGAGGAAATCATGGGCATCCTTTACCGCAAGCTATAGAAGCAGCATATCATACAAGTGGAATTTCCAATTTCTATTTTACGCATTTAGAAAATAATAAAACCTATCACGGACAAACACTTAACCGACTTAATGAACTTAATAATTGGAAAAACTCGTATGTAAGTCCAAATAATGTATTACAAAATGTAAACTTCAATATTCTAAATACTTCGGATAAGTACTTCAAAATTAAAGTAAAACATGAAAATGATATAAAGAAGTTTCAAATAAACAACGGTGATACGGAAAGTGATGTATTTATTGATTGTACGTTCAACTAAAAAATTAAAATTATGAAAAAAATAAAACTCACTTTTTTACTGTGTGTCGTTGGATTTTTATTAAGCGGAAAAGCATTTGGTAATGAAAAAACAATTAAGCTATCAATTATGTATACAGCTAGTGTTGCTTCAAAGGTATCTGACATTAAACAACAAGCAGAAAATCAGATAAATATTATTAAAACAGTATTACAAAATTCAGGTATTAACGATGTAATCATAGAAGTATCGTACACCAAACTCACAAAATATATAGAACCACAGAATAGAACAAACGGATATATCAGATTTCCATTTGATGGCACTTATCAAATTTTAGATGAAGTGTCAAATCATGCGAAACTAATGGATTATTTTATTGACAATAATGTAAATAGTTTTGATCAAAATGGAGTAAATTATATTGATAAAAGCGAACTATCGCAATCACTTATTAGTATTGATGCCAGTACAAAAAACAATATTGTCCTTTTTATTGTGGATGAAAATGGTCCCGCAATTATTTCAGAATATTTTCCTAAGGATTTAACCGGTCGCACATCCAAAACTTTTTATTCTATCATTAATTATCAGGTGTTTTCTAACTTGGATATTTCTTTGGCTTTGGGCTTTTTCGGAATTTTTACAAGCATAAATGATGCGGATTTAGATATAGAAGACGAACCCTCAAACTCTTCACTAATGAGTTTTTGGGTGTACGATGATGCATCTGTACTTAAAAAACTTTCAGATGCTAATAAAAGCTCTTTTTTATGCAATCTATCAAAACTGAACTTAAAAGCACCTGCATTAATGGAAATTGGCGGAATGCTTATTGTTGCTGAAACTGAAAATAGTGTTATTGAAGCAAACAATTCAATCGTGATTGTTCCCTATTCAGATGTAAACAAAAGACCTTTCTCAGTGATCGCTCCTGATGCAGATGATTACTCGATCGTATTCACAAATGTTAGAAAGAAACCTAGAGTTAACGATCCTATTTGTGTTGTTCCCAATGAGCGTCAAATTTCTTCAGATAATATACAATTTATAGAACCTGATGAAGAAGAGATCGTAGAGGAAACAATTACAGAAGTTGAATACGATACCAATGTATTACCACCCTATCCAAACCCAACCAATGGTGAACTGAATTTTGAAATGTATATTGCAGAAACAGGCTTCTATAAGTTAGCCATGTATGATATCACTACAGGAAAACAAATGAATGTGATTCATAAAGGAAATTTAGAAAAAGGCGAACATACAATCAAAACAAATGTGAGCAATCTACGTTCTGGACTATATATTTACCGATTAGAATCAACAAGCCTAGAACCTATAACAGGAAGAATTATTGTAAAATAAAAATAGATTCCTGTCTATACAGAAACACAATATCTATGAAACCATCCTATAAAAATTAGGATGGTTTTTTATGTATAATTAAAGTATGAACATAGCAAACGGAAATATGATCGTAAAACTTCGTATGTAAAAAGAAACGTTTACTGATATATATCATTTTACAAGTGTAGCTAACGCACTACTTTTGAGGTATACCTTTTTCGATTCCTAAAGTTTCAAAACTTCAAGCCACTACGAATTGAATCATATATAAACGAATACTAATATTTAATTTTAAAACGATGCGGATATTTTATTTGATAAGTATATTTTTTATGATCATTTCCTGTTCGAAAAAAGAAAAAATCCTTCCAACCGAACAAACTTTAGTAGAATCTGTATACGCTTCTGCGACCATTCAGCCAGACAGTTTGTATCAAGCTTACGCGATTGTGGGTGGAATTTTAGATGCGAATTTGGTAGAAGAAGGCGAATTGGTTTCGGCGGAACAATCCATCATTCAAATCATAAATAATACTTCCAAACTCAATACACAAAATGCAAAATTTTCATTAGAACTTGCAAAAGAAAATTACAACGGAAGTGCGGCACTTTTAAGCAGTATTCAAGATGAAATTGAAGCGGCTTTCCTAAAATACAAAAACGATTCTATCAATTATGTACGCCAAAAGAAACTTTGGGATCAAAATATTGGTTCTAAGATAGAATTTGATAGTAAAAAGCTGCAATACCAATTGTCTTCAAACGAATTGAAACGCCTGAAAAATAGATACCTCAGCACGCAAAACGAATTGCAAACTGCGGTAAAACAAGCAAAAAACACTTACGAATCTTCGTTGATTACCACGGACGATTACACCGTAAAAAGCAAAATAAAAGGCAAAGTATATGCACTTTATAAAGAGCCTGGCGAAATTGTAAACACTATGGAATCTTTAGCGAGTATTGGAAGTGCCACCAATTTTGTGATTGAATTGCTGGTAGATGAAGTTGATATTGTAAAAATTAAAAAAGACCAAGAAGTGCTGGTGCATTTGGATGCGTATGACGGAATTGTTTTTAAAGCCAACATTTCTAAAATTTATCCCAAAAAAGATGAAAGTAATCAAACGTTTACCGTAGAAGCGGTTTTTGACGACATGCCAGATGTACTTTTCCCTGGACTTTCGGGCGAAGCAAATATTGTAATTTCTCAAAAGAAAGATGTATTGACGATTCCGAAAGTATATTTGATCGAAAATAACAAAGTAGAAACTGACGAAGGAATCATCAATATTACGACAGGATTGCAAAATATGGAATATGTAGAAGTGACTTCTGGATTGACGAGCGAAACCTTTATTTATAAGCCTGCACAATGACAAACTGGAATGTTATATTGAATATTGCCAAAACACATTTGCTGACAAAAATAAAGCAAACAAGTACGGCGGCACTTGGTGTTACTTTTGGAATTGGTTCTTACATTACCTTGGTCTGTTTTATGACAGGATTGAATACAATGTTGGATAGTTTGATCCTGAATCAGACACCACATGTACATATTTACAACGAGATAGAACCTTCTGAAAAACAACCTATTGCCTATTACAAAGAGCTTCAAAATAGTTTTCATATCGTTCATTCTATTAAGCCCAAGCAAAGTCAACTAAAAATTCACAATGCATTACCAATTATTCAGTATTTGGAAAAAAGTGAAGATGTGCGCGGCGCATTGCCACAGCTAAAAACCCAAATATTTTACATTGCGGGTTCTATTGAATTGGGTGGAAATTTGACAGGAATTCAACCCATAGATGAAGTGACTTTTTTTAATATGGACGATTATATTGTAGAAGGTTCTGCGGAAGCGTTGGATCAAACTGATAATGGCATTTTATTAGGCATCGGCATTGCCAAAAAAATGTCGCTCAACATTGGCGATCGCGTGCAAATACGTCCTGTGAATGGTGGAACTTTTCCACTGAAAATAGTCGGGTTTTACCAAAGTGGAATTGCAGATTTGGATGCGATACAGAGTTTTGCCAATTTGAAAACTGTACAGCGAATTTTGGGGAAATCGAACAATTATATTACAGATATCAATGTAAAGTTGCATGATATTGAAAAGTCGGTGCCGTTGGCGCAACAAATTGCACAACAGTTCAATTTGACCGCAATTGATATTAAAACGGCAAACGCACAATTTGAAACAGGAACGACCATTAGAAACCTTATTACCTATGCCGTTTCTATCACTTTGTTGATTGTGGCAGGATTTGGAATTTACAATATTCTCAACATGTTAATTTATGAAAAGATGAACGATATCGCCATTTTAAAAGCCGTTGGATTTTCAGGAAAAGATGTGCAACGCATTTTTATGAGTCAGGCAATGATTATTGGACTTGTGGGTGGAGTTTTAGGATTGATTATTGGGTTTGGCTTGGCAAAACTCATTGGAACGATTCCTTTTGAAACTGAGGCTTTGCCAACCGTAGCCACGTATCCGATAAATATGAATCCGATGTTTTTTATCATAGGATTTACTTTTGCCATGCTATCTACATTTTTAGCAGGGTATTTACCGTCTAAGAAAGCAAAAAATATTGATCCCGTACGAATTATAAGAGGCCAGTGATGAGTGTAGTTTTACAAGCAAAAAATATCAATAAGTACTTTAGAAAACCAGTGTTATTTCATGTATTGAAAGACATTAATTTTCAGATTACAGAAGGAGAATTTACCTCTATTATGGGGAAATCAGGTTGTGGAAAATCTACGTTATTATATATACTTTCCACAATGGATACCGATTACGATGGCGAATTGTATTTGAACAACGAACTTATCACAGGACAACCTAAAGATCATTTGTCATTTTTGCGGAATAAGCACATTGGTTTTGTATTTCAATTTCACTATTTACTTTCTGAATTTTCTGTAATGGAAAACGTGATGTTGCCCGCTAAGAAACTTGCAGAAAAATCATTACAAGAAATTGAACACGATGCTATTCAAAAGTTGAAAATGCTCAATATTGAACATTTAGCCAATAAGAAAGCTTCTCGAATTTCTGGTGGAGAAAAACAGCGTGTTGCCATTGCCAGAGCGTTGATTAACAATCCTTCTATTATTATGGGCGACGAACCTACAGGAAACTTGGATAGCAATAATGCAGACAATGTGTTTAACATTTTTAGGCGTTTGTCTGACGAAGAAAAATTATCGCTTCTCATTGTGACACACGATGAAGATTTTGCTCGTAAAACCGATCGTATTATTGAAATGGGTGATGGGAGAATTATTAGTTGAATTTTCGCTCCAAAATCTTCAAAAAAAGCGTCATAACTGACGAAAATCATTGTATAAAACTAAGTTCATTTGTAATTTTATGTTGTAAAAATTAAAGTATAACCTAAAATTATTTCATTATGTCCCTCATTAAATATAATAACAGAAACAGACTATTTCCTTGGGGAAATACAGGATTGCGAAGCTTTTTTGATACTAGCGACTTCTTTTCAGATGATTTTTTTGCAGAAGACGAGCTCATGCCAGCCATGAATATTAAAGAACATGAAGCAGACTTTGAAGTTGAATTTGCTGCACCAGGTTTTACGAAAGAAGATTTTGAAGTCACCCTTGATAACAACATTTTGAATGTTAGTGGCGAAAAAGAGAAAACGCATGAAGAAAAAGAGGAAAACTACTCTCGAAAAGAGTTTAGTTATAATTCTTTTAAAAGATCCTTACAACTTCCAACAACGGTAAATACCAATCAGGAAGTGAAAGCTACATACGAAAACGGTATTTTAAAGTTGCATCTTCAGAAAAATGAAGAAACTCCAAAAAACCCTAAGAAAGTGATTAAAGTTCAATAATTTTCTTAGCTTTTTATCTAAAAATTGGTTGCTTTATGAATGAAATATCGCAACCACAAAATCACAGTCTAGTTGTTTGATTTTTTTAAGATTGAATGACTAGACTTTTGTTATGAGAAAAACACAAACGTCCCAATCACGATCACGATGACAATGATTCCAATAGGTTTGGCTAATTTCCACGGAGTGATGTCTACTTCTTGTGTGAATTTTTGTTCGTACGCTACTGCTCTTGGAGATAGTTTTCCAATGAGCAACATGATGAGAATATTTATCACAAATAAAATTGCCATGACGTGTAAAAAGTGTGGATAGTTTTCTTTGCCAAAATACGGTTGTAATACAAACTGACTTATTACATATAAAACAACACCTAACACAATGGCAATATTGGCGGCTTTTGCAGGAACGTACTTTGTCAAATATCCCACAATAATAATTGTCAAAATTGGAATGCTATAACAACCATTCACTTCTTGTAAATAACCGAACAAACCATCTGAAGCATTTGCAATAAACGGTGCAACACACATAGCGAGTAAAGCTAATAACACTCCAAAATATTTTCCTGCTTTTACTGTTTGTCGTTCGGTAGCGTCCTTTTTGATGAATTCCTTGTAAATATCCACACCAAATAAGGTGACAGAACTGTTGAGCGCACTATTAAACGAACTTAAAATAGCTCCAAATAAAACCGCCGCAAAGAAACCTACCAACGATGCTGGCAATACTTCTGACACTAATTGTGGATAGGCTTCATCTGAATTTGCCAAGTTTCCTTGAAATAAGTGATAGGCAATGATTCCAGGAACTACCACAATCAAGGGACCTAATATTTTTATGAACGAAGCAAATAGCAATCCTTTTTGTCCTTCTTTTAAGTTTTTGGCGCCCAATGCTCGTTGAATGATTGCTTGATTGGTTCCCCAATAAAACAATTGTACCAGCATCATTCCTGTAAAAATAGTAGCAAACGGAATGGTAGATCCACTATCGCCAATCGCATTAAACTTTTCAGGATTTTCGTGGAAGAGTGTGGAGATTCCTTCCGTGACACTTCCTCCTCCAATTTCTTTTAAGCCAAAGTATGGAATCAGTAAACCACCAATGAGCAAACCAACAGCATTGATCGTGTCGGAAACCGCAACGGCTTTTAATCCTCCAAAAATCGCATAGATGGAACCTACTATTCCAATCGCAAATACAGAAATCCATAAGGCAAGCGTTTTAGAAACGCCCAAAAGTTCGGGAATGTCAAACATACTGTTAATCGCCAACGCTCCTGAATACAGAACAACTGGCAACAATACCACAACATATCCTGTTAAGAACAGTCCGGAAGTAAGTGCTTTGGTGGTTTTATCATACCGTCGTTCTAAAAATGTGGGAATCGTAGCAATGCCACCTTTTAAGTATCGTGGTAACAGAAAAATCGCGGTGATGACCATGGCAATCGCTGCTAAGGTTTCCCACGCCATGACTAAAATTCCTTCTTCGTATGCAGAACCGTTCAAGCCTACGATTTGCTCTGTGGAAAGATTCGTTAGTAGTAATGATCCTGCAATGACAATTCCCGTAAGGCTTCTTCCTCCTAAAAAATAACCATCCGAAGTGGTTTCATCTGTAGAACGTGTTGCAACGTACGAAATGATAGCTACTAGCGCTGTAAAGCCGATAAAAGAAAGAAGTCCGATCATGTATTGAAGTTATGTTTATGAATATTTTACTGTATAGCAAACCAATTTTGCTTGTAATATACAAAACATAACTTCTGGTGGCAAGTTGATGAATGCTAAGCTCGTTTTTATGTATTAATACATTCGTTTTGTGCCACCAACTAATGACCTAATGCTGTTTCATAAGAGTTTGCGTAGGATTTTGCTAGTCTAGCTCCTAATTGAAATGCTTTTTGCTTTAGAAGAAAGCATTGTTATATCTGTATCTTTTTATAGATATTTTGAGGAATATTTGATTAACTAACTTTCTAGTGAAATTGTAGTCATGACTTTTCGTACTTCTTAAATTACAAAGTTTTCTATGTCTTCATCGTCTAAATCATCTGTCATACTTTTTCGTTCTGTAATTGCAATTAATGCTGCCATACTTTCAATAGTACTATTCTTGAAGAGGTTTCTTATGTGAAAGTTTGTTTTATCAAATTTTTTGTTGATTTCATTTATGAGCGTTATTGCCAATAAACTATGTCCTCCTAATTCAAAAAAGTTATTGGTCACTCCTACTTTTTCAACTCCTAATACTTCTTTCCATATTTTGGCAAGTGCTTCTTCTATTTCATTTTTTGGAGCTACATATTCTATGTTGGATTGTATCGAAATTTTTAATTTTTCTAGTGCTTTTCGATCTACTTTTCCGTTTGGTGTTAAAGGAATTTTATCCAATACTTCTATATGATTCGGAATCATATAACTTGGTAATTTTTCGCTGAGATAGTTTTTTATAGTGTTATTATCTACGGCTTCTTTTGCTGTAAAGTATGCCACTAATGCATCGTGCTGTTGGTATTTTTTAACCAATACAACAACTTCTGAAAGATGCGCGGAAGATGCGCGAATTGCCATTTCTATTTCTTCTAACTCAATACGATATCCTCTAATTTTCACTTGATTGTCTTCTCTTCCCAAGAATGTAATGTTCCCATTTTGTTGCCAAGAAGCTACATCGCCAGTATCATACATGAGCGTTCCTTTTTTAAATGGATTTTCTATGAATTTTTCTTGTGTCACAGCATCTTTCCCCAAATATCCTTTTGCAACACCATCGCCCGCTAAGTATAAACGACCTACCACACCTGTTGGTACTAATTGCAAGTTTTTGTCTAAAACATAAGCGCTTGTATTGGCAATAGGTTTTCCAATAGGAATGCCGTTTTTGTATGATTTTGTTGCCTCAAGTTTGTATGCTGTACTGTAGGTTGTGTCTTCCGATGGCCCATATAAGTTCCGTACTTCTATGGTTGTTTTTTGTAATTTTTGTGCGATATCTATAGGAAATGCTTCTCCAGCCAAATTGATCATGCGTACATTCTCTAAATTTATAGTACTTTCCAACAGTGATCGCATGCTTGAAGGCACTGTGTTTATAAGAATATTTGTATCATTTGCTACAGTATCTAAGATGGCTAATGCATTTGGCAATAAACGAATTGTTTTTCCTACTGATAATGGAAAGAATAATTCATAGATAGATAAATCGAAGCAATGTGAGGTAACTGCATATACAATGTCAAAATTGGTTGTATTGAATTCTTCTTTTGCCCAAGCTAACATTGCCACAGCATTTTTATGCGTAATCAGTACACCTTTTGGCTTTCCTGTGGTTCCAGATGTATAAATGATATATGCAACCGATGCAGGATCAATTTTGATTTGTAGATTTTCACTCGAATATGTGTCTTGCTTTGGTAAGAAGTCCTCGTATATTTTTTGATCTATGACACAAGTACACTTGCTATCGTTTTGTATGTAGTGTATTCTTTCTTCCGGATATGCAGGATCTATAGGAACATACGTTGCGCCTAGTTTCATAACTGCTATGATGGCTATAGGTAATTGTGAGTTTCGTTCAAGTTTTACACCTACAAAGTCTCCTTTTTTTATGTTGAATGTTGCTACCAAATATTGTGCAAACTGATTGGCTTCTGCATTTATTTCTGCATAGGTAAAAGTAGTATCATCAACTAGTAATGCGGTATGATCAGGATGTTTTTCAACGGAAGCTTCAAATATATTTGTGATTGTCTGCGAATGATCATACGCTAATTCTGTAACAGTATTTGTCAGCAAACTTTGTTGTTCACTTTCAGAAAGTATTTGCAAGGTATCTACCGAAGTTTCCAGATTTTTGATGCCATCTGCCAATAGGTTTTCAAAATGTTGAATTAATTGTTGTACAAATGTTTCTTCGTAAAGATCAGTATTGTACTCCAACGCCAGTTCTATATGACCGTTGTATTCAGAGAATGAAAACGTCATATCAAACAAACTCACTTTTGGCGTAACGGCATTGTATGGATGTATGGTAATTCCTTCAAATGATTTTGACTGTTGCAACGTCATGCTTTGTTGGTTTTGCAAAACAACCATCACATCAAATAAAGCGGTACGAGAAGCATCTCTTTCTAACTTTAATTTTTCAACCAATTGATCAAACGGATACATTTCGTTTGTATAAGCATCAATCAGTTTTTGCTTTTGTAATTTGATCAGTTCACGAAGACTCATTTCTGTATTGAGTTCTGTTCTAATTGCAAGCGTATTTAGGTACAATCCTATTTGATTTTTCACTGCTGAATGACCTCTACCAGAAGTGGGAACACCTAAAATAATATCAGAGTTTCCAGCGTAGCGATACAAAATACCATTGATCCCAGCCATCAACATCATAAATAGGGTTGCTTCTTCTTTTTCGGCAGTTTTTTTAACAGTTTCACTCCAAGCAAGAGGAAATCTGTTGTGTATAACATCGCCTTTATACCCATTTATAGCAGGACGTGGTTGGTATGTTGGCAGTGTCATTTTGGGAAGTTCACCTGAAAATTCAGAAAGCCAATATGTTTCTTGTTTGTTAAGCTTTTCCTGCATTGGTTCACTTTCCATCCAATATGCATAATCTTTATATTGAATGATTAATTCAGGCAAAGTAACCTCAAGATTTTGGTGAATGTCGTTGTAACTTTTGATGAGTTCTCCAGAGAAAATTTCCATAGACCAACCATCGCCAATAATATGATGAATGGCAAATACCAAAATATGTTTGGTAGGTGATACAGGAATTACTTGTGCTTTGAGTAATGGTGCTTGTGCTAGATCGAATTCTGTATGGTAGAATTTCGCTATTATATTTGTTGCATCTAAAGTTTCTGGGAGTATCTCTATTGAAAAATTGATATCAGCAACGGGTAGAATTTTTTGCCAAATATCTCCATCTTTTTGAATAAATTTTGTTCGAAGACTTTCATGACGTGCTATGAGAAATTCGGAAGCTTTTTGCAATGCTTCCAGATGTAATTGCCCTTCCATTTCAAACGCTCCAAAAATATTATATGCTGTGCTTCCTCCTTCAAATTGGCTTAAAATCCATATTCGTTTTTGAGCAGCAGTTAATGGATAATATTCTTGAACAGGAGCTTTCGGAATTTCCATTTCAGGGTTTCCTAAAACAGCTATCAAATCTTCTTTTTGCTGTTTTATTTCTTGAATTAGGGCTGGAGTTAGCGTGTTTTTGGGTGCTTTTATTTGCAATTCTCCATTTTTAGCTTCTATTCGAATACCCAGTTTATATAGTTTGTTTACTAATTGGTTCATTCACTATTTATTTATAAACAAATTCTTCAAAATTACTTTGTTAGTATCAAGCCACTGTCGAATAGTTTGTAGAAGCGGTAATGAGCAATGCAATGAAACTTCTTTCAAAGATTCATAAATTTTACTCACCCAACGAGATTTTACATACAATACATAGCAACCAGCGGTAAAACTCATAGCGATACAATTATTAAATTTCAGATCAAAGTAAGGGGTTTTCTCACTCTCATGAAGTTAAATAATCTATTTAATAGTTTTAGGGGGAGATATTAGAGAAAATAGATGTTTTAAACTTTGTAAAAACTTGAATAGTTTATTGATGTTAACTGTTCAAATATGGTAATTTTTTTCAACATTAAAAAACTTTACATTGAAAAAAACATAAAAATTAAATGTTCTCAAATACACTATAATCATGAACACTTTAGAATCAACTTGCACCGAAAATTTCGTGTGAAATTACACTTTTTAGCCTACTAAAACAGGGATTCTTTTTATGGTAATAGCATCTGCATTTAACGCTTGAGCACTCGCAATATGGCACATATAGGTTTCTGCCAAATGGATTTTTTTGGTATAATATGTATTCGAATTGATTGTTGCAGTGTTGTTTATAATTTCAAAAGATACTAAGGGAATTGACATTCCTCTTCCATCTGCTTTGAGGACCGCTTCTTTTTTAGTCCAATATTCATAAAATGCTTGCAATTGGTTTTCCGCACTGTTTACATATTGCCACTCGTTTTCTGTCATTTGCGATTTAAAGTGCAACATATCTATAGGACGTATTTGTTCCATATCTAATCCAATTTCAACGTCTTTTGTTATTGCACAAGCCACAATTGATCCAGAATGCGAAATATTGAAATGTACATTACTATTCGCTATGTATGGCTTTCCAAATGCAGTTTGCGACATTGAATTCCAGTCAACAGTTGCAAGATTTGCATGTTTTTGTAAAGCATACTGAAGCAGCAATCTGCCTGACAGCGACAATTGTGCATCTTCCCATCTCCTAAATCGTAAAATCTTTTTTTGAAATTCTACCGGAAATTTAGGAAGCTGTTCTTGTAGCAATGCAGCATGTGCATTTTTTGAAATATGATAATAATATATGGTAATCATATAGTGATTTCATCAATCAAGTGGTGTTCATATACAATAGATTCCACAGCGCCTGTTGCCGAGTTAATAACTCCGATGTCATTGGCAACTTCTGAAGTTCGCACCCAAACACCGCCATATTTATTTCCAAATCCAAAAGCGCCCCAAATTAATTTGTGGGGTGTCCATTCATTTTCTTTATTCGGTGCGAGTACTTTGATAGAATCGCTGAATTCTTGCGCAATAAAGTTTTTGTCTTTCAGCGCTAGTTCTATGGCTTCATTCCATTCCACATCGGAAGAAAACCTTCCTATAAAAACATCTTTCCCTTGATAACCTTGCGCCGCTTTGACAACCATGTTTTCTTTATTGTTTTTTAGAATTTCTCTAATGTGCATTTTTTCACCTTTATATATTTCGATGCTGTCTTTAATTTCTTTCGTCCAGGGAATACTTTTGATGATGAGTTCATTTTCTAGTGCTGAGAACTTATTATTTTCTGCTAATTCTCTTAGTATTCCTAAATTTCTTTTATCACCATACATACCTGATGCCAGATGATCTGGAAAATAAACTGCATCTAGCATAAAGGCTCTAAAGATATTTAAAGGAACTCCCGCTTTAGTTACTACAATTTCCAAAGCAGCATGCATATCTTCACCTTCAAAGACGAGTCTGTTGTTTTTTAGTTCTGTTTCTGTAAATTCTCCAATAAATGTATTTCCTTTAAATTTTGTGTCTTGTAATGATTTTTCTAGTAAGTTATTAAAGAAACTCGTGATTTCTGCTCGTGGAAAACCTTCTTCATACTCACCTAAAGCTAGAAATATATTGATATCTTTTTGAAGATAGGAAACATGTTTGATAACATTTTTTACCAAGAAATCAATATAGTTTGCCTGTGTATCTTCTGTAGAAAAATTTTCGTCTAAATTTGGATGTATGTCACGTATGATGGTCTCAAAGCTTTGTACTTGCCATCCGCCGATAGAAGAACCAATATTAGCTTCCAGTATTTTAAAACCATCAGTGTCTAACGATAAATCTAAGCGACATGCAATTTCAATTTGTTTTTCATGACAAACTATTGCAAATTGCGTCATCATATCATCTCCTTGAAAGTAAAAGTCGCCAATACGTTTCATGTCATTTTCAAAATACAAAGCTGGTATTTTGGTGAGTAGTTTTGGTATTTTAGTACACAGTTGTTCTAAATTTTTTCTTTGCTGCCAATCAATAATTACGGGCCATGATGAGACAGGATATTCATAGCCTCTTAAAAATTCTGGTAGTTTTTCAGAAGTTGCATCTACAAAAGTGGGGATTTTTTTAGGCGAATCTACCATCAAATTTTCATAAGCATCTCCCAATATTGTAGCGGTCATGGACTCTTTTTCGGTATGAATTTCATTTTTATCAGTAGTTTCTTCATACACGATTGCCTCCACGGCACCCGTTGCAGAATTAATGACTCTTGAAGTATTCTCCTTAGCTGACATTCGTACCCAAGTTCCTCCGTATATATCTCCAAATCCAAACGCTCCCCAAATTAATGAATGCGGTGCCCATTGGTTTTGTTTGTTAGGTACATATATATAGTCTGAATCTACAAATTCTTGAACTATGTAGTTTGCTGCTTCAGTTGCTTTCTTTATGGCTTCCGCCCATGCTGCTGCTGACATTGTTTTCCCCACAAACACATCCGTTCCTTGCAATCCGTCAGCTACTTTTATGACAAAATTATCTTTTTGTTCTTTTAGTAAGGTTTGTAAATCATGTGTAGTTCCGTTGTAGGAAACAGAAGTTTCTTTTAACAATACAGACCAAGGAATAAATTTTTGTATTTGTGCATTTTCTTCTGGTGTAAACTTTCCTTCATCTGCAAGTGTACGAAGTATGACTAGATTTCGCTTATCGCCCAACATTTCTACTCCAAAATGATCTGGAAAATAGATTTTGTTCATCATGAACGCTCTAAAAATATCTGGTGAAATATCTTTTATAGCATAATTACGAATTAATACTACATGTACACGTTCGTTATTGTACATAAGCTTGTTGTTTTGCAAGCTTACTTCTGTCATTCCGTTGATGACTACTTTTCCTTTTTTGTGATATTTTGCAATTTCTTCATTGAGAATTTTATTGTAAAATTTTTCAGCATCGGAATATGCAAGTCGTTCTTCCTCTGTTGAAATCATTTCAACCATAAAGATGGTAATTTCATCTTCGTCATCAGAGAGTAATTCAATAGCTTTTTGAATGATGAAATCAATATAAATTTGCTGTGTATTTCGAACTTTTAGCGCTAATTTTTCATCGTTCAATTCTGGATGCATCACATCAATAACAGACTTAAAATTTTGAATTTCCATACCCGAAAGAGACGAGCCTGTATTTACTTCTAAAACTTGAAACCCTGTGGCTGCTTTTATCAAATCCAAACGACAGCTTATCGGTACTTTTTTCTGATTGCAAAAATTAGCAAACTCTGCTTTTACCTGATCGCCACCATAATAGAAGTCCGCTATTTTTGTAAGATCATTTTTAAAGTATACTTCTGGAATTTGCTGTGTTAATTTTGGAATTAACACACTACATGCTGCCAATTCTTCCACTTCTTCTTTTGACAAAATTACGGGCCAAGAAGATATTGGATATTTAAAATTCCGCAACGCTTCCGGAACTTCCTTTACATTTTTATTGATCAATGCTGGAAGTGATTTTTTGGAAGGATTTGCGATGTAATCATGATGGTTGGCTAAAATAGTCTTCTCCATAATTTTTTATTTCTTTCATTAAATAATTCCCCAATACAGAAAATAAACTGCTATCAATATATTCGAAAATATGATGGTAAACAAAATACTTCTTTCGTTTAGTTGCTTAATTTTTAAGGTATAAAATATAAATGTGACCGCTAAAAGCCCTAAAAATATCCACATAAAAATGTATAAATAATCGTAAGCGTTGGGCAAACCAAACGCTAAAATATAAAAGTTCTGATCTACTGTTGTTAAGAGCGCATTTGTAAATCCTATGAGCGTTATAATCCCAAAAATAGACGTTACCAAACATAGGATACGTACCAATTTATCAGAGAAATTTTTGTACTTTCTTCGAATGAGTTTGATGCCGTGTGCAATAATAAACGCCAAAGCAACTCCCAATGCAATTAAAAGTGGCGCTAGAAACATTGGGTCTTGTTCATTTAAACTATTTCCCATAGCAGAGACACCTCCATTCACCGTAATTGCGCTGACAACTTCCAGTTTGGGTGCTTTTTGGAACACCTCTTTTTTAGGGAATTCATTGGTATCAATAAATGCCGTAACTACTTCTATTCCAATTGGTGTAAAACTTGGCACATGTCCATAAGTATATGCCGTAACAGCAGTTCCATTGGCGAATAAATTCGCAGTTTTCTCCGCATTACCTTCGGGTGTTATTGGATCAAATTCTCCTCCAAACACCAATACTTGCATGGTACTTTCTTTCAGATTATTAAGATCTTGATATAGGATAGAATCTTTTTGAATATTCCATTTTTTACAAACTGTAAAATCTGATTTATAGAATGAAAGTGGTCCTTGCAGTCCTTTGTAATTTTCAGATCTTTGCTGAAGTTCCTCCAAATCATTTCGTGGTAAGGTTTCGTTACAACTCATACAAAAGTACACACCATAATCCATACTTAACAATGCTGAAAAAGCGGGAACTAAATTACCCAACGCTATTTTGTTTCGCGCTTTAAATTCATAGATCAACAACGGAATCACTTCTACCAATTGTTTGTTGTACAGCGCTTGCTGCAATGCTACTTTAAAATCTTCGGCATTGAAGGTAAACGATTCTGATTCGACTAAATATTTGTCAACCGCAACGGTAATTGGATTTTTCTCCAAATCTGCAATTACTTCATAAAATACACTTTCAATATTTGGATAGCTGTTTGTACAATTTTCATCTGCTTTACATGCGTTGAATACTTTTTGCAAACTTGTCATGTAATTGGTGGTATTGGCAGTGTAATATTCAGAAATATCTGCTATTGAAGAATCTAAGATCAATTGGCTAATATCGTTGGGAAACATGTTTGCATACACTTGCGCCATATAAGTTCCGTAAGAAACTCCGTAAATATTCCATTGGTTGTAGCCCAAACTCTTTTTAAGTGCATGTAAGTCTTTCGCTGCCGAAGTACTGTGATACGAATCTATGTTGATTCCTTTTTTTATTAAATCAGATTTACACGCCAACGCAGCATTTGCTTTTTGTTCTTCATCTTTGGAGGGCGATTGATTTTTTGCCAAAATTGCCAAGAATTCTTTTCCCAAATCTGGACATAATCGTGGTTGCGAATAGCCAGTTCCTCTAGTATCAAACAAGACAATGTCATGATTTTTTCGCAAAGGATGATTCTGCCAAGTCCATATATCATCAACATTTCCTTGACCAGGACCACCCTGAATAAATACCAAAGCTTCTGCATCTGATTTCCCTTGGCTATTTTTTAATACTGCCACCGCAATTTTAATAGAATCGCTTGCAGGTTGATTCCAATCTTCCGGAACCGATAAATATCCCCAAGTAATGGCTTTATCTTCTATGTATTCCGCATATCTGTGGAATGATTCTTCTTTTTCAAAAGTACCCTTTTGTGCATACAATGCCGTGCATGTAATGAGAATCATAAGAACGTTAATACTATTTTTCATGTATGTATTCATAATTGTTATTGCTAAAAATTAAAATCTATGTCAATATCAGAAGATGTTTCTTGATGTAATTGAATGTCCAAGTCTTCTAATGTGGTTTCTGCTGTTGCCGCTACGGCGGATGTTAGTAATTTTTCAAAGCGCAGGTACAGCAATGATATGCTATCTGCATCAAATAAAGTGCTGTCATAATTTATACGTACGGATAGTGTTGTTGCCACTGTAAAATTTAAAAGCAAAGGCAATCTGCTGTAACGCGCTGCAATTTCATAAGCCGTAAATGAAAGCTGTTCTGTTAGTTGAATGGTTTTATAATTGAATGACTGATTTTGTACCACCAGCACTACATCCCACAGAAATTCTTTTCTAATATCCGTTGGAATATCTTGATGTGTGTCAAAGTCTAAGATATCATTTTGTGCAGTGTGCAACAATGAAAATACCGTTTGTGTTTCTTCATATCTAGTACGCAACGGAAGTGTTTTTACATACATTCCCAATTGCGAGGTTAAACTTGCATGATTTCTCCCTGCATTTACAGTGCCAATACAAACATCGTCATGTGCATCATTTTTGAGTACTAACACACTAAACATAGTTGCTAAAAAGCTGTGCAATGTTACTTTTTGCGCTTTGGTAAAATCATGAATATCTTGCCATAATTCAGCATTGAATTCAAAGTGTACAGAAGCGCTTTGGTTTGCTTCTTTTTGAAGCGAATTTGCAGTATTTAATAACGGTTTCCATGAATATCCTTCCAAATAAGAAGCCCAATATTCATGATGTTTTTCTGTGTTTTTTTGCGTTTGCCATAGTGCATAATCTTTGAATTGAAACAGTTCCGTAGAAGCTTCATTTGGAATATTTTCCAAACTATAGCAATGCGCTACTTCTTGGATTAATAATTCTAAAGACCAACCGTCCATAATGCTGTGATGCGTATTGAACACCAAAAAGTCTGCGGTATCTCTTTTAAAATGTACTATTTTAAACAAGCGCTCCTTTGTTAAATCAAAAGGTTTGTGTACTTCATCTTGCATCTGTGTTTGAATATCTTCATCAGTACACGCGATTGTTTGTATGTGAAAATTAGAGTTCGTATTTTGTATTTTTTGATGCGGAATTCCGGCTACTTCTACAAAATTGGTTCGTAAAATCTCGTATTTTGAAATTAAATATGCAAATATGGATTGAAGTTTCAACAAATCCACAGTTCCTTCTATTTGATACGCTGCAAACATATTATACGCTATGGAACGCTCCCGATTTTGCGATGCCATCCATATTTCTTGTTGCGCTTCTGTAATTGGGTAATATTTCTGTACCGCAGCTTTGGGAATGAACTCTTTTGCAATTTCAGTTGAATTATGTGCTATATAATCTGCTAATTCCGCTATTGTTGGATGATCAAAAAGTGTTCGCAAACTCAATGTGTATTCTAACTCCGTTTCTATACGGTTGATTAATTTTACCGCATTTAAAGAATGACCGCCATGCTCAAAGAAATTATCCGCAAGGTACATTTCATACGCCACGCCTACTACTTCTTGAAATAATCTGCAAAGTGTTTTTTGTAATGAAGTGGTTGCTTTTTGTAAAGAAGTTGCAACTGTATTTGTAGCTTGTACTTGAAACGCCATCAAAGCTTTTCGATCTACTTTTTTGTTGGGTGTCAATGGCAATGCTTCAAGCCTTACAATCTGATTGGGAATCATATACGAAGGCAGTTGTGTTTTTAAATGATTCTTTACTTCATTCATAGCAAATACTTCATCTGCCACGACAAAAGCCAGTAAATAGGCTTCTTGATCTTGTTGTTTCTTCGCTACAACAACTGCTTCTTTGACGCCTTTAATTTCGTTCAGTTTTGCTTCAATATCGCCTAATTCAATGCGGAAACCACGAATTTTCACTTGAAAATCGTCACGTCCTAAAAATTCAATTTCTCCGTTTGCATTCCACTTGGCTAAATCGCCTGTATTGTAAATACGTTTTTGTAATTGATCGTGCGTTAGGAAACGTGCTGCCGTTAAGGCTTCGTTTTTATAATAGCCGTTTGCCAAACCATGACCGCCAATGTATAAAGTTCCTATACTTTGCTTTGGTAGTATTTGCAGTGCATCGTCTAAGATATATACTTGCGTATTGTGAATTGGCGTTCCAATGGTAGACGCTTCTAATGAATTTGTGATGTGCTTACACGTAGACCAAATCGTAGTTTCTGTTGGTCCGTACATGTTCCATAGTTCTTTGGTACTATGTAGTAATTTTTCAGCCAGCGCTTTGCTTAATAAATCGCCTCCACATAAAATTTTAATGCCTGCATTTCCTTTCCAACCTGCATTGAATAGCAATTGATAAAAACTTGGTGTTGCTTGTATGATTGTTGGCGACACTTCGTCTAGTTCTTGAAGTACCGCAAAAGGATCTGCCAATGTTTCTTGCAATGCCACATATACGGAAGCACCTGCTAGTAAAGGTGTTATGAATTCCAAAATAGAAATATCAAAAGATTGCGTGGTAACGGAATATAGCAAGTCATTTTTTGCCATCCCAGGACGTTCTTGTATGCTGAGAATGAAGTTTAGCAATGCTTGATGTCCAATTTCAACACCTTTTGGATTTCCTGTTGTTCCAGAAGTATAAATGATATATGCCGAATCGGCTGCGGTAGTTGTAGGCAGTGTCGTTTCAGTATGTACAGTAGTAATTAACGATGCAAAGTCCATTTTTTCAACAGTTGTCGTCAATGGCAATTCTTTAGCAGCACCGACAATTAAATCTGTTTCACTGTGCGAAATGATGTATGCCAAACGTTCTTCTGGAAAGCTTGGATCTAAAGGTATAAATGGTCTTTTAGATTTTAGTATTCCCAACATACATACAATGAGTTTTGCCGAGCGTGGCAGTAGAATAGCGACAGGTTTATTGGAAGTTCCGCTAGTTGTTGCAATGATTTGTTTGGCAATTGTATCTGATAGTTCTGCTATTTCTTTGTATGTAAATGTTTGATTTTGATCGTATAGCGCAATTTTTTCTGGTTGCTTTTCAATGTGTTTGTGAATGTAATCTAACACCGTTTTTTGTGTTGGATATGTAAATGCGGTTTGATTGTACGTGTGCACTATTTCTTTCACTTCACTTGCTGAAAGATAGGAATACGCATGTATTTTTTGTGTTGGATTTTGTACGACTGCGTTCAGTAAGTTTTCAAAATGTGTGGTAATTTGTGTGATGGATGTTTCATCAAAATACGATGTGTTGTAATCAAAATCAATCTTCACATCTTCTTTTGGATCAAATTCTCTGATGTAAATTGCCAAAGGCACACGTTCCGATTGATGCGTTAATGGAATTACAGACGTTTTGGTGTTTGCAAAGTGATCTGCATAGTTTTGTTTTTCGTATGACAATGTGATGTCGAACAAACGACTGTTCTGATGAAAAAGTTCCAATTCTTGAATCAATTTCCCTAATGGAAAACGCTGATAGCGAAAGTCTTGTCGTAGTTGTTGCCGTATTTTTGTTAAGAAAGAGGAAAACGTATCTTCTTTTTCTAGTTGAATTCGCAAGGCAGAAACGCCCATAAACAATCCTACTGTTTTTTTGAAAATTGCCTTGCTTCTATTTAACACGGGCAATCCAATAGCGAAGTCGTGATTGCGTTGTTTTCTTCCAAAATACACATACATCAATCCTAATATTACATGAAATGTACTGCATCTACTTGCCTTCCCTATTGCTTCCAGTTTAGTGTACAATTCACGTTTAATGATGAGTGCTTTTCGCTGACTTTTGTGTTGTGGTTGTATTCCTTTTTTAAGTGGAAAAAGTGCTTCGGGTAAGCTATTGAATCTTGATTTCCAGTACGCTTTATCTTTTTCGTAAGCCTCTGATTGTTGGTATTGTGCATCATCTTCTACAAATGCATCGTAATGAAATGGATATGACGTTAGTACAGTTCCGTGCGCAATAAGTTCGTTGTAATTTGTCACCAAACGCTGAAACATTAGCGACGTTCCCCAACCATCTGTAATGATGTGATGATACACCGAAAATAGATAGTGTACTTCTTCAGCAACTTTTATAAGAATGAATTTATGCAGCAATCCACGTGTTTTCAGATCAAAAGGTTGCACAAAACGTGCTTGCATAAATGTATTGGCTTTTGCATCTGCGTGTGTTTCATTTGAGAAATCTTTCACTTCTAACACAGCGTCATAGCTTTCCAATTCTACAAATGAAATGGTGTCGTTTGTATGATCTACACAGCTTCTGTACGTATTGTGCTGTTGCAATAACGTACGATACGCTTCTTGCATTATTTTTACAACTAGAGTTCCTTCTATTTTGATTTTTGCACCTATGTTATAGATAGGTGTGTTTGGGAACAATAGTTGTTCAAAATACACATCTTGCTGTGGCAATGTTAGTTGTATCATTTCTGACATGCTGCGAGAATTATGAATTTAAAAGTTTTACAAAAGTGATTCGAAAATCGCTCTCTTTGAGTGTAATGATTTGCAAATGTTCAAGTGTTTTTGGTTATACCCAAATGTCTCTCAAATTGCTTTTATTTGCTTGAATATTGACGTCTTTTATAATGTTACCATAATCAAATTTTATCACACGATCTGCATGATTAAAATACGCATCGTCATGCGTTACGGCAATGATTGTTTTTCCTTCTGCTTTTAATTTTGGAATTAATACTTCATAGAAATATTTACGAAAGTGAGGATCTTGATCTGCTGCCCATTCATCCAATACGAGTACTGGTTTTTCTTCTAGTAACGCAAGTATTAAGGAAACTCGTTTGCTCTGTCCTTTGGAGAATTGTCTTCGAATGGAAGCTTCTTTATCATCTGCAATGATATGATCTAATTCCATAGTTTCTACAAGTTTTCTATACTTCTTGTTGTTTTCCAGCTCAAAATTATCATAGTTTTTTGAAAAGATATGATTGTTTGTAAATACCGCCGCAATCATGTCTTGTAATGTTCTATTGTTTTTTTCACTGATGGAATCATTGACTATAATTTCGCCGTCAGATATGGAATAGAGACCTGTTAATGCATTGATAAATGTACTTTTTCCAGAACCGTTTCCGCCTACTACAAAGATGACTTCGCCTTTTTTGATAGACACATTTAAAGGTCCAAGGGCAAAAGGTTTCGTTTTTTCTTCTAGGTTTTCATTTTTTGGATATGAAAATACGACGTCATTAAATTGTAAGGAATTGAATGTGTTTGCTTCTTGTGCTGTGTCTTGTTTTTCATCATCTACAATTTCAAAGTCTTTAATAAACTTTTTAACACGCGTATTCGCTACCATGAATCGAGTGTACATTTGTTGTAGATTGATGAGGTTATTTATCGGTCCAGAAATGAAAAGAATAATCACCACATACGCTATAACATCTTCACTAGACAGCAATCCGTATTGTGGCAACACAAATAGAATGACTGCTACCACAAAGTACAATCCGTATTGACTTATTAAGTTGATGGAAAGAAAGACATAGTTGATTCTGAAATCTAAATCCATTGCTTTGTCTCTGTTAGGAATTAAGAAGTTGTTCATTAAACTATTTCGACGGAAAAAGCTCAATTTCAATTCTTTAAAGCCATTCATGACATCATTTACATATTGATAATAATCTTCATTGTATTCTCGCAAGATGGCTACTTGTTTCGTCATCGTATTCATTACTACAAAATAACACGCTGCCACGAGCGCAATGAGCACAATGACAATTAATGCCGACGAAAATGAAAGGGTAAACATGTATACCAAACAGAGTACGAGCATTAACACGGAGTTGACTGTATGCGTAACGGTGTATGGTAAGAACGAGAATGTACGTAAGTCTTCTACAGCAGTGAAAAAGCGCTGTGTACCAAGTTTTTCTAATTTAATTAGCGATGCTTTTAGGATTTGACCGAAAACTCTTTTTTCATTTTCATAGAGAAAATTAAAAGCGTAGAGGTTTAACCGTTTCTGAAAAATAATGTTCAGCAAATAGGTATACACGATGATCGCAACAAATACAATTCCCATGTATGTTCTAGTAAACATAGGATTTCCAGCCATTACATTGTTGATAATGTAAATAATGGCAAAACTTAAAATTGTATTGGGCAAGGCATACAAAATTAGGTAGATGATATTTTTTGGCTTTAGTTTTAACATGTTTTGTTGTTTTAGTTGATTGAATGGTCAAATGACTTTTCTAATATTCGCACTAATGCTTCTGGGTGATCATTGATGAAAAAATGATTTCCTTCCCACACGTCGCAATTGCAATGATTGGCTGTAAATCGTTTCCAATTTTCTATGCGATCACTACACTTTTCTTCCGCTCCCATAAAGGCATATACAGGCGATTGTATAACAATATTTTCAGAGGGAAGTCCTTTCTCTATTACTTCAAAATCTGCACGGATTTGAGGACTGAAAAAGCTGTACAATTCCTCGTTTTCTAATATTTCATCAGACACACCACCAAGTTCTCGTAGTTCTTCTTTAAAATCTGTTTCGCCCATTAAGTATCGTTTTCCTTTATGCGCTGTTTCTTCATCTTTTACACCAAGACCTGGATTTCCTGTAACGACCAATGCGCTAGGAATGTCTAAGAGTCTTTCTAGTTTTTTAGCGACAAATAGTCCTAATGTAGCGCCCATACTATGTCCATAAATAATGAAGGGTTTGTTATTCCTTTTGCTTCGTATCTGTTGTACATAATCATCAATGGCTACTTCACTATTTTTGATTAATTCTTCTTTAAAGCGTTTTCCTCTTCCAGGAAGTTCTAATGCATGAACTTCAAAAGCATTGGATATCTTCTCTTTCAAAAATACAAATGAATAGGAGTTTCCTCCTGCAAAATGCAACATAAATATTTGCGGTTTTTGGTATATCATTGTTTTGTTCTTTGTCTTTTTTTAATTTATTTTTTAGATCACAAATTCTTCAAAATCACCTGTTATATCTTCTCCACTAGTAACAGTAATAAGCTGTGCCATACTTTCAATAGTATTGCTCACAAAAAGATTCTTTATTTGCAACGAAACAGCTTCAAATTCTTTATTTACTTCATTGATAAGCGATATGGCTAACAAACTGTGTCCGCCAAGTTCAAAGAAACTATTGGTCACTCCTATTTTTTCTACGCCTAATATCTGCTTCCAGATGTTGACTAATTTTTCTTCGGTGTTATTTCTAGGCGCTACATATTCCGCTTCAATCAATCCATCGGCTAATTGAAAATTTGGCAATAGTTTTCGGTCTATTTTTCCATGTACATTGATTGGCAATTTCTCCAAGGCTACATAATACGATGGAATCATATACGCTGGTAATTTCGCTGATAAAGCAGTTCTGATTTCCGCTTTGGAAGGACTGTTTTCAGTATGCAACCAATACAACACAATGGCAGCTTCGTTATTTACTTGTTGTACAGCAGCGACAGGTTGCGAAATTCCTTCGAGTTCTTGTGCATTATTTTCAATTTCTCCCAACTCTATTCGGTAACCTCTGAGTTTTACTTGCGTATCTTTTCTTCCTGCAAAGACTAAATTTCCGTCTGGAAGCCACTTTGCCAAATCGCCAGTTCGGTATAGTTTTTCTCCTTGTTTGAAAGGATGTGGTATAAATTTTTCTTTGGAAAGTGCTTCATTGCCTAAGTATCCTTTTGTCAATCCTGCTCCTGAAATGCACAGTTCGCCAATAAAACCAATAGGAAGCAATTCCGCCGTTTCGGTATCTAACACATATACTTGTCTATTTTTGATAGGTTTTCCAATCGGAATTACATGTTCATTTCCTGTTACTTTGTAATAGGTAGCACAAACGGTACTTTCTGTGGGACCATACGTATTGTATATAGGAATTTTATCGTGAAGTGTATCTATATGATCCATTTGTAAGGCATCGCCTCCACTGATCAATGTACGCAAATTGAGTGTAAAGTCTTGATATTGTTGATTTAAGTATTGCAACGCATACGGATTGGTACTTAACAACGTGATTCCATGGTTTTCGCAACTTGCAAACATTTCATGGAAGTCTGCTTTTTCTTCATAGAAAAACAAGGTTCCACCACTGATCAAAATTGGATATATTTCTTCAATAGACGTGTCAAAAGCAATACTTGCCTGCTGTAACACGCGGTCCGTTTGATTCACTTCAAAGTATGTTGCAAACGTGGTTACATAATCAACCAATGAAGCATGTGTAATTGGAATTCCTTTTGGATTTCCTGTAGATCCTGACGTAAATATTACATAAGCCGTAGCATTTTGAGTTGCCTTGGAAACGTAGTCACCATTGTAATTGGAGCGGTTTTCTTGAATCGTTTTCAGCATCGTATCATCAATAATGATGGCGCAATTGCTTACATTTTCTATATATTCTTTTCTTGTTGTTGGATATTTTGGATCGATAGGAACATACGTCGCACCCAGTTTTAAGACTCCTAAAATGGTGAGGATTGACCACACACTTCCATCGAGCGCAATTCCCACAAAATCACCTTTTTGCAAGTGCAACGCTTCTTCTAAACACTGCGCTATTTGGTTGCTAATGATGTGAACTTCTGCATAGCTTTTTTCCACTTCATCACTTACCAATGCTGCTTTTTCAGGAAATTTAGCGGCGTTTTCTGTGATGAAATCTACCACGGTTTTTGGATGTGTTAATGGTTTATTTTTAGCATTGAATTGATGACAGATCGTTTCTTTTTCAGTAGCATCTACTAATGATATAGAACTTAGTGATGCATTTGGATTTGCAATTCCTGCAACTACAAATTTTTCAAAAGAGTGTATCAGTTGTTGTATGAAAGCTGCTTCGTAGATGTCTGTGTTGTATTCTACACTGAGTGTTAGTTGATTGTTTCGTTCAATAAACACAAAACTCATGTCTAGCTGACTTACTCCTTTTTCAACCGCATCGTATTCTGTGATGGTAAGATTGTGTAGTGCATCTTGATCGTTTAAATGAAGCGTTTGGTGATTTTGCAACAACACCATGATATCAAATAATGGCGATCTGCTGGCATCATTTGGTAAGGTGAGTTGATTCAATAGTTTATGAAACGGATATTCTTTGTGTTCGTAGGTTTTTAGTAAGGTTTCTTTTTGTGTTTTTAGAAAATCTGCAAATGTTTGTGTGTTTTCAAACTGCGTTCGTATTGCCAATGCATTGGAATAGAGTCCTATTTGATCTTCTAAATCTGGATGTTCTCTTCCTGCAACCGTAGTTCCTAACGTAATATCGTATTGGTTGGTATATTTGGAAAGTGTTCCGTTCAATCCGCCTAAAATCAACATAAATAAGGTGAGTTGCTGTGTTTTGGCAAACGAATTGAGTTGCGTTGTAAATTCCGTAGAAAATTCATGATGTAGCAATGTGCCAGCATACGTTCTCACTTTTGGTCGTGCAACATCGCCTAAATTCAACGCAGGAGAACGTGTCTCAAATTGATCTTTCCAAAAAGCCAATTTGTTTGCATAAGCGTCACTTTCCAATTCTTGGTTTAGCCATTCACTGTAATCTTTGTATTGAAGCGATAATTTTTTTGCAACATGCGCTTCTCCAGATACTAACTGTTGGTATTCTTCAATGACTTCTTTCGTGAAAATTTGCAACGACCAACCATCGCTGATGATGTGATGCATTACAAATAGTAATATATGTACATCAGCTTCAAGCTTGAAAAGACTGGCATTGACTAGCAAATCTTCTGCTAATTGAAAAGGCGTTTGATATTTTGCATCTAGTTTTTGATGTACATCGTCTTTAGAAAGTTTACTGCAATCTTCGTAATTTAATGCAAACTGAATTTCTGCATTTGGCAGAATTCGCTGGCGCACAGTTCCATCTTCTTTAATGACAAATTGCGTGCGCAACGATTCGTGCGTAGCGATGACGTTTTTGAAAGCTTTTTGTAAAATTTCTGGTTGTAAATCTCCTTCAATTTTGAGCGTTGCTGTTAAATTATACGCCGTGTCGCCGCCCAAATGCTCATGAATAAACCACAAGGAATATTGGGTTGGACTCAAACTGTAATCTTCTGCTACAGCGGCTTTGGGTATTTTTATGTTACTCGCTAATAATTTTAGAAGATACGGTTTGTTTTCATTAATTTCTGCAATTAATTCCTTGGTCAATGTTCCTTTCGGCGCATTCACTTTTAAACCTCCATTTTCGTTGCGAAGGTGAATGTTTAATGTTAAAAGTTTTTCTAATAAATCCTTTTTCAAAATTGCTTTCTTTTTTTATAACATAATTTCATCCATATCCTCAGAAGTTGCTTCACTTTGTCGCTTTTGCAAGGTGGCAAAGTGAATGACTTTTGATAAATCTTGAATGTTGAGTGATTCGTATAAATCTTCAATTGATAGTGCGATATCAAATGTTTTATTAATGGTATTGATGATGGTTACGGACTGCAAACTGTTTCCTCCAATTTCAAAGAAATTATCTTTGATACCTAGTTGTTCAGAAGCTATGTTCAATTGCGCTGACCAAATAGCTACCAAACATTGTTGTATGTCATTTTCAGGCGCTTTGTAAGCTTCTGTTTTGATAACTTCTTCTGTAAGTGCTGGCAATGCCTTGCGATCAATTTTTCCAGTACGTGTTAACGGAAATGATGCCAATTGTACATATACAGAAGGAATCATATAGCCTGGCAAACGGTCTTTTAAAGCTGCTTTGAAAACTGCATTTTCTTTGTGTTCGCCTGTGTAATAACACGTTATATATTCTTTCGCGTCCAAAGTCTGCACTAATACTTCTGCTTTGGTAATGCTTTCTAATTCAGCTATTTGCAATCCAATTTCAGAAAGTTCAATACGATATCCATTGATTTTTACTTGCGTATCTTTTCTTCCTAAATACACAATAGTTCCATCTGGGAAACGCTTTCCTATATCGCCTGAACGATAACTGTACAATTCAGGATTTTCAGTATCTTGCGTAAATACTGCGTTGGTTTTTTCTGCAAGGTTCAAATATCCTTTGGAGATATAGGGGCTTTTAAACACAATTTCTCCTTCTTCATACACAGCAGCTTCTTTTCCGTGCGCATCTACAATATAAATTTCTGTTTCTGTGACAGCGCTTCCTAAATGCAAGCTACTTTTGTGAATGTGTGTGGTTTGTTTTAAGAAATGTTGCGATACAATGGTGGCTTCCGTAGGTCCATAATCGTTGACTAAGTATGCATGGGTTGGAAAATGTTTTTTGAATAACTCAAAATCAGATGCATAGGATGCTTCTCCGCCTAAATCTACCAAACGTACGGTATGAAGCACCTTATTTTCTGGCAATGTTCCTATGAAATAACGGTAAATTGTAGGAACCATGTGTATGATGGAAACATTTTCTTCCATGATCCAATCGCCCAAATCTGCCAATCCTTTCTCAGGAATTGCATAAAAACGTACCGTAGCGCCGTTTAAAATGGCTCCGTAAATGTCTTTTATAGAAGCATCAAAACTATAGGTTGAAAATACGCTTAGATTGTCTGTAGTAGAAATGGCAACATTGTTCGTATATACCCGAATGTAATGCAACATATTTCGCTGTGTTTGCACGACTCCTTTTGGATTTCCTGTAGATCCTGACGTGTATAAAACATACGCTTCATCTGTTGGAACGCTTTTATTAACAGGATTTTCTAAGGCAATTCCGTCTTGTAGCGTATCCGACAAGTTTATGAATAGTAATGATGGAAATAGTTCTTTTAGTTGTAAAATTTTATGTTCAACAGCCGCATCATAGACTAAGATGTTACATGCTGCATCTTTTAGAATGAATTGAATGCGTTGTATTGGATTTTCAACATCAATTGGCACATACGCATGTCCTGATTTTAGAACGCCTAACATTCCAATAACCGTGTTTTCATTGTGAGAAACTAACAAGGCAATCCTTTTTGTATCCTGCTCTTGTTCGGTTATTTTTTTGGCTACTTGATTGGCGTAATTGTTAATGGTTTGATATGTAAATTGTTGATCATTCGCGGTAACGGCAATTGCATCAGCATGAAGCTTCACTTGCTTTTCAAAGCGTTGTGCTACGGTTTGGTCTATTTCTTCTGCTTCAAAGCGCGTAAATGTTCGTTGTGGTAATTCTTGTGTAAATTTCGGTACATTTTCAAAAGTTGTGACCGACGCAATGCTTTTTGCATCATTATTTACCATTTGTTGTAGCATGTCAACATAACTGCGCATCCACAATGTGATGGTTTCTTGTGAAAATAGTTGATCGTCGTATACGCAATCAATCGTATAGCCATTTGCAAAGCTTTTTACATAACATTCTAGGTCAAATTTTGGAGGAAGTGCGGTACTTTCAAACTCCATTCCTGTGGCGTCTATTGTTTCTTCTGTTGCATCAAAATCAACCATATTCAAAAATACAGGACTTAACGGAAATTTATCTTTTTGTGTAATTTCAAGTGTTTCCAATACATTTTCAAACGGATAACTTTGGTGTGTCAAACCTTCCGTAAGTGTGTTGTGCACTTGTTGTATCCAGTCTTTTATTGACAGTTGTTCGTCAATAGTATCTCTCAACATCAACGTATTTAAAAAACAACCTGCCAAATTGTTGATTTGATAATGTGCACGATTCGCCACTGGAATTCCTACAATACTGTCGCGCTCGTAGCTGAGTTTGTAGATTAATATTTTAAACGCTGCTAGAAACGTGGTAAATGTACTCACATTGTGTTGTGTAGCGTTGTTTACAATTTGTTGTTGCAATTCTTTTTCAATCACAATTTTACATACTGAAGCTTTTGATTGTATGGTTTCAGGAAAATCTGTGGGCAATTGTATGTACGCGCGTGGTCCTTTTAATTGTTCTTCCCAATAGTGTTTTTGATAAGCAAACTCTTCGGTCTGTTCACGTTGATTTTGCCATGCTGCATATTCTTTGTATTGAATAGTCAACTTTGGAAGATTCGCCGCTGTTTGATGTTGTGCTTCTTCGTATAATTTCATCAAATCTCTGTAGAGAATGTGTACGGACCAGCCATCGCAAATGCTGTGGTGAATGTTGAAATATAATTTTGTGTCTGTTATCGCAATTTTATATAACGGATATTGTGTCAGATCAAAAATATGATCAAACGCATATTGCTGCGCGTTTGCTTCCGAAGTAAAATGCTGTAGTGTTACCGAATTGGTTTTATGAATTTTTTGCTTAGGAATGCCTGCTACATCAACAAAAGTGGTTCGCAGTGTTTCATGTCGCGCCACCAATTTTGAGACTGCTTTTTCTAAAAGAATGCTATCGATCTGTTTGGGTAAAGCAAAAGTATTTGTGATGTTAAATTCTTTGGATTTCCCTTTTACTTTATCAATCAGCCAATACCGCAATTGTGTGGAAGAAACCTCGTAATGTGCTTGTTCTTCTAACGATGGAATTTCAATGTGTTGCTGTTTTTTTAAAGAGAGTAATTTTGCATGTTGTATCAATTGTGTATGTGCATACAAGCTAGACAAATCTAACGATATTTGAAACGTTTCTTGGTAATTGACCATGAGTTTCATGAGCATCAAACTGTGTCCGCCAAGTTCAAAGAAATCATCTTCTACACTTACTTCGGTTAGGTTTAAAACCTTTTTCCATATTGTTACAAGTTCTTTTTCAATGTCGGTTTTTGCGGCTACAAGTGGTTTGTCTTGCGTTTTAGCAATAGAAAGTTGTTGCAAATACTTACGGTCTACTTTTCCATTAGGCGTTAACGGTACAGTTTCCAAACGTGTAAAAGAATTTGGCACCATGTACGCTGGCACTGTTTTTTGTAAGGCTTTTTTAATATTTTCACTATCAAGTGCGTCCTCACTTGTGAAAAATGTTACTAATTGTCCTTCCTTTTCTAGAACAGTTACTTGCTGAATTTGCTGAAAGGAATTTGCAATTGCTGCTTCAATTTCTCCAAGTTCTACACGATATCCGCGCAATTGTATTTGATTGTCTTTTCTTCCCAAAAATAAAATTTCACCATTGGGCAACCATTTTACCAAATCGCCCGTAGCATACATTTTTTCTCCTAGTAGAAATGGATTTTCTACGAAGCGTTCTTTTGTTAATTTTGGACGATTCCAATATCCTTTGGCAACTCCTTTTCCTGCAATGTAGAGTTCTCCAGGAATACCAACAGGAACTATGTCTAGGTTTTTATCCAAAATATACACCTGTGTATTGTGAATAGGTTTCCCAATAGGAATTGGTGATGTTAGTGCATGGTTCACTATCGGATACGCTGTCGTAACTACTGTGTTTTCAGTAGGTCCGTAATTATTGTACAGTGTAAACTTTGGAGCATTTTTTAAGTGTAAGGTATCACCGCCAGTTAGTATTTTTAGATGCGACAATGAGACATTTTGCATCACAAATTCTTGACATACAGCGGTTGGCAGATAGGTATGCGTAATTTTGTGTGTCTTTAAAAAATTTGCTAAAGCTTCAATATTAATTCGCGTTTCTTGCTTTTCTACGGCATGTAAAGTCGCGCCCGCTAGTAAATACGGACACATTTCCCATAAGGAAGCATCAAAACCAATTCCGGCATATAAGGTAGCGTGACTCGCAGCGGAAACTGCATAATAGTCAATGTGCCAATGACATAAATTTATAAGGTTTTCATGCGAAATCATCACACCTTTCGGAGTTCCTGTCGATCCAGAAGTATAAATCATATATGCCAAATCTTGGGCATTTGTTTCTGGAATTATGTCGGATACAGTGTCAATTTTTGCGGTAAAGAATTTTTCTAGAAAACTTTTATCAATGATACATTTGGCTTGACTGTCAACAATAATAAAATCAATTCGTTCTTGTGGATAGTTTGCATCTATCGGAACATATACAGCACCTAATTTTTGAATTGCCAAAAATGCTACTAACAACGATTTGCTTCTTGGAAGTTGTACGGCGACAAATTCTTTTGCGTTTATGTCATGATGATCGCGCAGATAGGAAGCTAGTTTTGTTGCTTCTTCATTGAGTTGTGCATACGTAGTGGTTTTGCCATCTTCTACAACCGCAACGTTTTCCTTGTTGTTTTCTAGTTCTTTTTGAAAAACGTGTATGTAAGTTCCTGTCGTTTTAACTTCCAGAATTGGTGTGTTGAATTCATGAAGAAGTTTGTTTTTTTCTTGGCTTGACACATACTGCAATTCTTGAAGACTCGCATTGGAATTCGCCACTATATTTTGTAGCAATGTTTCTATATGTCCAAGCATTTGCTGTATAAAATCAGCAGAATATATATCTGTATTGTAGGTGAGTCGAAGTTCAGTTTCTGTAGCATTTACATGCCATACAAATTCCAAATCGAACTTACTTGTCGTGTCTCCTAGTGATATTTCGGTGACGTTGACTGCTTGCTCTTTTTGTAATGATGCTGTTTCAGATGGTACTATGGAAACAATGACGTCAAATAGCGGATTTCGCGATCGGTCAGAGATTCCTAAATCATTGATGAGCGCATCAAACGGATAGTGTTGATGTTGAAATGCTTCAAGTGTTTTGCGTTTTACCTGTTGTAAAAGTGCTGCGAATGTATGTTCTTTTGCAAAGTTTGTTTGTATTCCAAATGTATTTACAAAGAATCCAACTTGAGATTCCAACTCGGCTTCTGTCCTACCGTCAATTGGACTTCCGATGGTTATTTGTGTACTTCCAGTGTATTTATAGAACAATGCATTGAGTAATGCTGTAATTCCCATAAAGAGTGTAGCTCCTTCTGCTTTGCACAATGTTTCAAAATGTTGCGTAGGAATGTGTTTTGCAATGCAATGTCCGTTGTATGTTTTTTTGGAAGGTCTTGAAAAACTTGTAGGCAGTTCAACAGCAGTTGTCGTTTGTTTAAATATGGAAGTCCAATAGTTTTTATGCACTTCCATTGCGGGAGTTTGCAATTGTTGTTGCTCCCATACTGCATAGTCTTTGTATTGAATTTCTAGTGTTGGAAGCGTAATTTCTTGTTTCGAAACCAACGCACGATAGTATTCAAATACATCATTAACGATGATTGCTGACGAACCTCCATCACTGATAATATGATGCACTACAAAAACTAATACATGCGTGTTTGTGCCAGTTTTAAGAAGTGTGATTCGCAATAAAGGATCGTTTTCAAGATCGAAATTATAGGCGACTTCGGCTTTAATTTCTTGTGCGATTCTGGACTGATTGGATTTTTCATCAGAAAGATCCATATACGTATATGAAAAACTCTTGGCGGTTGCGTCATTGACAATTTGCACTGGCATATTGCGTTTTGCACACCATTTAAAATTGGTTCGCAAAATTTCATAGCGCTTTACCAACAATTCAAATGCTTTTTCAAGAAGCTTTTTGTCTATAATTCCTTCCACAGAAAATGCACTCGGCATGTTGTAAGCTGCGTTGTTTTTTTCCAATTGTTGCAATAACCAAATACGGTATTGTGAAGAGGATAATACATAGCTTTCCTGTGCAGCTGCTTTCGGAATTGCTGGTGTTACCTGATAGGCTTTTAGAAAATCAATGAGTGCTTCTTTGTGCGCTTTAAGTTCTATCAATAAAGCTTTTGTCATGGCGCCTTTCGGTGCTTTGACATCTAAAGTGTCTCCATTGAGTGTAACCACTATTTGAAGTGCATTTAATTTTTGGAGTAATTCCTTCATAAATTAAAAAGCGTATTTATCAATCGTCTTTTGTTAGTTTTGTATTCTTCCTCTTTCGTCTTGGTTTCCTGTTCTGTGACGTTTTGCGCTGATATCTTTGTTTCCAAATTTATAACTCACAGATAGTTGTAAATATCTGGCATCGTAGTAATAGCGGGCAGTTTGTAATACGTTGTTGATGACCGTTTCCGTTCTATCAGCAGATGTTTTAAAAATATCATTGGCACGCAGCGTGATGTTCATATCTTTATTTAAGAGTAAATATTGAAATGACAAGGATAATGCGCTGGCTGTTTTGGTATCAAAAATTCCATTGACACCTGGAAAAGCATACCAATAGTTAAGTCCAAAAAACAAGGTTTTATCTGAGTTTAGCGTAAAGTCATTATAGGTTGAAAATGTAGCATTGAATCCTTTTTGATCTTCTTCTGCCTGTTCTAAATCGAACTTTGAAATGGTATAATTGACGACAAAGTTGTTATTACTAGACCACCAAGAATATTTGTCGAAATAAAAGTTTTCATAAATTCCAAATCGCTGTGTATCTACATAATTTTCATTTGTAAAACGAATTACATTGGTGTCTGATTGTGGCAATGGAACCTGTGCAAATGTTTCATTTTCAATAGTATAAAATAAATTTGTTGTGAAACTTTTATAGCTATGTGATATTTGTATGTTATCTACAAATGAAGGTTGTAAAAAAGCATTTCCTTCAATGGATTGGAAAGGATTTAAAAAATAGATATTTGGGTTTAAACTAAAAAACCCTGGACGCTGAATTCGCTTGCTGTAGTTTAAAGAAAAGTTAGAATTTTCCGTGGCATTGTAAGATAAATAAAGCGTTGGGAACAATTTTGTATAATCGTTATCTACGTTCAGACCTAAGTTATTAGATGAAGAGTTGGTTTGCGTTGCCTCTAAACGAAGTCCCACTTTTAAACTCCATTTTTTTCCAAAATCTTTGCTGGCAGATGCGTATAATGCTTGTATGTCTTCATCATATTCAAAGTCATTTTGTGAAATTGGCAAATTGGTCACTGGCGCATCTACCAAACCGCTGTTGAAGAAAAAGATATCATTATCGGAAGTCGATTTTGTAAATTTTCCTCCAAAATCAACATTTGCCCATTTGGTAGGCACTTGAACATCTACTTTTGCTGAAAAGTTTTGTATTGCCTGATCGTTGATATTGACTCCTCGATAGAATTGTTCTGAAAAAGGTTCTAGCACGGTAGAAACACCATTGTATGTTTTTGTATCTGGATTTCCGTAGGTAAAATAATCTAAATTGATACTAATGTTTCTTCCTAAAGTATCGAGTTCTATTTCATTATTATAATTTAAAGAATGTACTTCTGGTGTTAAATCCATTCTTCCTTCTGATAGTAACGATCTCGTAATTTCACCTGTATTATAATCAAAAATTGGAGTAAAAGGCGCATCCGTTACATTGTAGTCTGTTCTGTTGTATAAATATTGTGCGCCCATAGACCATTTTGAGCTAATTTGATAGTTTACATCTATTCTTGCGTTTAGTCCATCTGTCTTAGATCGAAATGGAGAAATTGTTTGCCACAATCCATCTGGAAAAAAAGCGCTATCATCTTGCTCTTGATAGTAATCTCCTTGTCGATAATTGGCAGAAGCTGCAACACTAAATTTGTTTTTATTATAATTAAAATTCCCTCCAAATGAACTATTGGCATATCGTTGCTGACGATAGTAAGAACGCAATTGTGCATTCCATGAATCTTTTTTGGCTTTTTTCAGGATGATATTGACCAAACCACTATTTCCACTAGCTTCGTATTTTGCAGGCGGCGTAGTAATAACTTCAATAGATTGTACATCTTCGGAAGCTATGGATTTTAAAAAGTTTGCCAATTCGTCATTCGTTAGTTGTAGTATTTTATCGTTAATCATCACGCTTACTTGAGCCTTTCCTATCATTCCAATAGAATTGTTTTGTACACGAAGTCCAGGGGCTACTTTTAGTAGTTCATATACATCTCCTTGTGAAGCTTGCGTAGAGTTTTCTACATTGAATACCACACGGTCAATTTTACGTTCAATCACTTTTTTCTTTGCTTCTACTGTAACAGCATCTAATTCCTCAGAATTGGTTACCGAAATCGTTCCCAAATCCATATTTTTAGTCAAAGAAATGTCTTTGGCGTACAATGAATTCCCTAAGAATATCACTTGAAATTTGTAGTCTCCTGCTGCTGCTTTCAACAAAAAGTTACCCTCAATCGTGGTAATTGCTCCTATTATTTTTTGAGTTTTAGTATTCGTCAAAATAACCTCAGCAAAATCTATAGGTTTTTGGGTTTCTTGATCTATAACTTTCCCCTTAACTTCTAGTTGTCCATAGGCTGTAAATCCAACTAAAAATAGGCATAAAAAGATAGTGAAGTGCATCTTTTTTTTCATGGTTACTCTTTTTTTCATGATATTCATCTTTGTTTTAGTATCTATTGTCATTTAATTAGGTTATCGGTTCTTATTATTGGTTATTTTAAAATGAAAAATTTTCAAATTCTGTTTCTACGTCATCTTGATTTTGACTTTGCTGCACTAATAGAATGTTGTCAATATGGTCTGCCATACTTTCCAAATCGGGGAATTCGAATATTTTATTAATGGTCAGTTTTATGGAAAATTCTTGTTGGACTAAGCTCACCAATTTGGCAGCACTTAAACTGTGTCCTCCTAAATCGAAGAAGTTGGCTGTTTTTCCAATGTTTTCATCGAGTAAGAGTGTTTTCCATAGTGCTGCAAGTTGTTTTTCGGTTTCTGTCTGTGGCGGAATATATTCCGTTTCTTGTGACTGCAATGCATCGTTGCGCGTTAACAAAGCTTTCCGATCTACTTTTTTGTTGGGTGTCAGCGGAAAGTCATTAATTTCAACAAAAACCGCAGGAATCATGTACGCAGGTAGCACTTCTTTTAGCAACGCTTTCATCTTTGCAAGCTGTATGCTATTATTTGTTACATAATACGCTACTAATATCGACTGATCGGCGTTGTCTTTTTTCACCAAAACAACGGCTTGTTGTATGGCTTCTATCGCATTAAGATGTGTTTCAATATCGCCTAATTCTATACGGTAGCCTCGCACTTTTACTTGATAGTCATTTCTTCCATAAAAAGAAAGTTCTCCCGAAGGATTCCAAGCGACACAATCGCCCGTATTGTAAATGCGTCCGTCTCCAAAAGGATTTTTGATAAAGCGTTCGGACGTCAGTGTTTCGTTTTTGTAATAACCTACAGCGAGTCCTTTTCCGCCAATGTATAAATCGCCTTGCGCACCTTCTGGCAATACTTGCAGATTTTTATCTAGTACATAACATTGTGTATTTGCAATCGGTTTTCCAATGGAATTAGCTCCGTTTTCTTTGGTTACTTTTTTTGTGGTAGACCAAATTGTGGTTTCTGTCGGACCGTACATATTCCAAACTTCTTTACAGCTTGCCACTAATTGTTGCGCCAAAGATTCGTTTAAAGCATCGCCTCCACACAATACTTTTAGTGCCAAATTCCCTTCCCAACCTGCATTGAACAGTAATTGATAAAAACTTGGCGTGGCTTGTATGATTGTGGGTTGTGTAGAGTTGAGCTCTTCAATGATTTTTTCAACATCCATCAAGGTTTCATTGTTGGCAATGTACGTTGTTGCTCCAGAAATTAAAGGCACAAAGAATTCTAGTATTGAAATGTCAAACGCGTAGGTTGTTACTGCATATAAAGTATCTTCCGCAGCTATGCCTGGCGTTTTTTGCATGCTCCGTAAAAAATTTGCTAAAGAAGCATGTGCTATTTCTACTCCTTTCGGATTTCCAGTAGAACCCGAAGTATAGATAATGTATGCTGTATCTTTTTTGTTGACTTTTGGCAATTGAATTACAGGAGATTCTTGACATGCAACAAGAATGTTTTCCAGAGTTAGCCACTGAATATTTTTATCCTGCATTGCCGTAAAATTTTGATTGGCTATGACAGTTTTAATCTCGCTATGCTGTACGATGTATTTTAATCGTTCTAATGGAAATGTGGCGTCGAGCGGAATGTACGATTTTCCAGATTTTAAGATGCCAATGATCAATACCAATGTGTGTACAGAACGATCTAATACCACGCCAATAGGTTGTGCAACTGTTCCTAAGGTTTGTACCAAATAGTAAGCTATTTTATTGGAACGTTGATCAAGTTCTGCATACGAGATGTTGTGCATTGCATCTTGCAATGCTGTATTTTCTGGATGTGCTACAACTTGCGTTTGAATGTAATCTAAGACAGTTTTTTCTTCATCAAAAACCGTTTTTGTATCGTTCCACGCAACCAATAGTTTTTGTTCCTGTTGCGGTGTCAAAACGGACAATGCAGCAATGTTTTCGGTTGTATTTTGTAGCATACTATCCGTAAGCGTGACAAATTGCTCCATGAATGCAGTAATGAAGGTATCTGAAAACAGCGCTGTATTGTATACTAACGAAACGGCTAAACCAGTTGTTGTTTCTTCAAACATAAAATCCAAATCAAATTTTGCAGCAACGGCATTTGTGTGGGCAAAACGTGTTACCTGAACATTTTCGATGTTGTTTTGTTGATGCTTTTCTTCATCTGTATTTTGCAAAGTCACCATGACATCAAATAGCGGATTTCTACTTAAATCGCGGGCAATTGACAAATCATCTATCAAAGTATCAAATGGATATGCTTGATGTTTATAGGCTTCTAATGTAGTTTTTTTGATGGTTGCCAAGATGTCTTGAAAGGAATCCGTTTCTTGAATCTGCGTTCGTATGGGCAGCGTGTTGATGTACACGCCTATTTGATGTTGTAAATCGGCATGCGTTCTTCCTGCAATCGGTGTTCCAATGATGATATCGTTTTGGCGTGTGTATTTGTAAATTAAGATATTTACAATACCCAACAAGCCCATAAATAAAGTCGTTTGATGGGACGTACATGTTGCTTGTAAAGCAGTAAGTGTTGCTGTGGGAAGGGCAATTTCTTTTTTCGCTCCCGAATAGGTTTTTTGTTGCGGACGTCGCGTTTTGTATGGCAAATCAATTACAGGAAGTTCGCCTGAAAATTGTTGCACCCAATATGCTTTTGACGCTTCTAATTTGTCTGAAGCGAGTTGTTTTCGTTCCCAAACTGCATAGTCTTTGTACTGAATTCGCAATGCGGGCAATTCATGATGAGCAGCATCTTTGTGATTGTACAGATGGAACAGTTCATTTTTAAGAATATCAATCGACCAACCATCACTTACAATATGATGAATTACAAACGCAAAGAGATAGTTTTCATGCCTCGTTTTGATCAATTTTGCACGAATTAACGGTGCTTTTTCAAGATGGAACACATGTGTCACCAATGCATTGATCGCTTCTAATTGCTTTGCTTGCGCTTCAATCGTTTCCTGCATCAGTTTAAAATCACATTCGCTTACAGACAGAATTTGTTGCTGAATCGTCCCAGAAGCATCCAACACAAATTGTGTACGCAAGGATTCGTGTCGTTGCAAAAGTTGTTGAAAAGCCTGTTCCAATTTGGTAGCGTCAATTGCACCTTTGAGTTGAAAAACGCCTGGCATATTGTAGGCAACATTGCTGCCTTCAAACTGACTTAATATCCAAATACGTTGTTGTGCGGAAGACAATTCGTACTTTGATTTCGTTGCTACTTTTGGTATTTCTTGATGGTTTTCTGTTGCTGCTGTTCCAATATGATTTGCTTGTGCTGCAATCGTAGTTTTCAAAAATAAATCGCTAAAACTCATGGAAATATTGAAGATTTGTTCAATACTGTTTTTGAGCTTTGTAATTTTTAAACTGTGTCCGCCAAGTTCAAAGAAATCATCTTGTGTTCCAATGACTTCAATTTCTAAGAGTGCTTTCCAAATGGACACCAATGCTTCTTCCGTAGCATTTTTTGGAGCGATGTATGGTTTTTTGATGATGTCTTCCTCCGAAATAGCAGGAAGTTTGTTTTTGTCTATTTTTCCATTGAGCGTTATAGGAATACTTTCCAATTGCACAAAAAAGCTAGGAACCATATAGTCTGGCAGCTTTTCTGATACGAAGTTTTTAAGTGTTTCTTTTTCAATTTCAGCAGCAGCGGCATAATACGCTACGAGTGCTTTTTCTCCGTTTATTTCTGTTACAACAACGATGACTTGTGTAAATTCTTCTGAAAATTCAAGCAGCGTACTTTCTATTTCTCCAAGTTCTATACGATAACCTCTGATTTTTACTTGATCGTCATTTCTTCCTAAAAATTCGATAGTTCCGTCAGGAAGCCATCTGGCAACATCACCCGATGTGTACATTTTAGCATCTTCTGACAAGATACTTTTTACAAATTTTTCATCCGTTAACTTGCTTCGGTTCAGATATCCGAGCGACAAGCCTTTTCCTAAAATACAGAGTTCGCCCTTTACACCTATTGGCTGAATGTTGTTGTTTTCATCTACAATCAACACTTTTCTATTGGCAATGGGTTTCCCAATCGGAAGGGTTTCGCTGAGTGTTTTGATTTCGTAATACGTTGAACAAACCGTACTTTCTGTCGGTCCATACGTATTGAAAACTTGATACTCAAGATACAGTTTGTCTACATATTCAGACTTTAAAATATCGCCGCCACTAATGAGAATTCGAAAGCTAAAGTTGTAATTTTTATAGGTTTGATTTAAAAATTGTAGCGCATACGGATTGGTGCTTAAAATCGTTACCTGTTGTGCTTCACAGATGTTTGCCAAAAGATCAAATTCGCTGTGTTCTTTGAGCATGATGAGTGTTCCGCCACTGATGAGGATTGGAAATATTTCTTCTATGGACGTATCAAACGAAAGACTTGCTTGTTGTAAAGATCGGTCGTTTTCAGTAACTCCAAAATAGTTTTTAAACGTAAGCGTATAATCTAAAAGACTCGCATTCGAAATCATAACACCTTTAGGATTCCCTGTAGTTCCCGATGTATAAATGACATACGCTACGTGAGTTGGCAACGCTTTGTTGTTTGAATTTTCTGTATTGTAGTTTGCGCTTTCTTTTTCAAAGGTTTCCAAAAACGATGGATCAATTATTACCTTCGCGTTGCTGTCTTTTTCTATATATTCAATTCGCTGTTGCGGATAGTTTGTATCAATTGGCACATACGCAGCTCCAGATTTTAAAATTCCTAGAATTGCCATGAAAAGACGTTCGCTTCTCGCTAATTTTATCGCGATTAAATCATTCGCTTGAATGTTGTGATTTTTTCGCAGATAATCCGCTAATTGGTTCGCTTTCTGGTTTAATTCAGCATAAGTTAGCTTCGTATCTTCAAATTGAATTGCTGTATTTTTAGGTGTTTTTTCCGCTTGCGTTTCAAACAGGTGTACGATGGTTTTTTCTGTTGGATATTCCACCAACGTATCATTGAATTCTGTTGTAATTTGCTCAGATTCTTCTTGAGTAAGATATTTTAGCTTCCCTAATTTTTCTTTCGGTGTATTGATCGCATGATTCAATAGGTTTTCAAAATGATGGAAAATACGCGTTAGTAAGAAAGCATCGTAAATGTCTGTATTGTATTCTATTTCTAAGTGAAGCGTGTCATCCTTCTCCACAAAAGTAAAACTCATATCTACTTGCGCCGTGTTTCGTGTTAGCGCGTAAGGTGCAACGTCTAGACCTTGAAGCGTTTTGGTTTCGGATGTTATGGAAGTAATTTGATTTTGATTTTGCAATACCACCATGACATCAAATAATGGGGAACGGGACGTATCACGTTTTATAGCTAGCTTAGACACCAATTCATCAAATGAATAGCGTTGGTGTTTGTAAGCGTTTAGCAAGATTTGCTTTTGCTGCTGTAACAGTTCGTTAAAATTGTAATCATTGTCAAGTTGCGTACGAATTGCCAAGGTGTTTAGATATAATCCTATTTGATTTTCTAAATCGGGATGTTCTCTTCCTGCAATTGGCGTTCCAATGATGAGGTCTTCTTGATTTGTGTAACGGTACAACAATGTGTTCATTCCAGCCATCAACGTCATAAATAAGGTTGCTTCATTTGCTGTTGAAAATTGCTTGATTTTTGCTAGGAATTCTTTGGAAAATTGATGATTGACCGTTTTTCCATGATAGGTTTGTACGGTTGGACGTTTTTTAAAACTTGGCAACTCTAAGATAGGAATGTTTCCTTGAAATTGTTCCAACCAAAAACGTTCTGCTATTTGATACGCTTCCGCTGTTTTTTGTGATGCCATCCAAGCGGCATATTCTTTAAATTGAAGTGGTAATTCTTTTGGGGTGAATTGATCGTTTTGTAGTAATTGATTGTAGTTGTGAATGACTTCTGAAATCAATACTTCCATCGACCAGCCATCGCCAATGATGTGATGCTTTACCAATGAAAACACATAGTTGTCTACTGCCAATTTTAGCAAGCTTATTCGTAATAAAGGCGCTTTGGCAAGGTTGAATGGTATTTTTTGGTTTTCTTCTACATATCCTGCCACTTCCGCTTTTCGATCTTGATAATCCAATACGTTCAGCTGAAATTGTATCTTTTCTTTTGGAACGATTGTTTGACGAATAGTTCCATCAGAATTGCTTTCAAAATAGGTTCTGAGTATTTCGTGTCTGTCTATTAATTGCTGAAATGCCTTTTCAAATTTTTCAAGGTGCAATTCACCTTTTAGCATCACAGCGCCAGGCATATTGTAGGCGATGTTTCCACCTTCTAACTGACTTAATATCCAAATTCGATGTTGCGCAGCGGTTACCGCGTAGTTTTCTTGTAAAGCTACTTTGGCAATCGGTTGAAATTGCTTTTCCGTTAGCAAATTGCTAATGGCACGAATGGTTGGATTTCCAGCGAAATTCTCGTAACTGATCGTTTTGTGAAGTTGTTTGTAAATTTTATTGACAATTTGAATGATCAGTAAACTTTGTCCGCCGAGTTCGAAAAAATGATCATCAATTCCAATTTTTTGAAGGCTGAGTGTTTCTTGCCAAATGCGCACCAATTCTTGTTGAATTTCATTTTCAGGAGCTACATATTCACTTTCCGCTTGGAAATCGACACTGAATTCCATTAATTGCTTTCGGTCTGTTTTTCCGTTCGGAGTTAAAGGAATTTTGGGCAGTCGCACAAAAGCATTTGGTTGCATGTATGCCGGCAGTTTCTTTTTTAGAAAAGCGATTAATTCGGCACGTGATTCGATTGCTTTTTCTTCATAGAAAACAATCAGGTTTTCATTTTTTACAATCGCAACTGCTTCTACTATATTTTCAGAAAACGTACGAATCGTATTTTCTATTTCACCCAATTCAATACGATAACCTCGCAGTTTGACTTGATAGTCTTTTCTTCCTAAAAATTCGATATTGCCATCTGACGTCCATTTTACCACATCGCCTGTATCATACATTTTTGCATTCTCCACAAACGGATTTTCAATGAATTTTTCAGCAGTCAAAGCTGGTTTGTGTAAGTATCCTTTTGCCAATCCTTCTCCAGATAGATAGAGTTTTCCGTACATTCCAATAGGCACTAACTGCAAGTGATCATCTAAAATGTACGCTTGTGTGTTTGCCACAGGTTTCCCAATAGGAATGCTGTGTTGATACGTTTTTTTGGGTTGAATTTTATAAAACGTACTATACGTAGTATCTTCCGACGGTCCGTATAGATTTCGAACCGCTACAGCAGTATTTTTGAGTGCATTGGCTACATCTACAGGAAACGGTTCTCCTGCAAGATTGATCATGCTTGTATTTTGTATGAAAGTGCTATTTGTAATTAAATTTCGAATGCTTGAAGGCACTGTGTTTATGAGCACTTTTTTATCTTGTGAAATAGCTTCTTCAATCGCAAGTGCATTTTTTAGTATTCGAATTTTCTTTCCTGTTGCCAATGGAAAAAACAATTCGTAGATAGACAAATCAAAACAATGCGATGTCACAGCATATACGACATCAAACTTATCGAGAGCAAATTCTTTTTTCGCCCAATAGATAAGTGCGACGGCATTTCGGTTGGAAATCATGACACCTTTTGGATTTCCTGTGGTTCCAGAGGTATAAATGATATACGCTATACTTTCCGAAGAACGATTTTGTATGTTGAATTTTGTATGTCTCGTTGACGTTTTGTTCAAAAAGTCATCATACATAGCTGCATCAATAATACATTTGCATTGACTGTCTTTTTCTATGTAATCAATGCGATCTTTAGGATAAGTCACATCTATCGGCACATAGGTGGCACCTGCTTTTAATGCTGCTAAAATTGCAATGAGTAAGTGTTGATTTCTTTCCAATTTGATTCCCACATAATCACCCTGAGCAACATTTTTATCGTTGATCAAAAAGTAAGCAAGTTGATGTACTTTTTCATTCAGCACTTTGTACGTTAAGGAAACTTCCTTGTACACCACAGCAATAGCATTGGGTGTTTTTTTAACTTGTTGTTCAAACAAATCAATCAAGGTTTCATCTGTTGGAAAAGCCAATTCCGTTGCATTAAAGTCATGAAGTAACTGTTGAGCTTCTGCTTTTGTTACAATAGATATTTCTGTAATTTTTGTATCGAGAATGGTTTTTAAGGAAGTTAACCATCTTTGAAAAGTCTGCACAAAATGCTTCGCAAAAGTTGGACTTACAAAATTTGGATCAAAGGAAATAGTTAGGCTCCATCCTTCCATATTTTTATCAACACAAAGACAAAAAGGAGTGGCTATTTTTTTGGCTGAAGTATTGTATAAAAAACCATAGGTTGCATACGCTTCAAAAGGATAATTATTTATGAGTTGATTTGCATGATCCGCAAACTTATACACTTCTTGTACTTCCTTTTTTATGGTTTGAAGATATGTTTTAATAGTAGCATCTTTTACAGGATGATTGTCTACTAATAAATTTAAATTATCTGCGCCTAGTTTGGATGAATATATCAAGTTTCCTGCTTCAAAGTAGCGATTTAATAACGCTGCATACACACTCAACAAGATTGTATATTCTGCTATAGGATTTGCATTGGTTAGCTGCTTAAAATAGGACAGTTCACCAGTTTCAACGTGTGACTTTTCCATCATACCACTTCCCATGGAATTTGTATGTACTTTTGAACTATTATTGATTTTTTTCAACCAATAATCTGACGCTATTTTCTGTTTAATATTGTTCAATTCGAAAAATATTTTGTGCTTTAGTAAGTATTTAAAATCGAGATAGAAACATGCTCTATACCGCAACACTTGCGATTTTGAAACTCATAATCTTCTGTCGATGTTTAAAAAGTAAGATTTTCTTACTTACAAGATACTCTCTAAATTAATTATTTCTAGGGGGAGAAATAGTTCGAAATAATGTTTTAGTTTTTAAATATACAATTATACTGTTTTTTATTTTTCTACACTATTTTATAAGGTGAAAAACAATCATAAAATCAGTAAGATTGTATAAAAAATGAATTTTCTCAAAACATACATTCTTTCCGTGAAATTGATGCTGAAAGGTTCTTAATTATAATAACTTTAAAATGAGATGTTTTAGTATTTTCAACTTTTAAAAAGTAACGATATCTTCAGTAAATAGTATCGGATTGTAAGTAATACCAATTCTACTATAAAATTGGTATAAGATCAGGATTCAACATTTATTGCTCATTCCATATTAAAGAAGCTGCGCCAAGAATGGCTGCATTTTTACCATGCATTCCGGAAGAAAGTAGTTTTACTTTTCCTTGGTATACTTTTAACAGATGCTTTTCCATGTATTGTTTTGTCGTATCAAAAATCCACTTGCCACTACTTGTGAGTCCACCCAAAAGAAAAATGGCTTCTGGTTGCGTAAAGGTTACAAAATTTGCCAATGCGTGACCTAAAATTTTGCTCGTATATTCAAATGCTTTTATAGCAATTGCATCTCCTTCTTCTGCTGCTTTGGTAATGTCTTCTCCATGCAAATCATTATAAGCAATTGCTCTAAATCTACTTTTATCCATGTGTTTGCTGAGCATATACATAATAGTTCGTTTTAATCCTGTAGCAGACACATAGGCTTCCAAACCTCCATCAACTCCTAATCCTGTGAGTCTTCCATCACCAAAGGTAAGATCAAAATGTCCCAATTCTCCTGCAAAACCATCAAAGCCTTCAATCAATTGTCCATTCGCCACAATTCCTGAACCCAAACCTGTCCCTAAGGTAATGACAATGAAATCGTTCATTCCTTTGGCATTTCCAAACAGCATTTCGCCCAACGCAGCGGCACTGGCATCATTCATTAATTTTATTGGTAGATCTATATGTTTTTTTAATTCGTCTACAAGTGGAACACTTCCTTTCCATGGCAAATTGGCAGCATGTTCAATAGTTCCTCTTTTACTGGACGCATTTGGCGCACCAATTCCAACGCCAACCATGTGATATGGTGTGGTAAGTTGTGCGATAAGTTCGTCTATGGAAGCAACAATCTGTGCTAAATAATTCTGAAAGTCAGGATATTCTTTTGTTCTAAAAAATGTGTTGAAGTCACTATTCCCCTGTGCATCCACAAGTCCAATTTTTGTTTTAGTACCTCCGATATCAATTCCGACTACTAGCTCCATTTTTTTTGTAATTTTTAGATTGTCTACTAAACTTTTATGTTTTTTTTAAAACGTTTGCAATTAAATTTTCTAATTGGTTTGTAATTTATACCAATTCTACTATAATCTGCAACTAATAATTAATTTATTTTTCTACTTCTGTAATTCTTTTTTTTGAAACGAATCTCAAGCTGATTTACTTTTGGGAAAAGTAACATCTGTAACACAAAAAATCCCTCAAAAGGAAGGATTATATTGGAAAATAGAGCAATCTTTGGATCGCTCTATTTTAGTTGTTTTTCGTAAACTTACTCGTTTCTTACAGGTGCAGCAAGGCATCCACAACAGGTTGCACACTCTTTCCCTGTTGGATCAAGATCATTTTTACTAGTTTCTCCATTTCCGCCTGCTCTTCCGCCTTTAAGGTCATGAAAAGTTAATTTGGTAATTAACTTTTTGTTGAGTTGTAAATTTTTAAGATTTGCTTTTTTCATAATTTAAAGATTAAAGTTAGTAATTTATAAAAACTAAGCATTGCAAAAGAATGTACTTGTGTTACATTCTGACTTTACAATTATTAGTATGTCTTGGTTTTACGTTTAATAGTTATGGTTTTTATGTTGAACTTACAGTATTTAAATGTAGTTGCTCTTCAGGTTTGAAAAAATTCATTCGAATGCAATGCGCAATAATTTTTGAATAATACATCGCATCTGGTTCAAACGAAAAGCCAATACGTGCTAAAAAAGCGGCTGTTTTTTGAGTTTGAATGTGATAATGTGTGTATGCATCCATGTTTTGTTCACGCTGTTGCGCAATGCCAAAAAACGGAATTTTATTTGCGTCTGTCTCTGAAATTACAGTTGCGATACGCTCTTCAAAGATCGCTTGTGCCACAGGATGCACGGTAATATTGTGATGCTGAAAAGCGGCTGTAATATTTTGCAAAGTCAAGTTTTCAAATTTGTACAAATGAAACGTTTGCAATGCGTTATTGGCATGTGTTGAGATTACATAGATCGCTTTCGCAATTTGATCTACCGGAGAAATTTCGATGTTTCGTTCGTAATTTTCTGGATAAATTCCTGAGTTGTATAACGATTTGAAAAGCAGATAAACAATGTTGTTTTCAATATTTCTTTGAAAATTTCCTCGTACACTATCGCCTCCTAAGTTGCCCAATCGCAAAACATTGATAGTCATCGCATCATTTTGTTGTTCGTGCAAGTATTTTTCCGCTTTAAATTTGGAAGAACTGTAAATGTACGAACCAAATTGTTGCCCTAAATCTAAATCTGTTTCATTGTAATTGATTTCGGCTACATTTTCAATATACGAGCCCGAAACTGCCACCGATGAAATGTGATTGAAATTTGGAATGTGATGCGCTTTTGCCCATTCAAAAACATGTTTGGTGCCGTGAAAATTGATCAAATCGGATCGTTCCTTTTTTCCATAATGATTGACTGCAGCCGCCGTGTGATATACAATATCAATAGATTGAAATAGCGCATTATTAGCAGGTTCAATTCCCAATCCTGCAATGGTTACATCTCCTGCTACGACTTCAATTCTATTTTTATGCGCTTCAGAAAGTGCGTTCTTTCCAAAATACGATTCATAGCCTTTAAAACAGCGTTCTGTAGCAGTCATTTCTTCTGAGGTTCGCACCAAACAGATAATGCTTGCGGTGGTATTTTCCAGCAATTCTTTCAGCAAGTAAACACCTAAAAATCCAGTGGCTCCAGTTAAGAAAATTGTTTGAAATGTTTTGGTTGCCAACGTTAGTGTTTCAACTTCCTGAATTGCTGCTTTGTATTTTTCTTCTTTGTCAATTGCTGGTTGTTGTTGCGCAACTTCTGTTGTTGTTACCACGCTCGCTTCTGAGTGCAATTTTTGTGCAATAAATTCCGCCAATTTTTGAATCGTATCTTGTTGAAATATATCTTGATATTCCATGCGAATTCCAAATACGTTTTCAATATCCATCATCACATCTAAGCCTAAAAGCGAACTTCCGCCAATGTCAAAAAAGCTATCTTCTTCGCCAATGTTTTCTATGCGTAATGTGTGTTGCCAAATTGTTTTTATATGCTGAATGATTTCTGTTTCTGTAAATTCGCGTGTATTTTTTTCAGAAGAAATAGGGTTGGTTGGTGTTTTATAGTCAGGCACATCCAACGTAACATTTTCTACCCAATGACGTTTGGATAAAAATACGGGAAGTCCCAAATTTTGAAGGAATTGTTGTTTTGTAACAGGTATTTTTACAGCAAACCCGTGATTGAAAAGATGTTGTTGCATTTCTATGTATCCCGAAACATTTTTGCCCATGTAAAACTTATGGAAGTGTTGTTCTTTGCTTTTGCTTTGAAACGCTTGCAACATTTCTCCCTGATCGCCCACGACATAAAAAATAGTTTCTGAAAGTTGCTGTAAATTATTGAGATAGTTGATAAAGGAAGTAGCTTTAAAATCCTTTGAACTGTTTGCAGTGATCGTTTTTAGATAGTTTTCTTTTTCGGTTTGACTTGTATACGACAGCAATTGTTGCAGTATTTTCCCTTGTCCTCCAAACAAAACTTGCGCTGCAAAATCTTTCTGTTGCATGAAACTTTTTAATATTCCATATTGAATCAATACATTTTTAATGAAATCTTCTTTTGCTGCAAAAGTTTCCACAGGAATCGTTTTTTCAATTTCAGCCCAAATTTCAGGATATTCTTGCAAAAGCCGTGTGCGTTCATGTGCGTTCCAATCATAAATTCCTGGCACTAAAACGATGACGCTTTTCAAGGTTTTATCTTTACGAATATGAACCGTTTGTTGTTTCAATGCTTCCAGCAATGCTTCGTTATTTCTGAATATTAAGGAAGCGGTCACTGCATCTTCCGCATCATATAGTTTGTTTAGCGAATAGCTGAAATCATGTAAATTTACAGCTTGATTGTTTTCTATATAAGTGATTAAATGTTTTTTTGTGGCTTGTATCAATGCTTCACTTTTGGCAGATAATCTTGCAAAATGGATGCTTTTGTCATTTGAATTTTCATGCTGTTGTGCCGTTGTATATTCTTGAAGAATCATGTGGACATTCGTTCCCGTAAGTCCAAAAGAACTCACGCCCAACATGCGCTTTTTGTCTGTTTCCCAAGCTTCTGTGTTGTCTTGAACGTATACGTTTGGCAATTCCGTTCGAATATGTGGATTTAGCTTTTGAAAACCTTGTTGTTTGGGTTTTATTTGATAATTTAAACTGACCAAACTCCTTACGATTCCTGCCAATCCCGACATGGCGTCTAAGTGTCCAACTTGCCCTTTTGCAGAGCTGATGCCACAAGTAGTTTTTTTATTTTTTTCTTTGAATGCTAGTTGAATTCCTTCAAATTCTATTGGATCGCCCAATTCCGTTCCAGTTCCGTGCGCTTCTATAAAACCGATGTCTTCAACCGAAATATTACTTTTTTCCCAAGCGCGGAGCAATACTTCTTTTTGTGCCAACGGACTTGGCGCAGTGATGTTTTGAATGCGTTCTCCGCCGTGGTTGATGGCGCCACCTTTGATGACTCCATAAATGGTATCGTTGTCTTTTTTTGCCTTGTCTAAGGTTTTTAGTAAGAGACAAATAACGCCTTCTCCGGGAACGGTTCCATCTGCTTTTTCATCAAAAGGCAGGCATTTTTCAGAGTTTGAATAGATGGCTGCAGCTACTTTTTGTGCATGCGCTACCCCAAGATTGACGCCGCCCACAAAAGCATATTCACAATCTTCTATGTGTAAACTTTGGCATGCGTAATACAAAGCAACTAACGATGAAGAACACGTAGTGTCATAACCAACGACTGGTCCTTTGAGTCCGAGGTGATTTGCGACTTTTGTGCCAATCATTCCAGACATGTGCGAGGTTAATGACACGTTTGAAAAATCATCAAAAAAGTAACGGTATGAAGAATAGTAATACGTATGAAAAAATCCTGTTCGGTTGTTGGCAACTTCTTTTCGCGTGTATCCAGCATTGTACAGTGCTTTTACCGAGTGTTCAAGCATGAGTCGCTGTTCAGGATCCATACGCATTGCTTCTCCTTTCGTAATTCCGAAATAGCGTTCATCAAATACATCAATACGATCTAAATAGCCCGCATTTCCAATGGTTTGCGGACCAAATCTCGCTTCTACATCTTCTTTTCGAATCTCGGGGATTCCTTTTATTTTTGGGGTTTCCGCTGTAATAGCTTCATAATATTCCTGCAAATTCTGAATTCCAGCAATTGAAAAAGAAACACCTACTATAGCAATATCTTTATTCATCATTGTTTTTTTTGTGATATTGACCGTTTACAACATTGAATTTGATGTAACTGTCAAAAAATATTGTGTGATTGGCTTTTGTAAAATCCGAATCGTCTGCCTTGTAAATATTGGGAACATATTTTTGGGGATTCCGATCTAAATACGGGAAATAACTGTTTTGAATTTGAATCATAATTTTATGGCCTTTTTTAAAGGTATGCATCACATCTAACAAATTTAGGTTGACCTTCGTTTTTTGATTGGGAACAAAAGGTTTTGGGCTTTCAAAACTTTCTCGGAAACGTCCTCGTATCACATCCCATCGTACGATGCGTTCGTAGCCTTCCATGAGCACATTTTTATTGATTTTGAGACTGTCTGCCACTTCCTCATTCGGATATACATCAATGACTTTTACCATCCAATCTGCGTCTGTTTGATCGGTAGCTACTTGCAATACCGCTTCTATAGCGCCAAAGACTTCCACATCATTTTGCAAGGTTTCTGTAGAAAATGTAATCACATCTGTTCTTGAACTCGAAAAACGTTGATCTTCTGCAATGAATAGCTTCGGAGAGTATTTTTGCAAGGTGCGATCTGCCGAATACGGAACTGGTTTGTTTGGATCGCTCACATAGTTAATTCCTTTGGTTGCTGATGTTGTACTCGTTTTGTTGTGTGATAGTTTTCCTTTTTCGCTTGTGTAATAGGTTATTTCATTTTTAGCAGTTGCTTGTGGATAGTTTTCAAAATGCTTCCACTTTAACGAACCTGTGTCAAATAAACTTATTTTAGGAATTTCTATGTCTTTGTCCGTGCCTTTTAAATACCGATTGAAGAAAGGAGCTTCTATTTTTTCTTGAAAGTACGTCGTTAGATTTTTCCCAAAGTATACATTTCCAATAGCATAGGCACCTCTTTCATATCGGTAGTCGCCATGTGCCCAAGGTCCAATGACTAAATACGGGTTTATGTTGGCATTTTGATCATTGATCGCGTTGAAAAAGCCGAGCGTTCCGTATAAATCTTCCATGTCATTCCAACCGCCAACGACTAGTACTTCACAGTGAATGTTTTTCATGTGTGGCAATGGATTTCTTTCTTGCCAAAAATTATCATAATTCGGATGCGCCACGATTTGTTTCCATAGAAAGTTATCAGGATTCATGAATTTGTCTGAATTTTTCAAACTTCCCAAATCATTCAGATAGAAGTCGTATCCGTCTTTATTTTTTACTTTAGAAAGATTGTACATATCCCACCATTTGTCAGTGTTGTCAGGTGTTTGTATCCCAATCGCATCTAGCGAAGGCCAAAAGTAAATTCCGAAAGTTCCATTTCGATGAATATCATCAAAAAATAAATCGCACACAGGCGCTTGCGGAGAAACTGCTTTGATGGCTGGATGCCCAGAAATGGCGCTTAATGCTGCATAAAATCCAGGATAGGAAGTGCCTAAAACGCCCACATTTCCATTGTTGTGTTGCACATTTTTTAGCAACCATTCTACAGAATCGTAGGTATCTGTCAGCTCATCTACAGCTTTCGGATTGTTCGTGGAAACCACAGGACGTGTATTGTCAAACTCGCCTTGACTCATAAAACGTCCTCTGACATCTTGATGCACAAAGATGTTGCCTTCTGCCAGCAAGGTTTTGTTGTACGAAATGTATCGGTGCTTTTTATCTGCTCCATACGGTCTGTTTCCCCAAGTGGTTCGCGATAAGATGATTGGATATTTTTTTGTGCTGTTTTTTGGTGTATAAATTGCAGTGTATAATTGTATGCCATCGCGCATTTCAATGTATACTTCTTTTTTTGTGTAATCTTCTTTTGTCAGCTTTTGTGCTACAGCATTTTGCACTAAGCACAGACTTACAAATACAAAAATTACAACGATGTGATTACCACTTTTCATGTTGTTGGTTTTGCGGTTTAAAATCCAATTAAGGTATCGTCATTTACAGTTGTGACTTCTTCTTTTTCAAGATGTTTTTCTACTTCTTTCACGATATCGTTGAGTGTTTGCATCGTAAATAGTTGTGCAATGGAAATGTCTACATTCCAAATTTCTTTTATTTTTTGATGCATCACTATGATATTGAGCGAGTTGCCACCCAATTCAAAATAGTTACTTTCTAAATTGATTTCTTCATTATCAAAGAAATCCATCCATAAGGTACGCAATTCGTGGGCTACATTTTTTATTCCTGTATGATCTGTATCATTTTCTACGCCAATGGCTGTATCCGTTGATTTTATTTTTTGTTCTATTCTTCTGGGAAGCGTATCGCGTTCATAAATATCTTGTATGGAAACAATCCACTGAGCAGTTTCTTTTGAATGAAGTGTACGTTCAAATATGTTGATAAATTCCGCTTCTTGAATGTACGCGTCATCCTCTCCAAAGGACAATCCGTCTAAGTTTACAGAAATCCACTTTTGATCGGTTTCCGCATCCAACACCGATGCAAATTCGTCCATAAAACTATTTGCCGCGGCGTAAGAAGCATAGGTAATTCCTCCTAAAACTGCGGATAAACTTGAAGTTGCCCACACAAAATCTATCTCGCTCGTTTTTATAATTTCGAAGAGATTTAAGATTCCCGTTGCTTTTGGAGCGAATTGCGCTTGTACATTTTCTGGCTGAATTTTTTCCACCAATTCATAGGTTTTCCGATCTATGTTTCCTGCGGTATGAATGATTCCGTTGAGTTGCCCGTGCGCTTCTTCAATTTCTGAAATGGTGTTTTTTATGGTTGCTAATTCTGTAATATCGCCGCTAAAGTAGTGTAAGATTTCTTTATGTTTTGTGGCTAATTTTACATATCTAATGACTTTTTCCAGTTTTTTCGCTTTTACTTCTTGATATGATAATTGTAGTAATTGCGCCCAATGTTCTTCCGCAGGCACATGGGATCTTCCGATAAGAAATACTTTTGCTTCATAGTTTGTTAGTAAATGCGTTGCGAGTGTTAACGCAGCATTTCCAATTCCGCCCGTAATTATATAGATGCCATTTTTCTTAATGATCGAATTTGCAGTTTGTGCCGCTACTTTTACAGATTCGTACATGCGCACCCAACGAATGTTATTTCGATAGGTAATTTGAAGATCTTTGGCATTGTACAGAATATCATTTGCTACTTTTTCTGCAAGTTGCGCATCGTTTTTGTCAAGATCAATGGTACAATTAAATCCTTTTAGATTTTCTTGCATGGCAACATATAGTAATGTGTTGGCGCTCGCCGAAGCAAAGTCCTGTTTTTCGTTTGCATGAATGTTAACGTATTGCTGTGTTAGCAATGTAAATTTATGGCGTTGCCGTGTTTTTTGTAGTTGAAATGATTGTATAATGTGTAAACATCCGTAGAAATCTTCATGCAATGTTGCTTGATTTTCCACTGTTAAATTTGCAATTGTTTTTTCGGCATTTGACAAAGACCAACCGTAAATGTAATGATCTATTGTATCGTGAACCGACTTGATATTGTTGTATAAGAGTGTAAAATCTGATGACTTTTCCGCACAAACAACATGTTCATTTTCAGAAATATACGCATACCGCATTCCTTTTTTTACAATGATTACATGTTTCCCTTTTGCTGTCAATTCTTGTTGAAGTTCTTCAAAGAAAGTATCTTCTGTTGCAAATAGCACAATTGTGTTTGACGTAGAAAAGAGTTCGTCTTCTTTTTGTACATGTGAGCGTTTCCAATTGGTAGTATAGAACCATTCGTCAAATGGTTTTTTGGTATTTTTTGTAGTAAAATCAAATTCGTTGTTGAGTTCTTTGTAAATATCAATTTTGTAGGGAAACTTAATGTCTTCAAAGGCGTAGTTTGGCAATTTTATTTTTTCTGTTGCAGGTTGCGGAATTAGTATATTCCATTGCGGATGAATGCCATAACTCCACAACAAGCCTAGCTGTTTGATAAAACACCTAATTTCAGTTTCAGTTTTCTTGGAATCTTTCAAGATACTTACTGATTTACTCGATGCATTTGTGCTGTTTCGATCGTAGAGATTTTTCAAGATGTTTCCTGGACCAACTTCTAAAAACACCTCATAGTTTGCGGTTTCTAGCGTATGAATTCCTTTGGCAAATAAAACGGCATTGCGTATGTGTTGCACCCAATATGCGGGCGATGTAGCTTCTGCTTTTGTGATGGTTTTTCCTGTGAGATTTGATATGAACGGAATGGTAGGTTCGTGCAATGAAATGCTGTTTATTTTTTGTTGAAAATCATCAAGAATCACATCCATGGTAGGCGAATGAAAACCTTTGCCCGTTTTTAAAGGAATCGCAGCAATGCGAAGCGATTTGAATATGTTTTCCAATTTTTCAACTGCAGCGACCGTTCCAGAAATTACAACCGCATTTGGCGCATTGACCGCCGCAATACTTACGTTTGTATTTAAGTATGCTTTAATTTCTTCTTCAGAACAGTGTACACTAATCATTTTACCTTGTTCAGTTTGCTCCATGAGATTGGCTCTGTATACCAAAAGTTGCAGCGCATCTTCAAATGAAAAAACACCCGAAATGCATGCTGCCGTGTATTCGCCCAAACTATGACCAATCATCGTTGTTGGTTGAATTCCTAGCTCCATGAGTAATTTTGCCAATGCATATTCCACTAAAAAAACCAACGGTTGTGTATATTGAGTGGTATGTAATAATTCCGAAGTTGCTTCCGAAGTTAGTGTTGAAAAGAGTACTTTTTTATAGTTATTATTGTTGATGTTTGCTAGTATTTTGAAGCCTTCATCTAATATTTCAGCAAAAAACGAATTTTCTTGATAGAGTTCGTATGCCATATTTTCGTACTGACTTCCCTGCCCTGGAAACATAAATACAAGTCTTGATTTTGTATTTTCAATATCAGTATATATACTATTTTCTGACGTCACCGTTTGTAACTCTGCTATCAATTCTTCGGAGGTTGATGCTACAACAGAAATGCTGTTAGAAAACACCGCTTTTTCTTGTAACGCGTTGAAAACAGACATCAAATTTACAGGAGTATTGTTTTGTAAATACTGTACGAGTTTGGCTTTATATTGTAGTAATGAAGCGGAACTTTTAGCAGAAATCAGTATAGGAAGTGGCTGTTTTTTCGCAGGTAGTGCATTGTTTATTTTGTTCTGAAATTCCTCTAAAACGACATGTGCGTTCGTTCCTCCAATTCCAAAAGAACTGACACCTGCACGCAAAGGAATTTCCTTTTGCAAGCGTTGAAACGGTTGCAAAGCATTATTCACATAAAAAGGTCCTTGCGCAAAATTTACTTGCGGATTTGGCGCGTTGTAATGTAAACTTGGCGGAATTTCTTTGTGATGTAAGCTCAATACTGTTTTGATAAATCCTGTAATGCCAGCCGCCGCATCCAAATGGCCCAAATTTGATTTAATGCTCCCAATTGCACACTGTTGTTGCGTATTTTTTTGGAAGGCAATATTGAGTGCTTCAAGTTCAATAGGATCGCCAATTTGTGTCGCGGTTCCGTGGGTTTCTACATATCCAATTGTTTCAGGAGCAATGTTTGCCACACGATGTGCCAAAGCAATACAACTCGCTTGTCCTTCTATACTTGGCGCCGTATACCCAACTTTGTTGCTTCCGTCATTATTGGTTGCAGAACCTCTGATCACTGCATACACTGTATCGCCATCTTTTAAGGCATCTTCCAAGCGTTTTAAGACTACAGTTCCGGTACCTTCGCCCAAAAACGTTCCCGAAGCATCTTTGTCAAAAGGTTTGCAACGTCCATCTTTTGAGGAAATCATGCCTTCTTGATAGTAATATCCGTAGCCCGCACGAGAATTTAAAGAAACACTGCTTACCACGTACATAGCAGCTTCTTTCATCAATAATTGACGCGTTGCCATGTGTATGCCTACCAAAGAACTAGAACATGCAGTATCTATAAAGTAACTTGGTCCTCTGAGATTTAAGCGATATGATATCAGAGTATTGCTAAATTTTACATTGCTTATTTGTCTGCGGTAATATGCACTTACATTGGAACTTTTCTGATTTTGCGCATATACTTTCCAGTCTAAGTTTTCGGAAGCACTTACAATTAAGCCTATTTTTTTGTCAAATGTTAACGGATTGCAACTGGCATCTTCTAGTGCCAGCCAAACTTCTTCGTGTAGTAATCGTGTTTGCGGATCCATGTAGGTTGCTTCACTTTTGGTATAGCCAAAAAATGAAGGGTCAAAGGTTTCTGCGCCTTGTAATGTAGTGTCAATTTTGATGAATGTTTCATCTTGAATTTGACTTTCCCTGATACCTTTTTCTCTAAGTTCATCATCAGAATGCCAATTGTATAATGAAGCGCCTTGTCTTAGTTTCTCCCAAAAATTAGCTAAATTTTCCGCATTCGGAAATCTGCCAGATATTCCGACAACGGCAATGCTCTTTTTTATTGTTTTTTCGTCCATGTGCATAAATCGTTTTTCTATACTCTCCATTAATTATTCATCAAACATATCATATACTTCATCGTCTGCCACGTTTTCTTCTATGTCATTTAGGAGTTTTGAAGTTGTATCCTCATTCGAGGAATGTAGCACTTGTGCAAGTCTTTCCACCGTTGGATGTTGAAATATCGTCATTAACTTCACATCCGTTTTTAGCATTGCATTGATTTCGTATAATAGTTTGATAAGCATGATGGAATTGACTCCCAAATCAAAGAAATTGTCTTTGACCGATATTTTTTCTGTATCCAATGCTTTTTTAAGCAACGAAACCAATACTTCTTCGGTATGATTGCTTGCTTCCACAATGGTTTTCGAAACCGAATTGATCGTTACTCCTTTTAAAAGTAATTCTTTTTTGTCCACTTTGCCATTCGCGTTGAGCGGCATTTCTGTGATTTGAACAAAAGATGCGGGCAACATGTAGTTTGGCAATGAATTTTGTAATGCTACTCGTAATTCGATTTCATCAAAATTTTCTTGTTGTGCTACGATGAAAGCTACCAAACGTTGTTGACTGTTGTGTTCTTTGACCAATACCGCAGCTTTTTGAACCATGTGTGTTTGCGCTGCCAATACGTGTTCTACTTCTTCCAATTCTACTCTGTAGCCGCGTATTTTTAGCTGATTGTCTTTGCGTCCAAGACACAATATGGTGCCGTTTGGCAATCTTTTGGCGAGATCACCTGTTCTAAAAATTCGTTTGGATAGTGTTGGATGTTGAATGAATTTTTCTTCTGTCAAGGGTTGTAAATTCACATAGCCATCTGACAATTGTGCTCCCGAAATGCAGAGCTCGCCAACAATATTATCTGCACACAATTGTTGTTTTTCATCCAAAATGAACAGTTGTGTGTTGGTTACAGGTGTGCCTATGACTGTATTTTCTTCAAATTCCTTGAGATTGTCTCGCGTCACTTCATGTGCACAAACACCGATGGTAGTTTCGGTAGGTCCGTAATGATTTACAAATATTTTTCCAGCTTCCACTACACTTCGCACATCGTTGATTATTGGTTTTTCGCCACCGCAAACTATTAACTTTAAAGAAGACGACGTTAGGATGTTTTCTTTCACATTTAACAACGCATTCAAATACATTGGCGTAATTTTTAAGAAACTGATGTGGTGCTTTATGATATAGTTTGAAATTCCTTTTAAATCACTGATTAGATTTTCTGAAGGAACGTGTAAACTTGCGCCTGAAAGCAAACATCCAAAGACACTTGTATATATTAAATCGAATGTATGCAATGAAAGTACTACGGAACGATCGCCTGCCGAAATGTGATGCGTGTTTTTGAACCAATTGGCATAATTGACCAACGCTTTGTGCGGAATGGACACACCTTTTGGTTTTCCTGTAGTTCCTGAAGTATAGATAATATACGCTGTCATGCTGCTAGAAACTTCTGGAAATGTAATCACTTCATTGTTCGCTTCTTGCAATTCAAATTGTTGAATGACAGATTGATCAATGTTTAGTACACAAGCACTGTCTTTTAGCATAAACGCTGTACGATCGCTTGGCGCATCTATGGCAATGGGAACAAAAGCATTACCAAGTTTTAGTACACTTAACATCGCTACAAAAACCCACTCGCTGCGCTCTAATTGGATGGCAATTGTACTTTTTGGTTGTATCGCGTAGGTAGTTTTTAGATAGCTTGCCAATTGATCAGACAATACATCTAAGTCATTGTACGTTACCTGTTTTTCTTCTCCAACCAACGCAATTTCGCTTCCAAATTGTTGAACGGTATTTTTGAATGTACTTACAATGGTTTCCTTGGAAGTTTCCGTTTCTAGCAGTTGTCCAGAAGATTGCAAAATGGTTTCCTCTTCAGATGGCGATAGATAGTGCAATTCATTGATGGGAACTTTGGGTTGCTGTATCACGTGTTGCAATAAATTTTCTAGATGTGAAAGTGCTTTTTTGATTTGAGCTTTTGCATAAATATCCGCATTGAATTCTAGCAATACATGAATACCATGCGCGTATTCTTGAAACACAAATTTTAAGTCAAACATGCTCAGTTTGCGCGTGTTTCCTGAATACGTAGTCACAGAAAGGTTTGTAGGTTCCTGCGTTTCTTCTACAATTGTATTTTGGAAGTTTTGCAGCACGACTAAGATGTCAAATAATGGCGATCTGCTTAGATCTCTTTCCAATTGTAGTTGGTCTACAAGTTTGTCAAAAGGATATAATTGATTGGAATATGTTTGAGATAATTCTTCTTTTACCAAGCTTGTTAACTCAGCAAAGTTACTTTCTTTTTCAAAGTGCGTTCGTATTGCCAAGGTGTTTAAGTACAAGCCTAATTGGTCTTCCAATTGCTCGTGTATTCTTCCTGCGGTTGGTGTTCCAACAATGATGTCCGTTTCGTTTGTGTATCGGTACAACAGTGCGTTTACACCTGCTAAAAGCGTCATAAAAAGTGTTGATTCACTTGTCGTGTTGTATTTTTTAATGCTTTCTGAAAGTGTTTTGGAAAACGTCACTGAAACACTATCACCGTTGTAGGTTTTAAGTGCAGGACGTTTTTTGGAAGTTGGAAATTTGATTTGCGGAATTTCACCTTTAAATTTCTTCAACCAATACGCTTCTTCTTTTTGTATTTGCTGCTGCTGTTTTGGCATTTGTAACCAAGCCACATAATCTTTGTATTGTATGGAAAGTGCTGGAAGTGTTTTTTCTTGGTTTTTTTGTAAGTGATGATAGTGTGTAAGGACTTCTTTTGCCAATATTTTCATGGACCAACCATCACAAATAATGTGATGAATGGTGAGGATGAGAATGTGTTGTTCTTCGCCTGTTTTTACGATGGTGACATTCCATAAAGGCCCTTTTTCTAAATCGAAAACCGTTTTGTATTTCTTTTCAATGACTGCATCTACGTCCGAAAGTGTTGCTGGATGTATGTAAGTTAGATCGGTTTGAAATATGGCACTTGGCACAAAAAGTTGACGAATATTGTGTTGTGCATCGATGATGAAGTATGTACGCAAAATTTCATGTCGCATCACTACTTTCGAAATGGCTTCCACTAACTTTTCAGTCTCTAAATTTCCAGAAAATTCAAAGGCTTGTACAATATTGTGTGCTCTGTCAGCATTTTCAAATTGACTTAATGTCCACATTCGCATTTGCGCAGCACTTAACGGATAGTGTTCTTGAACTGCCGTTTTCGGAATTTTTGGTGGCAGATCGCCTTTTGATTTGGAAATGATCAAAGCTGCATGTGCTTTTACCGTTGCATTTAGGAATAATTCTCTAAAGGAAACGGTAACTTTGAAATGCTTGGAATAGCGTCCTGCAAGTTGAATGAACTGCAAACTATGTCCGCCAAGATTGAGAAAGTTATCATTTCTAGAAATCGCGTTTATGTTTAAAATCTCTTTCCAAATCGCAATGATTTTTTCTTCTTCTAGGGTAAGTGATTCAGTTCCTAACTCCACAACTGTGTTGGAAACGAAATCATTTTGAAGTTTTCGTTTGTCAACTTTCCCATTGTGTGTCATCGGAAATGCATCCATCCGTATAATGGACGTCGGAATCATGTAATGTGGCAAATGACCGTTTAAGTGTGTTTGCAATGTTGTGGTGTCAAACGTCGTTTCAGCAATGATAAACGCCACTAATTTTTGTACAGAAGGCGCTTCTTCATGCAAAATAACAACAGCTTCTTTTACAGCTTTGTTTTGCAATATGGTAGCGGCAATTTCGCTTAATTCAATACGATAACCTCTGTATTTTATTTGATCGTCTATTCTTCCTAAATAGTGAATGGTATTGTCGGAATGAATATAAGCTTTGTCGCCCGTTTTATAATAGTTTTTCCCAGCAATGGTGACGAACTTTTTTTGTGTGAGCGTTTCATTATGTACATAGCCTTTTCCAACAGGTTTCCCACTGACTAAGAGTTGTCCGACTCCACCTTTTGCTTGAATTTGATCCGTTTCAGACATGATGCAAATGGTCGTGTTTTGAATTGGCGTTCCAATGGAAGGAATTTTGTCAATTTCAGCATCCGTGTTTACCGTCATTGCTGTGATGACGTGTGTTTCCGAAGGTCCGTAATGGTTGTGCAAACGAACGTTTCTGTTCCATAGAAATTCTTTTAGATTGTTATTGATGATTAACCGTTCACCTGCTACAATGATGTCCTGTACACAGCTTGGAAATGCTTGCAATACTTCGTTGGTGTTGCTGATGTATTTTAAGTATGATGTTGGTAGAAATAAAGTTTCAATAGCATGTTTTTCAACAAATTGAAACAGTTTTTCTACATTATACCGTACACTTTCGTGAATTAAATATAGAGTTCCACCGTTGAGATGTGTGGCAAATATTTCTTGAAAAGAAACATCGAATACCAAGGGTGCAAATTGCAATACTTTGGAACGTTTAATGGTTGTTGCATCATGAAAATGAACCAAATTGATCATGTTTTCATGCGTCAACATCGTTCCGTTTGGTTTTCCCGTGGTTCCAGAAGTGTAAATGATGTAACAGATACTTTCGCGATTTGGTGACTGAAAAGTAACTTCATTTTCCGCAAACGTTTCATGTGAATTTTGCCATGCTTCCATCATAGATTCGTCAACAATACACGTTGCATTTGCGTCTTGCAGAATGTATTCTTTTCTGCGTTCTGGATAGTTTATATCTATCGGTACAATGCTTGCGCCAAGTTTTAAAATACTCCAAACCGCAATCAGCATTCGCTCCGATCTTTCCAATGCAACAACTACACGATCGCCATTGGTAACGGCATGGTTTTTTTGTAAAAATCCCGCGAAAGCGTTGGACAATTGATCAATTTCGTGATAGGTAAATTCCTGATTTTCATGCGTAACCGCGATACGACTTCCAAATGTTGACACACTTTGCTTCCAATAGCTCACCAAAGATTCGTGATGAATTTCGTGTGATGCGCCCGTAAGCATTGCCAAATGTTGTTTTGGAGCAAGCGAAATAGTGCTTAGCAAATCGGCTGGATTTTCAACTATTTGATTGGCTACATGTTGCAAATACTCGCCAATAATCTCAATATCGTTTGCCGAAATGAGCGAAGCATTGTATAAAAACTTGAATTCAATGTGTTCGTTTTTCTTTGCAATGATGTTGAAATGATAGTTTGTTTGATCGAAAACTTGGGTGTTTTCCAAGCGCAAGTCTAGTGTTTTAAGTTCGTCCGCATTGGAAAGATCTTCAATATTTTTTGGATAGTTTTCAAAGATGAAAATGTGATCAATTAGGTTTCGCGACTGTTCCGATTGTTGTTGAATGTCTGCCAATTGCAGGTAACTGTATTCTTGAACTGCATTTATTTTTTCGAACGATTGCTTCAATACTTCACGAATTGTTGTGCTTTTATCCCACGAAATTCGAATGGGAATGGTGTTGATGAATAGTCCTAAGATTTTATCCGAATCCGCTACTTCTGTAGGTCTTCCCGAAGAAACCACTCCAAATACAACATCCGAAACATCGTTGATTTTTGCCAACACAATTGCCCACAATAATTGACATACCGCATTGAGTGTGACATCATTTTCTTTGGCTAGGATTTCAATTTTTGTAGAAAGTTCCGCTTCAAAAGTGATTGTTTGATTTTCAAACAGATACAGAAGTTCATTTTGCGTTTTCAGAAATGGTATTTTGAGTTGATTTTGGTAATCGCTCAAGTAGTTTTTCCAAAAATTTGTGGCTTCCACAGCATTTTGTTTGTCCAACCATTGAATGTACGATTCATAGTTTGGCACAGGCGTTTTGGGCATTTCCAACTGAAGCGTTCGCGCTGCATAAAACGTCATGAAATCATTGATAATGATACTGTTACACCAACCATCCATAATGATGTGATGAAACGTAAAAATACACGCGTACGATCGGTCTGCTTGTTTGATGAGTTGCAAACGCACGCATGGCGTTTTGTCTATTTGAAATCCTTTTTCTAAATCGGCTTCTAAAAATTCTTGTTTGGTTTTGGTGTTCGTCGCCGTTGTGACATCAGTAAATGTAAAATCGAGTTCAATTTCTTTAAGTACGATTTGAATTGGATAATCGGTCGTTTTTTGCACAAAAATGGTTCGCAATACGTCGTATCTTTTGCATACATCGCGAAAAGCTTCTTTAAAGTTTGCAGGCTGTATTTCTCCTTTGAGATCAAAACAATATTGTACGATGTGTTGTTTTGAAGATGGATTCAACTTGTACAAAAAGAACATGCCTTTTTGCATCGGTGAACATTTAAAGATTCGTTTTATATTTTCCTTGTGTAACATTTTACTTTTTAACTTTTTATTTTAAAAGAGTGCTTCAAACTCATCTAAACTTAAATCATTTTCTCCCAAATCACTTGGCGTGATGACTACATTTTCCGTTTGTCCAACCAACTGTATTACTTCTTCTAAAAGGTCTGAAATACAGTTTTTTAACTTGTGAATGGTTGCTGAATGAAAACGTGTTGTATTGTAATTGATCGTCAATTGAATTTCGCCATTCACCATAATATTTCGCAGGTACAAATCGTAACTAATTGGACTGTCAGTTGCGATTCCTTCGCCTGTATATGCTTGTGAAACGGTGATTTGATTGTACGACATTTGCTCTGATTCGGTATCAAAACTCCCAAGATTGTTATACATGATAGCAACGGCTTCTCTTGCTGCGGCTTCCTGCATTAAATGATGATGAATTCCATAACCAATTCCTAGATTTGGTATTTTTCGCAAGGTTTCTTTGGTATGCATTAGCGTTTGTTCCAACTCGTATTGAGGCGCTAAAATCACAGGATATTTGCAGGTAAACCAACCAACCGTTTCATTGACATCAACCGCTTCATTTATTTCGGCTCTTCCGTGACTTTCCATGTGAATTTTTGTGCGTTCTGCATTGAAAACACGCTGCATGGCAATTCCCAAAACAGCCAACATGATGTCATCCATTCTGCACGCATACATTTTGTTTGCTTCCGTTAGTAAATGTTCGGTTTTTTCAGCAGAAACAGTCAATGCCACTGCTGTTTGCTGTACACTGGAACAATCGCCGTTTGGCATATCGGCAACTATTTGTGACGTTTCTTGCGTTGCGATTGCTTCCCAATATGCTTGCTCTTTTTGGAATGCGTGACTGTTTCCGTAGGATTTTAATTCTTGTATCCAATTGCCGTATGGAAATTTTTTATCTTCAAGTTTTAAAACTTTTTCTTCGAGTTGTAATGCTTTTAGTTTTAGGAAATCTTTGATGAGAATTCGCCAAGAAATGACATCCATTACAAAGTGATGAATGACGATGACCAAGCGACTTTCTTCGTCAAAATCGAAAATTGCTGTTTTTAGCAAAGGTCCATGTTGAATGCCTATACTTTTGTGCAATTTTTCTGTGGCTATTTCCTGCATGTCTTCCAAACTTCCTTTGCCATCTCGGTAATCGAAATACAATGGTTTTTCAGTTTCCATAGCAGCATTTCGATGCATAACCCATTGCGCGTCTTCTTGTGTAAAGAATCGTTGCAATGCATCATGTTGCTGTACTAAAACGTGTGTTATTTCTTGAACGGCATCGGGCAACCAACGATCTGTTGTGTCTTTATTGACCAAAGCTATTGCTAAATTGAATTGCGAAGGAATCGTTCCAAATTGCGCTACAAATTCCGACTGAATCGGCAGTAACGCTGATTTTTCAGCTATTTCGTATGCTATATTTGCATGATCTTTTAGCGTAAGTTTTGACGCTTGTTCTTTTAGTGTGGGAGCGTTTAACACATTGGTTACACTGACGTGATAGTTTCGTTTTTTCAGTTTGGAAACCACCAACATTGATTTTATAGAATCGCCGCCAAGTTCAAAGAAATTGTCTTCTGTTGAAATTTCATTTGTGGTTCGCAATACTTCTTTCCATACACTTGCCAAGGTTTTTTCTCGTTCCGTTTCTGGGAGTTGTATGCCTGTTTTTTGATGTGTTTTTAACGAGAACGTTTTTATTTTTTTACGATCAATTTTATTGTTTGGAGTCAACGGAATGGCGTCTATGACTTCAATTTTAGCCGGAATCATGTACGATGGCAAACGATTGACTGCATGATGTAATAGTATTTCGGTATCTACATCTTGTGCTTCAAGAAGTTCTACAAACGCCAACAAACGATCGTCTTGGTTGGACACCACTGCTCTTCTAATCAACGAATGTGTTTCTAAAACGGCTTCAATTTCGGTGAGTTCCACTCTAAAACCGCGAATTTTCACTTGATGATCGTTTCTCCCTAAAAATTCAAGTTCTCCGTTTGGCAACCATTTCCCCAAATCGCCCGTTTTGTATACTATTGCATCTTTTTTGTACGGATGCGGAATAAATTTTTGACGTGTGTTTTCTACATCATTATAATATCCTAGCGAAACTCCGATGCCACCAATGGTGATTTCTCCAGAAATTCCCAACGGAAGCAGCTTGTTGTCAGCATCTAGGATGAGAATTTCCATGTTATCAATTGGTTTTCCAATCGTTATTGAATCGGTAGGTTTCATTTCCTTAAAGGTGACACAAACAGCAGTTTCCGTAGGTCCGTATTCGTTGAACAGTTTTACGTAAGGCAACATTTTATAATGCTTTTCCAATACGGTTTGTGTCAGTGCTTCTCCTGCAACGGTGATGGTTTTTAGATGTAGATTTTTGCCTTGTAATTCATCTACCAATACTTCATAAAATGTTGGAACTGCAATGAAATTTGTGACTTTTTGATCTTGTATAAAATTGGATAGATACGTTGTATCTAGCGTTTTTTGTTGATCGGGAATGCACAACGTGGCACCTACGATTAATGCTCCAAAAATATCTTCTACCGAAGCATCAAAGTGAAAAGCAGGAATGCTTAGAATGTTATCTTCTTTTGAGAATTCGTAAACACGTTCGCGCCATTTTAACGTGTTGATAATGTTTTGATGCGTAACACGTACACCTTTTGATTTTCCTGTTGTTCCAGAGGTAAAAATCATATAGGCTGCTGCTTCCGCAAGAATTTCGCTATTGAAATTTTCTGATGATTGGCACTCTATTTCTCCTTTTCCATGCTGCTGTTTGATTGCTTCAGCATCTTGATTTGGTGCTTCAACCATTTCAAAAATAACATCGTAACGATAGGTTGTCAATTCATTCGAAATGGTATATTTTTTACCACAAACAATGGGTTTTATCGGCAATTGATGCTGCGCTACATAATCCAAGAAAAAAATTGGAGATACAAAGAGTTCGGTGTCAAATACGAGTTTCGTTTTGGAGTTTTGATGTGTTTGTTGATATTCCAAAAGATCATCAAGCATTGTTTGTTTGGTGTCTTGATTCATGATGTCTCCTAAGAACAACATTCCGTCTTTGGCAACGACAGAACAGGCTTTTGAAAGAATTTCACGCAAGTAATTTAATCCTGGAAAACATTGTATGACACTGTTGATGATGACAATATCAAACGCACCTAAATCCAAGGTGTCAATTTCTGCAGCACCTTTTACATAGCAGGAAATGTTTTGAATGCCTTCACGCTGTATTTTTTCTCGATTTGTTTGAATGACTTCCGAAGAAATATCCAAACCGATGTATTCTTTTACATGCGGCGCCACGGCAAACATGGTAATTCCCGACGCGCAACCGATTTCTAGCACACGCTTGGTTTTGTTGAGATAAGGACGCACACGGTACAATACATTTTCTGAATATTCTTGCATTTCCAATTCAGAGAAAGGCAATCCTGTAAAGCTACTTACCCAACCGCCTGCTTCAATGGCATCTGTAGCTGTGCTGGCAATGTGATTCCATAGTTCTTGCGACATTAATGGACTTTCATTTTCCAAAATTGTGTACGGATCGTCAGCATCAACACATACATAGGTTTGTAATGCATTGCATTCCCATTGTAAGATGTTTGCTGTGGGTATTTCGGAAGTTCCGATGAATATGAGCGGAATTTCTGCCTGATTGAGCACTTCCTTTTTTCGTTTTTGCGGCCAATTGCTGTCTAAAGGCACATACGAACAGCCTGCTTTTAGGATTCCCAGAATTAGGCCAATGTACGTTGTGGATTTGTGATAGAGTATTCCAATGTTTTTCCCTTTCGGGATGTTATTTTCAACCAAGTAATTGGCGATTTTAGCAGAAAACTGATCTAATTCTGCATAGCTAACTGCGTTTTCAGCATCTAAAACGGCGACTTGATTTGGCAAGTGTATCGCTTGGTTTTGGATGAGTGACACCAAGGTATCTTCTGCATTTCGTTCTTCTTCAAAACCTTTAAAATCAGTGAGTAATATCTGTTTTTCTGTGGGCGTTACCATGTCAATTTCTGCAATGGAACGTGTTGGATTTTTGATGATTTGCTGAATGCAATTTTTGAGATGACGTTCAATTTTTTGCAAATCAGCGGTTTCAAACAGATTGGCATCGTACGAAAATCCGAAATGCAATTCCGTTCCCGGCATGACAATCATTGCAAAATTGTAATTGGATTGCTCGTATACTTCAAAATCTATAAATTCGAAGTCTAAATTCTTTTTGTTTTCGTTTAACGAACTAAGACTCGGATAGTTTTCAAATACGTATAAATGATTGATTAACTGATCTTTCAGTTGAGAATTCGCTTGAATTTCAGATAGTTGCAAGTATTGATGTGCTTGCGAATCTATCCAAAATTGTTGATGATTTTTCACAACATTTTCAAAAGAATCTTCTCCAAAACGGACACGTACAGGAATCGTATTGATAAACAAACCAACCATGCGTTCTACATGTTGCAAATCGCCCGGTCTTCCTGATACTACCGCTCCAAAAACAACATCTTTGGTATTGTTGTATTTTGCCAAAAGCATACCCCAAATTCCAGAAATTAAGGTGTTTAACGTTACGCGACTGGAGTTTGCCAAACGTTGCAATGCCGTTGTTTCTTCTTCTGTGATGTGAAATGTGTAACGATCGTGGAGTTTGCTCGCATCTTCCACAACTATATTTTTTTCATACGGAACTTTTACACCTTGATCGTAGTCAAATAACAATTCTTTCCAATAGCGCACAGCTTCTGAATTGTCGCGCTTTGTCAACCAATTGATGTAGTTAGAAAACGGAATTTCGCTTCCAATATCTATGGGAACTTTTTGTTGAAGTTGAATGTATGCTTTGAAGAAGTCGTTAAATATGAGACTGTTACACCAACCGTCAAAGAGAATGTGATGGTGACTTAAACAAAATTCAAATACAGAAGGTGCTAGTTTGAAGACATTCAGGCGAATTAGCGTATCTTTTTCTACATCAAAACCATCTTGAATGTCTTTGTCTTTGATGGTTTTTAGGGTTTCGTTTCTGATTTCTTCTGAAACCTCCGACACATCGTGATAGTTGAAGTTTAATTGTTGATTGCCTTTGACAACTTGCAGTAAATCGCCCCCAATATCATCGGTAAATGAAGTTCTTAGAATGGAATATTTGTCAAGTACTTTTTGAAATGCTGCTGCAACTTGTGAAGCTATAAAGTTTCCGCTGAGTTTGAAATTTTTCTGTTCAAAGTACGCTTTGCTATTTGTGTTTTTTCGGTAATGATAGAAGATTCCTTTTTGCAGCAAACTCATCGGTAAAATATCAACCACATTGTCAGCTTCAAAGAGTTTTGACGCTTCCATTTCTGCAATACTGAAGTCTGAAAACGTAAAATCAGATGGTGTGTATTTTTGTGTTTGCAAGCTTTGACAATGTGTGATAATTTCGTGACATTCTTGCTTATACGCTGCTAACAACGCTTCTATTTTCGACGCAGATAGAAAGTCTTTTGGATAGTTGCATTGTACGTGCAATTTTCCATGTTGAATTCTGGCTTGAATGTCAATAATATAATCGCGCGTTCGTTTTTTAGAGATCGGATATACGCCAGGTTGTAAGCTTAGAAAACCATCTTCCACTGTAGTGGAATCAACAGTTCCGATATAGTTGATGCGGAGCTGCGGTTGTATGAATTTTTGCGTTGTGTCTGACAAGTATTTGTAAATTCCGAAACTGATGCCTTTGTTGGGTACGTTTCGCAGTGTTTCTTTGGTATGTACAATTCGCTCTCGAAGCGTTGCATAGTTGCGTAATTGCATTGGATAGATGGACGTAAACCAGCCTACAGTTCTACTTATATCCGTAGCTTCTAAGGTTTCGTGTCGTCCGTGACTTTCCACATCAATTAATACATTTTTGGTGTGAAATGTGTTGGAAAAAGCCGCTACTAATCCTGTGATTAGTACTTCTTCAATGTTGATGTTGTATTTTTTTTGTGGTATTTCTTGAAATAGCAAGGTTTCTTCTTCTGAAAATTGAAAAGAAGCCACTTGTTGCTGTTCAAATGTATTGTTGAGTTGTGCTGTATTTTTGAATGTTGGCGTATGCAATTCTTCTTGAAATTGTTGCCAATACGCAATGTCTGTTTGAAAGGCTTCCGTTTGTGTTTTTGCTACTTGTTGTTGCACCCAATATTTGTATGAATCTGTTTTTTCTGGTAATGCAATTGTTTGTTTGTGGAGTAGACTTTGGTATATATTTTCAAAATCTTCTTTGAGCGTATACCACGAAATGATGTCGATTATAAGATGATGAAAGGTGAAAAATAGCAATGATTTTTCTTCATCTTTAAATACTGCCAATCCGATCAATGCATCTGTAACGTTGATTTGTTCTTGAATTTCTTGTGATTTTTCTAATACAAATTCATCCGCAGTAGTTTCAAACGTATAAAAATTATATGTAGTTTCTTTTTGGATAGTTTGTGTCCAATCTGAAGCTTTCTTGGAAAATGAAGCTCTTAAAATATCGTGATGATTCGAAAGGATTTCAAACGTTTTTTTGATTTTTTCCACTGCTAACGGCAGTGAACTTTTGTATAGAAAGGAATAGTTAAAAAAGTGATGAATATTTTCTTTATTGTTCAAAAAACGAAGTTGTATTGGACTTAGCGAAACGTCTCCAACAACTGGTGCTTGCGGTATTTTTCTTTTTTTAATTTTTACAAACGAGCTTAGTTGTTCAATGGTTGGATATTTTAAAATATCTGTCAAATCGAACGTAAATCCGTGTGCACCAACTCTTGATAGTATTTGAATGGCTTTGATGGAATCGCCACCCAATTCGAAGAATACATCTTTGATTCCTATCGGTTTGGCACCTAATACTTCTTGCCAAGTAGCTGCTAATATTTTTTCTATTTCAGAGCTTGGCGGTACGTAATTACTTGTGGTTTCGTGTGTAATATCTACACTTTTTAACAGTGCTTCTTCAATGATTTTCCCGTTTTTGTTCATCGGAAATTCAGCCAATATGTATATGTGTCTTGGCAACATATATGCAGGAAGAAATTGACCTAGATATTCTTTGATGTCAGCCGAATCTTCAATCGTTCCTACAACAAATGCAAGTATTAATTGCTGTCCGTCGTTTGCTACAACCGTAATATGCGCATTGGTAATGGCTTTATGCGCTAATAATACATTTTTGATTTCTTGCGTTTCAATTCGGTAGCCATTGATTTTGAATTGCTTGTCTTTTCTCCCTAAAAATTGAATCGTTCCATTGGGAAGCATTTTTCCATAATCGCCTGTTTTATAGATTTTTTTCCCTGTTCGATATGGATCTGCGATAAATTTTAGCGCAGTTTCTTCGGCATTCACATAGCCTTTGGCGAGTCCATTTCCGCCAATATACAATTCGCCAATAACACCTTTTGGCACCAATTGTAATGAAGCATCTAATACGTATATGTAATTTCCAAAAACGGGTGTTCCGATGACTGGATTTTCGGTAAATGCTTTTAAATTTTCTCGTGTGATTAAGTGTGTACACGTTCCAATAGTCGCTTCTGTAGGACCGTAATGATTTAATACGTGAATTCCCGAATTGACAATTTTTTCAACATCTTTTTGTATGGGCGATTCTCCGCCACTGACCATCAATCGCAATGCAGTGTCTCTCACCAAAATGTTTTCAGAAACATCAAGTAAAACGTTCAAATACGAAGGTGTTACTTTGAGAAACGTGATTGTGTGCGCTGCAATGACGTCTGTAATTTCTAGCACGTTTTTTGTTTGCGAAGTTGTTGGCACAAAGAGAGTTGCACCCGAAAGCAAGCATGGAAATACACTTGTGTAGATCAAATCGAAAGCCAAACTCGACAAGACAACGGAACTGTCTTTTTCCGTAATATTGTTGGTGGCAATAAATCCGTCTACATAGTTGACAACCGCTTTGTGCGGAATGAGCACACCTTTTGGTTTTCCTGTCGTTCCTGATGTGTAAATACTGTAACAGGTTGTGTCAGAATGTATTGGAGTTGTTTTATAATCTTTTGTATGGTTGTTTTTTTGACTTGTGAATTCTTTTATAAAAGCAGCATCAATACAGAGTGAACTTTGACTATTTTTGGAGATATATTCAATTCGTTTTTCAGGAAAATCTACCGCGACAGGAATGAAAAAGCAACCCATTTTTAGCACGCTCATGATGGCTATAAAAAACCATTCGTCGTGCGCTAATTTGACAACAATTCCATCGCCAATCGTACTGTTATAGTGTTGTTGTAGATAGTGTGCAAATTGACTGCTCAAAGTATCTAATTCTTGATAGCTATATTTGGAATTGGGTGTTTGTACAGCAGTATTTTCAGGATATTGACGGACAATGTTTTGAAATCTTGAAATAATGGTTTCTTTCGAATCTATCGTAACTTCTTTGCTTTGAGAAGCTTGCAGACTGAATTGTTGCTCCAACTCAGACAGTACCGATATTTTTGCGATTGGTGTTTGTGTGTGGCGAAGTAATTTTGAAATGAACGCTTTGTAATGACCTAATAGTTGCTGAATTGTGTGTGCTTCGTAGACATCCGGATTGAAATTTAATCCTAAAATAATGGTTCCGTCATGTTCGTAAAAACTTAGATTTAGGTCAAATTTAGAAGATACATTTTCTCTGAATAGAAATTCATCTTCCGAAGGAATCACCTTGTCTACAATGGAAGATTGCATATTTTGTGACGTGAATAGGACGTCAAAAATTGGACTTCGACTGCGATCTCTTTGCAGGTTCATTTTCGTACCCAATTCTGCTAAAGGATACATTTCATGGCTAAATGCTGCTAAGGTATTTTCTTTTACCGTTGCGAAGAATTCTTCAAAATTTTGCGTTGTTGCAATCGTGTTTCGTAACCCAATGGTATTGATATACGGTCCTATTTGTGGTTCTAAAACTTCTGATTTTCTGGTAGCAATAGGACTTCCGACGAGGATATCTTCCAAGCCTGTGTATTTGTGAAGCACTACATTCCAAATTGCCAATAAGGTCATGAAAGTACTGCCTTCATGCGCTATTGAAAAGTCGTGCAACTGTTTTGAAGTTTCTGCTGATAGTGAAGTTTCAAAAATAGCGCCGCTGTACGTTTTTAACTTGGGACGCACTTTTGTCGTTGGCAAATCAATGATTGGCAATGTTCCTGAGAGTGTTTTTTTCCAGAATGCTTCGTGTGCGTGTACTGAAGCTTCAGAAGTTATTTGTTGTTCCCATGCAGCATAGTCTTTGTAATGAATTGCTAACGAAGAAAGTGTCTGTTCAGTGTTGTTTTGTAGGGTTTCGTATTGAGTAAATAGTTCTTTTAGTAGGATTTGAATTGACCAACCATCTGCAATGATATGATGTAGTTTGAGATAGAAAACACTTTTATTGTCGGGAATATGAAAAAGTGCATAGTGTAGCAGTGGTCCATTTTCCAAATCGAATAGTTTTTCGTGTTGCGCTTCCACATAATTGTCTATCAATCCTTTACAATCTTCCTGATTTGTAAAATCGTGATAGTCATAACTATGCGTAATTTCTTTGGCATCTAAAATCCATTGCTTGACCGTTTCTTCATCATCTTTTCTAAAAACCGTTCTTAGAATTTCATGGCGCGCTATCAAACAATTCATTGCTTCTTGTACAATATCCAATTGCTTTTTTCCTGAAATTTCTATGACAAACGGCATGTGATAGGCTTTGGAGCCTTCTGCAATTTGACTTTCTACCCAAATTTGCTGCTGAATATTCGATAATGCATAGCTTTCTTTGACTTCCGCAGGTTGTATTTGAATCTCGTTTTCTTGAAACAACTGCTTCGAAATCGTTGTAATTGTAGGATATAGAAAAACATCGCGCATTTGTAAATTACTCCCAAATACCGCATTGATTTGATTTACCAATTGCATGGCTTTCATGCTGTGTCCGCCCAACTCAAAGAAGCTGTTTGTAATGCCGATTTGTGGCACTTCCAGTACGTGCTTCCAAATGGTAACAAGTTGTTGTTGTGTGGTGGTTTTGGCTGCTACATATTCCGTTTGCACCTTGGTTTCCAAATCAACTTCTGGCAATTTTTTACGGTCAATTTTCCCGTTGACTGTTAATGGCAACTTCGGAATTTCTATATAGAAACTTGGAAGCATGTATGCTGGAAGTTGTGTTTGCAACTGTTTCCGTAGTGTTGTTGCTTGCAGTTTTTTACTACTTGTGTAATACGCTACAAGGTATTTTTCTTTTTTGAGTACTTGTACTTCAACATACGCTACTTTTAGTTCAGAAATTTTCGTCAGTGCTGCTTCTATTTCGCCCAATTCAATACGATGCCCGCGGATTTTGATTTGTCGATCGCTTCTGCCTATAAATTCAAGATTGCCATCGGGAAGTTTTCTGCCTAAATCGCCTGTTTTGTATAAAATTTCACCTTTTATGAAAGGATGCGGAATGAATTTTTGTGCCGTTAATTCTGGTTGATTTATGTATCCTTTTCCAACTCCATCGCCAGAAATACAGATTTCTCCCAATATTCCAGTTGGCTGTAAGGTATTGTATGTGCTGTCTAAAATATATACTTGATAGTTGTCTATTGGTTTTCCAATAGGAATGTTTGCCGTGGTAATTGCGTCTAAACTTTTTACTTCGTATGCGGTGGCACATATCGTGGTTTCAGAAGGTCCGTACGCATTGATGACTTTTATGTTTTTGGACAGATACCAAGACACCATTTCTGGTTTGATGGCTTCTACACCAAGGATGATTTTTTTTAGGAATATTTCTTCATACACATCTAAGGCATTGGCAATTAAATGTACATGCATTGGATGCAAATAACAGTACGAAATTTTATTTTCATATAGATAGTTGGCATACGCTTCTGGCTGGAATGTCGTTTCTTCTTTTGCAATGTATAGCGTGCTTCCAGAAGTTAATGCCGTAAATAGTTCTTTTACAGAAACATCAAATATTATTTTACAGGTAAGCGAAATGTTGTGTACTTCTTTGTTGAAGTAGGACATGTAATTTACACAATTTTTATGCGTAATCATGACACCTTTCGGATTTCCTGTAGTTCCTGATGTATAAATGATATACGCAATATTTTCTGGACGAATTTCTTGCGTTGGAAGTGTGTTTTTGAAAGTAGCCGCTTGTTGTTTAAATACTGCCAATTCCGCTTCGTTAATGATCGTTTTACAACTTGCATCTGCGCAGATATACGCTGCTCTACTTTCAGGATAAGCTGTTGCCATTGGCACATACGCCGCTCCAGATTTTAGAATTCCTAGTATGGAAATGATCAACCATTCGCTGCGTTCTAATTGTATGGCAATGGTATCGTTTGGTTGTGGATTGTATTTTTCTTTGAGATACTGCGCAAATTGATTCGATTTTTCCTCTATTTCTTTGTAGGTCAACGAAGTTTCTTCAAAAACAACTGCTACCGAATCTGGTGTTTTGTGTACTTGATCTTGAAGAATGTCTACAAGTGTTTTGTGCTTTGGATAGGAAACACTGGTTTGATTGTACGTGGTGACTTGCGCTTTTATTTCCGCTTTTGAAAGGTAATTTACTTGACGAATTGGAGTCGTTCTTTCAGTCGAAATGATTTTATAGAAGAAGCGTTCAAAATGTACCAAAAATCGATTGATGAAGGCAGACGAATAGCAATCTGTGTTGTAATTCAGTGCCAATTTTAGGGTTTCCGTTTCTGCAAAAGCAAAACTAAGATCGAACATTGCCACAGAAGCAGCTACTTGATATGGTTTTGTTGTTAAACCTGTAAAAAAGTTGTCCGTAGCTACTGATTGTAATTGCGATTGACTTTGCAATACGACCATTATATCAAATAAAGCGGAGCGAGACATGTCTCTTTGTAGCTGTAATGCAGCTACGAATTCATCAAATGGATAGGATTGATGTTGATAGGCTTCAAAAAAGTTTTCTTTTTCTTTTTGTACGATGGTTGCAAACGTATCATCTGAAGCAATTTGTGTACGAATTGCCATCGTGTTGATGAAAAGACCAATTTGATGTTGCAAATCGGGATGTTCTCTTCCTGCTACGGGCGTTCCTATAATGATGTCGTCTTGATCTGTATACCGATGTAAAAACGCATTGATTCCCGCTAAAAGCGTTACAAATAAGGTAACCTCATGATCTTTTGAAAATTGAGTGATTTGCTGATGAAATTCACTTGAAAATTTAAAATGTGTTGTGTTTCCGTTGTATGTTTTTACGGCTGGACGTTTTTTGAAACTTGGCAATTGCAGCGATGGCAATTCTCCTTGAAATTTTTCCAACCAATAGCTTGCTGCTTTTGTGTGATTTGCCGTTTGTATATGTTGATTTTTCCACACTGCATAATCTGGATATTGAATTGCCAATGCTGGAAGTTCTATCGCTTTTGATGTACAGTACGCATTGTACGCAATGACCAATTCTCTTGAAAAAACTTCCATCGACCAACCGTCTCCAATACTGTGGTGTAATACCGCGATGAGGATGTGTTTTGTTTCGGAAGTTTTAAGAAGTCGCGCACCCAATAGCGGCGCTTTTGTAAGCTCTATATCAAATTCAAAGAACTGGTTTATATCGTTGGTGTTGCTTTCTGTTTGATCGCTATATTGTATCGAAAAAGCACATTCAACTGCTGGCGTAATTTGCTGAAATACTTCGCCTTCTTTTTCTATAAAAGAGGTGCGCAAGCTGTCGTGTCTTTCTAGTACATATTCGAATGCTTTTTGCAAGGCTTTTTTGTTGAGTATTCCTTCCATTTCGAAGGCAACAACAATGTTATAAGCTTTGTTGGCATTGCCAAATTGACTAAGCATCCAAATGCGTTTTTGTGCTGAAGTCAATGGATACCATGATTGTATTGGTGCTTTGGGAATGTTTGAAGTAGTGTCAACACTCAGTAAGGTAACTAAATCCTCTTTATATTTTTTTATTTCTTGTATATGAAACGATGTCAAAACACCTTGTGGCGCTTTAATTTTTAGATCGTTATTTTGTACTTCTAAACGAACTCCTAATTTGTATAATATATCTAATAGAGACTTCATATTCACACAACTACTATTGACATTTTAAACTACTATTTTTTTAAGAATTGCTATTCTCCAATACTTGTCCAACATTGAAAATTGTAGGGTTTGTTACTTTTGTGTATAAGGTATTGTTATTCCACACATAGTTTAGTTTTCCCCATTCACAAGCTGTTTTTACGTCTGCAAAAAAGCCTTTTCCGTTATAATTGGCACTTGTATTACACAACAACGGAATGCCGCTTATTTTTTTATACGCTTCCAGCAAGATTCTAATTTCTTTCGCTGCGCAATCTGGCGCTACCGTTTGCAATCTGGCAGAACCATCTACGTGACAGATGGTAGGCACTTTGTCTTTCCAATCTTCCCGTACATCGTGATTGAATAACATGTACGGATCTTCGCAACCTGGATCAAATATAGTTGCAGCATCTTCTAAGAGACAGATGGGTGCAACAGGTCGGAAAGGTTCTCGTTTTTTTACCCTATTGAGACAGGCTTTCATATCGGGAGAACTTGCCGCAGCTATTAAACTTCGGTTTCCTAGTGCTCTTGGTCCTATTTCTGCACAGCCGCTTAAAAATACAACCGGTTCATTTTTATGATGCAATAGCAATGCTAAATCTTCTAAACTGCAAGCTGTTTCTGCCCAACCAGCAGGAACTTCACTTTTTTTGATGTCTGGTCCTACATACGGATTCCAAGTGATGTGTGAATGATTTGTATGTTCCCACATTCCTGCGCAAGCCATTCCGATAGCACTTCCGGAGTCATTTGGAAATGGTGGTACAAATACTTCTTTGAATAGATTGGTAGCTCTTATAGAACTGTTCCATTTTATGTTTAATGCCGAACCTCCTGCGAAACAAAAATTTGCTTTGGCATACGCATCTTTTTTGAGCTTTTTTTGCAGTTTTTCAATAATCATCTGCTCTAAATACGTGTGTATTGTCAGCAATACGTCCGCATCAGTGCAAGAAATATTTTTTGTATATGCTTCAACAGCTTTGCAAAATTTATGTTCAAAGAATACCGATATTTCCATATTGGATTTATAGAGTTGCGGCAAGGCATTTAATAAGTCATGATTGATGTGCCCTTCACCCATATACGACATAATTTTCCCTGCAATGGACAATCCTCCAAAGAAGCCATTTAGCGTCATTTGTCGTTGATCTTCTATACGTTCCGTTTCAGTTTTTTTGTAAGGTCCAAAATAGTGTCCCATGATGCCATAGATGGTTCCTGTGAGAAAGAATAGAGTTCCTTTGTTTTCTATTTTTTTGGAGTTGGGATTTACATAATACAATCGTGGGTATTGTCCGCCATCCCAAACTAATACATAGCTGTCTTCTTTTTTAGCGGCAAAAGGACTTGCACAATATGCACTTAATACATGACCTGTAACATGTTTGTAACTACTGTAGGTGAAATTTTTACCATTTATAGGTAAAGCATCCTTGAAGAAGTTAGCGTTTAGATTGTTTTCTTTGAGACTTTCTTCATTGTAGGTTGATACTTGTAAAGCAATAGGTTTTCCGGACGATTTCGTTTCAATTATGGAATGTATTGGTGTTGTAGTTTTTGAACGATCAATATGCCAACCATCCACAATAAAATGATCAATTTCATTGATGTCATATCCTTTAGAATTCAGTAATTCTTCAATCTCAGATAGGTCTGAAATTCCTGCATAACGATTATTGTTATTTACTTTTTCAAGTTCTATACTGAAAATAAGTTCATTATTTTCTATGAGTGCGATACCGCCATCATGAGTTATTTTTATACCACAAAAAGTCATATTTCTCTTTTACTATACTGTTACCAAGCATAATTTTATATTATACTTTACTATTTTTCGTCATGTAAGAAGCAGCACACGTTTGTTAAAAAAACAGATGTGTTATGTGTTCTTACAGATTTGAATGCAATATTGTTTTCATCACATTTTGCACACGTTTTATCTTATAATTATAAGACAAGACTGTATGCTATCAACCGTTTTATGAGTTGATATTATATGTATGTAATAGGGGAAATTTTAAAAACACGTATGGTGTTTTTATACCTGAATTAGGTCTTTAGGGTATTTTATTATTTAGGTTTTTATGTGTTTACTAACACAATCGCTCTGTTAGCGTTTATTTTCTATTAGATATAACGTGTTACATGAACTCTTAGTATATATAGCAAATACCTAATTGAATTAGGTATTTGCTATTATTCTTTATTTTTTATTTTGACATTAAATTTATTCTTTTGATTTTTTGACCGCTGCCAAATAGCGTGTTAATTCTTCTCTTACTTTCGGGAATAGTAGTAGTAATCCTATCATATTAGGGAATACTAAGGCAAGGATCATCGCATCAGAGAATGCAAATACTGCACCCATAGACATTGAAGCTCCAATAACTGTTGATAGTAAGAATAATATTTTATATACCATCTCGGTTTTCTTACCTCTTCCAAAAACATATTTCCAGGCTTGCAAACCATAGTACGACCAAGATATCATGGTAGATATTGCAAATAATACAACTGCAACTGCAAGTACATACGGGAACCAAGGAATTACAGATTCGAATGCCAAAGACGTTAGATTAACACCTCCTAATTCTTGACCATTCACGATTACGTTTCCGAGTCCATCACCTCCATACGCAAACACATCACTACTGTTGTAGAATATGATTACTAATGCGGTCATTGTACAAATAAGTACTGTATCAATAAATGGTTCTAATAAGGCAACAATACCTTCACTCGCTGGATATTTTGTTTTTACTGCAGAGTGCGCAATAGCCGCAGAACCAGCTCCCGCTTCATTGGAAAATACTGCTCTTCTGAATCCGATAATTAACACTCCAAATAAACCTCCAAGTCCAGCTTCTGGCGTAAATGCTCCTTTAAAGATTAATGCAAACGCATCATCAATGTATGAGAAGTTTGCAAAGATTACGATCAAACAAGCTAAGGCATAAATTCCTGCCATAAATGGTACTATTTTTTCGGTAACAGAAGCAATTCTTTTGATTCCTCCAATAATTACAATACCCACAACAAAAGCAAATACGATTCCGATGATAAATCCTGTAGAACCACCTTGAATTCCTAAGACATTTGCTAATTGTTCTGCTGCTTGATTGGACTGTAAAGCATTTCCGCCACCGAAAGATGCTCCTACACATAGTATCGCAAAAATGATTGCTAATGTTTTTCCTAAACTTTTCAAGTTTCGCTCCGCAAGACCTTTGGATAAGTAGTACATGGGTCCACCAAATACAGCACCTGTTTCATCTACATCACGGTATTTTACACCAAGTGTACATTCCACAAATTTCGTTGCCATACTAAAGAGTCCACAAATAATCATCCAAAATGTTGCGCCTGGTCCTCCAATAGCAATTGCTAAGGCAACACCTGCAATATTTCCTAAACCAACAGTTCCTGAAACTGCTGTGGTGAGTGCTTGAAAGTGAGAAACCTCACCATCTTTACTTTCATCTTTGATAGTATCAGGAATATCTCCATCAACTACATGCACTTGTGCATTTTCTTCATCAACCGAACCATGATCTAGTTCGTCATATTTCCCTCTAACTACATTGATAGCTAAGGGAAATTTTCTAAAGTTTATAAATCCAAAGTATACGGTGAAAAAGATTGCACTTAAAACTAATAACACTACTACTAATGGGATTTCTATCCCTGGAATTTTCCAGAGCACAATACCTTCCCATACTTCGGTAATTGGAACAAAGAAGTCATTAATTTTTTCATCAATTCCTTTTTCCTCAACATTAGTTTCTTGAGCGAAAGCATTTATCGAATAGCATAAACCGAATAATAGCGATAAAATAGTCTTACTTTTTTTCATGTATAAAGTTTAATTTGAATATCGAGCAATATAAAAATAATATTTAAATATACTTACGAATCAAGGATATTTTTTAGGGATTTAAAGTGCGTTTCTTCCATCATTTCACCATGTATACAGCCTAGTTTCTGCGTTACTACAGCTGCTTCAGTAAAAGGTTCCCAAGCATTCATATTTAGTACTTTTGTGTTCTTAGTTGCTTGCACACAAATGATTCCATTTTTTATTTTCCCTGAAACTTGGTAGGTGTTTGTGAGTATGTTCAAATTGTTTTCTGCAACGCGTACACTTCGTTGTACCAAATCTTGATCAAATGTATGCCCAAATGCTTCCACATATTCCTTCAAATTGTTAAGTTCAGTGTTTTTGTCAATGCTATTTTTAAAGTTTGGAATTACGTCAAGAATGAGTAATTTATAGTTTGTAAATCCTTTTTCATCTAAAATTTTTGCCGTTTCGAATCCTATATAACCGCCAAATGAAAACCCAAACAAGATGGCTTCAGTATGTTGCGAGTTTTCTATGATGAGATTTGCATAGACTACTGCTTCTTGTCGAAACGTTTCCGCTACAGATTCATCGCCATGCATGCCCAAACTTTGAAAGGTATAATTGTTATAGGTATCGCTGAGATAGTCCGCTATATTTTTAAACACCAAACCGATTCCATGCGATAATGGCAAATAGTAGATACTTTTTGGATGGTTTCCATCACTTAAACTTAACAATCGAGTATAGTTTTCGGGCGTTTTTTGCGTTTCTTGTGTGTGATTTAGAATGTTCTCAATGGTAGGTTCTTCGTAGAAATCTACAATGTGAATGTCAATTCCTATGGTTTTTTTGAGTTTTTTGAGCATTAATGCTACAGTGAGACTGTAACCTCCTAATTCAAAGAAATCATCCGTTAAGGCGATGTTTTTCTTTTGCAGTATTTCTTCCCAAAGTTGCAGAATTTGTTTTCCTGTATCAGAAAGCTCCACTTCAGTCGTTTCACTCGAAGCAACTTCGATTGAGTTTGGTTTCGGCAATTGTTTTTTATGAACTTTCCCATTCACCGTCAATGGCATTTCCGCTAACGAAATAAAGAATGTTGGCACCATATATGCTGGCAACAGACTAGCCAAATAAGCTCGCAATGCTTGTTCCGTTTCTTGTGTGTTTTGATGCAACACGTAGTACGCAGTCAACTCCATAGCGCCATGAACCGAAGATTTTTCTGCAATGACAATGGATTCTTTGATGTGTTCGTGAGCGTTTAGTGCCACATTAATTTCAGCTACTTCAATACGATGTCCTCTGATTTTTACTTGATCGTCAATTCTTCCAATATATTGCAGTTCTCCATGAGGTAATCGCTTTGCTAAATCGCCTGTTCTGTAGTATTTTTTTGTTTGATGGTTGATCGTTAACTCTAAAAATCGTTCTTCCGTAATTGCTGGTCTGTTGAAATAGGCACTTGCCAATCCTGCGCCAGTGACAAACATTTCTCCCGTAACGCCAAACGGCACCAATTGAAAATTCGCATCCAATACCTGTATATCTATCCCAGGAATTGATTGCCCAATTGTACTTCCGCTTATTTGAACATCTTCGTTCGTCAATTCTTTGAAGGTATTGTGTACTGTAGTTTCCGTAATTCCATACATATTAATGGTACGACAGGTTGGAAAGTTTTGTTTCCAGTTTTTTAGTAAGGTGTTTTCCAGTTTCTCACCGCCAAAAATTAAATAGCGAATCTGTAGTTTTGCTGCTTTTTCTATGAAACTAGCCTGCAACGCTTGAAAAGAAGTTGGAGTTTGATTGAATACGGTAATTCCTTCTTCAATGCATATTTGAGTGAGTTTTTCGTAATCTATACGTTGTTTTTTAGGCAGAATCACCAATTTTCCTCCTGAGAGCAATGCGCCAAAAATTTCCCAAACGGAGAAATCAAAACAGTAGGAATGAAATAAACACCACACATCTTTTTCGGTAAAATCAAATAATTGCTGCGTAGCATTGTGGAACAAATGATTTAGGTTTTGATGCGCAATCATGACACCTTTTGGTGTTCCTGTAGAACCCGAAGTGTAAATGATGTATGCTATATCGGTTGGTTTTGGAGGAATGCCTGTGTATGTTTTTGAGTATTTGGATTGTTGCGCTTTAAATGTGTCCAATTCGGCAGCATCCATACTAATTTTACATTTGGTATCTGACTCTATGTAAGAAATACGCGCTTGCGGATAATTTGGATCAATCGGTACATACGCGGCACCCGATTTTAAGATTCCTAAAATTGTTACAATGAGCCATTCGTCATGTGCCAATTTTACTGCGATTAAATCGTTGGATTGTACTTTTTTAGTTTCACACAGATAGTTTGCCAATTGATTGGAGAGTTCGTCCAATTCTTTGTACGTATAACTATTTCCTTGATAGCTAATCGCGGTTCGTGCTGGAAATGCTGCTACTTGTGCAGCAAATAAAGAAACTACAGTTTGCGAAGTATCATACACTTCTGCTGCGCTTGTTGTTTCTAGCAAGCTTAATTTTTCAGCTTCGTTTAGATACTCCATTTTAGAAATGGCGGTTGTTTCATTTGTAAGCAATGCGTTGAGCAATTGCATGTAATGTTTCATTAATTGCAACATCAACGCTTTGTCATAGACATCTTGATTAAAGACCAACTTGTAATTGAGTTGATCGCCTTGATCTTGTACTTCAATTCGGATGTCAAAATTAACGACAGCTTCTCCAAAATCTTGAATGTCGCATCCAAAAGACGCTCCTTCGTCGCCATCTTTCAAAATATCATAACTCAATAATACATCAAACAAAGCACTTCTGCTCGTGTCATAATCTGTGTGTACGTCTTCTACCAAACGATCAAATGGATAGTCTTGATGTTTAAAACTTTCCAACGTGTTTTGTTTGACACGCTCGTAAAATGTTTTGTACGTATCATTTTCTTCCAACGTATTTCGCAAAGCCAACGTATTGATGTAAAATCCAATTTGGTTTTCCAACTCTTTGTGCGTTCTTCCAGAAGTTGGTGTTCCTATAATTTGATCTTTTACACCTGAATAACGATAGAAAATCGCTTGCCAACTTGCCAAAAGCACCATAAATGTACTGCCGCCATGTTGTTTGGTAAAATCTTGTATGAGCGTGTATATTTCTTCTGGAAATTGTGTTCCTAAAGCATATCCGTTAAAGGTTTTTACTTTCGGACGGAGTTTTGTGGTTGGCAAATCTAACAATGGTAATTCGCCCGAAAGCTGTTGTTGCCAATAATTTTTTTGTGCTACACATGTGGCTTCTGACTGTTGTGCCTGTTGCCAATGGCTGTATTCTTTGTATTGAATGCGCAATGGTGCAATATCAATTGCCGTTTCTTGATGAAAATGTTGGTAGTATTTCATTACGTCATCACGCAATACGCCCATAGACCAACCATCGCTAATGATGTGATGCAGGTTGTAATAAAACACAAAGTAATCGTTTGAAAGTTGTATCAAACAACATCTGAATAAAGGTCCATTTTCCAAATCAAATGCTTGTTGCGCATCTTGTTTTTGGTAGTTTTCAAAAGCTACTTCACTGTTTTCATGATTGCTAAAATCTTCAAAACCAATGGTGAAGTTGTAATTTTCTATTGGAATGATGCGCTGACGGACTTCACCCGATGTTTGTTGTTTGAAAACCGTTCGTAAGATTTCATGACGTTCCACCACGGCATACACTGCTTTTTGAAAATCTGCTACATTATAACTTCCTTCCAAATACACAAAATTTGGCATGTGATACGCTAACGAACCTTCTTTGAATTGACTTAAAATCCACAAACGATGTTGCCCAGATGATACGGCGTAGTCTGCTTGTGGTTGTAGTATTGGAATTTCTTCATAGTTTTCGTTGTCGGACGCGGAAAGTAAAGCCACTTGTGAAGCCACTGTTGTTGCTGAGAATAAATCGCCCAATTCCAATCGTATTTGAAATTCTTGGTGATATGTATTGAGCAATCGAGTTGCGCGTAAACTGTGTCCGCCCAACACAAAGAAATCATCGTCCAAGCCTATTTTTTCTCTTCCTAAAATATCTTCCCATATAGCAACAACCTGCTTTTCCAAGTCTGTTTCTGGCACTCGGAAAGATGCAACTTCTGTAGCGTCTACAGTTGGATTTGGCAATTCTTTTTTTGCTATTTTGCCATTGGTATTTAGTGGCATTTGTGATATGTGTACATAATACGATGGCAACATGTATTGTGGCAAACTCGTTGCTACATGTGCACGCAATTGAGCAGCGTCTATAGGTTCATTAGCTACGTAATATGCAATCAATTCTTGCTGTCCTGTCAATTCTCTGACTAAGACGACACTTTCGCTGATGGAAGCATGTGAAACTAACGATTTTTCTATCGCGCCCAATTCAATACGATAGCCGCGCAATTTCACTTGATCGTCCAATCTGCCTAAAAATTCAATCGTTCCATTTGGAAGCCATCGTACCAAATCGCCCGTTTTATACATGCGTTCGCCAGGCATAAAAGGATTATTTACAAATTTTGCCGCAGTCAAATCAGGTTTGTTATGATAGCCGCGCGCCAAGCCAATTCCACTAATGTGCAATTCGCCCGCAACTCCTATGGGACATAAAGCTTCGTTTTTTAATACGTAATAATTAGTATTGTGTACAGGACTTCCGATAGTGATGGGTTTTCCTTTGTGAATTTCGCCTCTGGAAGTCGTTACCGTACATTCTGTAGGACCATATCCGTTGTAGAGTTGTTGGTGTTTAAATTTTTCAACAACGGTATCTTTTAAAGGTTCGCCACCGAGAAATATTTTTTGAAGTGATGATTTTTCAGCAGGAATAAATTCAGACATGGAAGAAGTGCCATCCAACCACGTTAAGTGATGTTTTTGAATGAGCTGATCAAGTTCGTTGTAGCCAAAGTTAGAAACGATCAATTTTCCACCTGTCAAAATGGTGTTAAATATTTGATTTAACGAAATATCAAAACAATAGGTAGACACTAATAATGTAACATCATTTTCATTGAAACCATATACTTTGGTATTGAATTGCAAATAGTTACTGATAGAACGATGCTCAATCATGACGCCTTTTGGTTTCCCTGTTGATCCGGAAGTGTAAATGATGTATGCTAAATCGGTTGGTTTTGGGTGAATTCCTGCATAGGTTTTAGCATAATTTGCTTGTTGTGTTTTGAATTTTTCCAACACAGCAGCGTCAATACTTAGCTTGCAATTGGTGTCAGCTTCTATGTATTGAATGCGTTCTTGCGGATAGGAAGGATCAATTGGTACATACGCGCCACCTGTTTTTAATACTGCTAAAATGGTGATAATCATCCATTCGCTGCGTGCTAATTTTAATGAAATTAATTCGTCAGCTTGTATCTGATAGGTTTCTACTAAATACTGCGCTAATTGATTGGATGCAGCATCTAATTCCTCATACGTAAGTTCAATAGTATTGTAAACAATCGCCGTATTTTTGGGCGTTTTGGCAACTTGTTTTTGAAAGAGTGAAATCAGCGTTTCCGTTTGATCATACGGAACTATTTTACCTTGAAAACCTTCGAGTAAAAGCGTTTTTTCTGACTCTGTTACATAGTCTATTTCACGTATTTTTACCGTTGGCTGTGTGAGTGCTTTTTCAAGGAATTGAAAATAATGTTGTACAAATTGCTGCATTGTACTAGCATCATACACATATTCATTGTATAAAAACGTGTAACGCGTATGGTTTTCTGCTTGATGAAACGCAAATTCAATATCAAATTTTATAGGAATTGTATATATCTCCTTTAGTTCCGTAGTGATTTCTGAGGTTTGCGTTGGTTCTTCTGCTTGATGCAGCGTAAAAAGCACATCAAATAGTGGATTTCTACTCGCGTCATAATGCAACGATACATCGTCCATTAATTTATCAAAAGGATATTCTTGATGATTGTAAGCTTCTAGCGTATTTTCTTTGACGCGTTTGTACAAAGTTTGAAAAGTATCAGCATCTTCAATTTTGTTTTGCAATGCCAAAGTATTGATGTAAAACCCAATCTGATTTTCCAGTTCCTTGTGTACTCTGCCAGAAACGGGCGTTCCTGTAATTTGATCTTTTGCATCTGTATAGCGATAACTTATGGCATTCCAAGCGGCTAATAAAACCATGAATGCGCTTCCGCCCTGCTCTTTTGTAAATTGTTGAATCGCGTTGTGCAAACTTGTGGGAAGTTTTGCTTCCCAACCTGTACCATCGTAGGTTTTAATTTTTGGGCGTTTTTTCCGTGTGGGAAGATTGAATACTGGAATTTCATCGTTAAAAATTTCTTTCCAATACGTTTGATGCAATTTGTAACGTTCGCTTTCTTGCAATGAAATTTGCCAAGCACTGTAGTCTTTGTAATGAATGCGCAACGGTGTTAGTTGCAAAGGCGTTTCAAATTGATAATGCTGGTAGTAGCTCATGATATCATCGCGAAACACTTTTAACGACCACGCATCGCCAATGATGTGATGTATGTTTAAGTAGAATACAAAATTTGACTCAGACAATTTAATGACACTTCCTCTGTATAATGGACCTTCCTCAAGTTTAAATGGCTGATTTGCTTCAATAATTCGGTAGGTTTCAAATACTTTTTCGGGACATAGTTCTGTGCTAAAATCTAGGTATCCCAATTCGCACGAACATTCACTTACGGGAATAATCCACTGGCGTACGATACCATTTTCATCTTGCTTAAAAACAGTTCTTAGTATTTCGTGACGCGCAATAACGGCTGCTACTGCACGACGAAAGTTGGTAAGGTTGATTTCTCCTGATAAATATTCAAATTGCGGCATGTGATAGGCCAACATGCCTTCTTTAAATTGACTGAGAATCCAAATACGTTGCTGTCCTGGAGAAAGTGGATAGTTTTCTTGCGGTTCCAGCTTGGGAATGTGCAAGAATTTTTGAGATTCCTGCATTTTTTGCAAGTGATTGATCAATGCCTGTTTGTTCGCTTTTATTGTGCGAATTGTATCTGGCGCAAGCTTTTTTTTGAGTGAAATCACTTGAATTCCATCACCTTTTAGTTTCAGCTTGATGCCTTCTTTTTGTAATTCAGAAAGTATGTTTGTTATGTTTTCCACGTATGCTGTAATGAATGAATTTACTAATATTCAATTGTTTTTTCTCCAAACAATCGTTCTGCTACAATTGCGCGTTGGTTGCAATCGTCTAATAGCAGATTTGATTCTACGATAGGACGCGATTCGTCTGTATATTTTAGCGAACTGATGAATTCTAACCAAGGTTCGAGTCCCATCGCATACACAAATACATTTTTCGGGTTGAAGATGTTGATGAATCGTTTTGCTTGTTCATAGTTACAACCTGCCAAACGCCTTGAGTTGTCTTTGTCGCGCTGCAATTTTTTGGGCATTAACGGACCGTACAACCATGAAAGTGGCGCGCCATCGCATTCCATTCCTAAAAATATAACATCGGCGTTTCCAACAATTTGCTGTACACGTTCGTATACTTTGGGTTCTACATTGCAAGAATCGGCAGCAAATAATACGCTAAAGTCATTGTGCAGTTTGATGTGATAACAGAGTTTGCTTCGTACATCTAAATCTGAATGTTCGCCTAAAAACGGCAATCCTGTGATGGTGCATTTGTCCAAAGTGATGGATTCCATATCATCCAATTCTATAATGTTGTGAAACCCGATATTGTTGAACATGAGTTTTAATCCTGGATCTTGTAAGTTTCCTTTTCCGCTAGAAGGCACAATGATATTTTTGATACAGTGTCGGAGTTGCAATAAGGTTTCCAACAGAATATGATCTTGATGATTGTGCGTAATTAGTACATAATCTATTGTTTCGGGAAGATCGTTAATTGTGTATCTATTCACGTCAGATTCGTAACCATCATAACTAATTACAGGATCTACCAAGATGGATACTTCGTCCGTTTCTACCAATACACATGCATGTCCGAAATACCGCGTACGAATGCCTGTTCCCGTATACGGAATGTATGTTGTGGGCGCTTCCGTGGTGAAAAAGCTTTTGAATAATGCTTCTTTGTCTTCCGGAATGTTGAGTTTTTCCTTGATGGCTTCATACGAACTTGGAATTCGCTTCATTTTAAAGAGTTCTTCAATGATATTTTCTTTAAATGGAATGTTTAAATGAATCATAAGTTCATCGTCTAAACGTGGAGTACTCAGTACAAACGAGCGTGCATCATCGGCATCAATCATTTGCAAAGAGATTGATTGCGTACTTTCATCATAGTATTCACTTTTGTACAGCAAGCTTTCAAAGAATCGGAAGTTTGGATGATTGTTTAGGTCATAATACAATTCTACATAACCTTGCAGTGGCGCTGGCACTTTTTCATACAAATCGTTTAGTGAATATCCTGTGGCTTCTGTTTGCAATAGCGTATTGAGTTCATTGATAGCATCACAAAGTGCTAGTAATGGCGCTCTTTTTTCTTTGGTTTCTTCAAATAGTGCTTTGATTTCGTCTACACGTCCACCATCGTAATCAATAAACGGTCCGCCCAACATTTCAGGTTTTTTTACAGCCGCCGCGTGTATTTTTGGATTTCTTAGATACGATTGCATTATTTTTAAGTGACGATCTTTGATGTTCATGGCTGCCGTTGCTGGCGATACGAGATGCGACCACGCATACCATCGGTCGATTAAAGCTTCTAGCACTACGTTTAATTTTAAGTATACTTCCATTGTATGTTTTTTATATTATTTCTGAATCTATAATTTCGTCTTCGTCAAAAGAGTCTTGATACCATAATGATTTTTCTATTTCCGTTGCCAATTGTGTAATATTTGGAGTGAGAAATACTTTTGATATGTCGATTGTGACTTGAAAAAGTGCTTGCATGTTGGTAATAAGTTGCATGGCTTTGATACTGTTTCCGCCCAATTCAAAGAAGTCGTCTTCAATACCAATGGTATCAATTCCTAACAGTTCTTCCCAAAGTGTGACCAGTTTTTTCTGTACTTCCGTTTCTGGAGCTACATATATGTTTCTGACAATTGCCGAATCGTCAATTTCTGGGAGCTGTTTCCGATCAATTTTCCCATTGGCGTTTCTTGGCAATGTTTCTAGTTGCAAGTAATACGAAGGCACCATATATTCTGGCAATTGTTCTGAAATAAAACTGCGCAACAACGCTTTGTCAATCGTATGTTCAGTTGTAAAATATGCTACTAAACTGGCTTCACTTTTGACTTGTTTTACCTCAGCAACTACTTGATTTATAGCTGAATATTTCTGAATTACTTGTTCTATTTCACCCAATTCTATACGATAGCCTCGGAGTTTTATTTGATGATCTAATCGTCTTAAATAGACTAAATTTCCATCGTGCAAACGTTTGACAACATCGCCTGTTTTGTATAGTAATTGTCCTTTTTTGAATGGATTTGGCAGGAATCGTTCTTGAGTTAATGTTTCTTTATTTAGATAACCTTTGGCGAGTCCGGCACCTTCAATATACAGTTCTCCTTCTACATAATCGGGTTGCAACTGCATGCTTTCCGACAGAATGTAAAATTGTGTTTGATCAATCGGTTTTCCCATGGGAATGGCATCATTTTCAAAGGTTTTTTCAATGCGATAACAACTACTATACGTAGTATCTTCCGATGGACCATATAGGTTTCTCACTTCCACACGACTGAACGGTAACGCATTGGAAACTTGTTGCGGAATCGGTTCGCCTGCCATGTTGATTGCCACTACATTTTCCCAGTTTACTTGTTGTGCTAGTAACGTTTCAATCACGCTAGGCACCGTATTTATGGCTATATTTTTGTCTGTTTCGAGATGATCTTTTATTGCCAATCCATTTTCGAGAATCCGAATGGTTTTTCCCGTGCTTAACGGATAAAATAGTTCATAGATGGATAAATCGAAACAATAAGATGTCACAAAATACATGATATCAAAAGCCGTTTTCGCAAATTCTTTTTGTGCCCATTGCAACATACTTACCGCGTTTTTGTGTGCAATCATAACGCCTTTTGGTGTTCCTGTGGAGCCTGATGTATAGATGACATACGCTAAATTGGCTGCTACAATTGGAATTGTCAACGTTGTTTTGGCAAACGCATCTTTGTTTTCTTTGAACTTGGTTAATTCTGCTTCGTCGATGCTGACCTTGCAATTGCTATCAGATGCTATGTAATCTATTCGCTCTTGCGGATAGTTTGGATCGATTGGCACATACGCTGCACCCGATTTTAAAATTCCCAATATGGCAATCGGCATCCATTCTGAACGTGTTAGTTTGAGTGCTACACGTTCTTCTGTAGCAACTTGATACGTATGAATGAGATAGTGTGCAAATTGATTGGAGAATGCTTCTACTTCTTGGTACGTTAGTGAAACGTCATCAATAATGATTGCTGTGTGTTCAGGCGTTTTTAAGACTTGCTTTGTAAAATCGGATAGTAAATTATCTTCAATTGCAATTGCTGGTTTATGATGAACTAGTGCTTCTTTTTCTACTGCGCTCAAATATGCAATGTGATCAATATTTGTGGTTGCATTTGAAACTAATTCCCCTAATAATTGCTGGTAATGTTGCATGAGTTGCTTCATGATGCTTTGATCGTACACATCTTCATTGTAGATGAATACATACGACAATTGTCCGTCAGTTTCCTGGAATGAGATTTCAATGTCAAACTTTGCCATCGTTTGTCCAAGTTCCACAATAGTATTTGAGTTTTTGCGCGATTCAGAAGCTTCATCAGATTGATTTAACGTTAGTAATACATCAAATAACGCACTTCTACTGGTATCGTAATTGAGTTTTAAATCTTCCACTAAACGATCAAATGGATAGGCTTGATGGTTGAAACTTTCCAGCGTATTTTGTTTGATGCGTTCGTAGAATGTTGCAAACGAATCGCCTTTTTCTAGTGTGTTTCGCAACGCCAGCGTGTTGATGTAAAACCCAATTTGATTTTCTAGCTCTTTGTGTGTTCTTCCCGAAGTTGGTGTTCCTATAATTTGATCTTTTAATCCTGAATAACGATAGAATATTGCTTGCCAACTTGCTAAAAGAACCATGAATGTGCTTCCGCCGTGTTCACTGACAAACTTTTGAATTGCCCGATAGTTTGTATCAGAAATAGAGGTTTCTAAGGTTTGCCCGTTGTACGTTTTTACTTTTGGACGCAGTTTGGTGGTTGGCAAGTTCAATATTGGAAGTTCTCCTTGAAATTTTTCTGTCCAATATGTTTGAGCTGCTTGCTGATTTTCACTTTCACTTTGCTGCAATTGCCATTGACTGAAATCTTTGTATTGAATGCGCAATGGTGCAATATCAATTGCGGTTTCTTGATGAAAATATTGGTAGTATTTCATCACATCTTCACGCAATACGTCCATAGACCAACCATCGCTAATGATGTGGTGCAAGTTGTAGTAGAAAGCATATTGCTTTTCTGAGAGTTGCATCAGACAACATCTGAATAGAGGTCCATTTTCCAAATCGAATGCAAGTTGTGCATCTTGTTTTCGGTAGTTTTCAAAAGCTACTTCACTGTTTTCGTGATTGCTGAAATCTTCAAAACCAATGGTGAAGTTGTAATTTTCTGTTGGAATGATGTGCTGACGTACTTCGCCCGTTTTTTGCTGTTTGAATATTGTTCGTAAGATTTCATGACGTTCCACCACGGCATGCACTGCTTTTTGAAATAGTGTGACATCGTGGTTTCCTTCCAAGTATACAAAATTTGGCATGTGGTAGGCTAACGAACCTTCTTTGAATTGACTCAGGATCCACAAACGATGTTGCCCTGACGAGACGGCGTAGTCTGCTTGCGCTTCTAATACTGGAATTTCTTCATAGTTTTTAGTGTCCGACGCAGAAAGCAATGCCACTTGTGAAGCCACTGTTGTTTCGGAGAATAAATCGCTCAGCTCTAATCGTATTTCAAATTCTTTGTGGTATTTGTTTAATAGTCGAATTGCACGTAAACTGTGTCCTCCTAAGGCAAAGAAGTCATCATGCATTCCAATTTCTTTTCTTTGTAGAACGTCTTCCCATATCGAGACTACTTGTTTTTCTATGGCTGTTTCAGCCGCTTTGAAATGCTGTGTGTTTTGTGAAGTTTCTACATTCGGATTTGGCAACGCTTTTGTGTCTATTTTACCATTTGTATTTAGCGGCATGTTTGGCAATTGTATGCAATAGGAAGGTGACATGTATTGCGGTAAACTTTCTTCAATGTGTTCGCGCAAGCTTGCCGCAGTTATTGGTATGTCTGCTACGTAATAGGCAACTAATTCTTGAGAAGCTGCAATTGTTTTCGCCAATACTACACATGTTCGTATATTTTTGTGTTGTAGTATTTTGGTTTGTATGGCGCCTAGTTCTATTCTAAATCCTCTTATTTTTACTTGTGTATTGTCTGCTCTACCAATAAATTCGATGGTACCATCAGTTCTCCATTTTACAATGTCGCCTGTTTTGTAGATCCGCGCTCCTTTTTGGAATGGATTTTCAATGAATTTTTCTGCCGTGAGCGTTGGTCTATTTAAATATCCTTTTGCTACTTGTATTCCACCTATGTACAATTCGCCTCGAACACCTTTGGGAACTAGTTTCATATTCGCATCTAAAATGTATATCGATGTATTTGCAACAGGTTTTCCAATAGGCACTATTTCTGTATCTGCATACGATGAGATATTGATACTTGTTACATCAATCGCGGCTTCGGTAGGTCCGTAATAATTCCATAAGTTGATGTTATTGAACGCTGTTATAAAATCATTTTTGAGCGATGCAGATAGTGCTTCTCCGCTACAAATTACATGTTGTAATGAAGGCAGTTCAATATTGTTTGCATGTTCTAAAAAAACAGCTAACATTGAAGGAACAAAATGAATTAGATGTACTGCATGCTTCTGAATCGTATTGGATAAATACTGCGGATCTTTATGCCCTTCTGGTTTGGCAATTACTAGTGTACATCCTGTGATGAGTGGCATTAGTAGTTCCCAAACAGATACATCAAACACATACGGTGTTTTGTGTAGTACTACCGTTTTGTTGTCAATTTTTAGTTCTTCTTTCATCCAAAAAAGACGATTTATGACAGCTTTATGCGTATTTATAACTCCTTTTGGTTTTCCTGTGGTGCCTGAGGTGTAAATGACATATAGATTTGTTTCTGATGCGTAGTTGTTGTGTAATGCTTCAGCAGTTTCATGCGCCCAAAGGTGTGTTTCATCTAGTGGTATACAAGTTACCTCATCAATGGCATGTAGTTTGTTTTGTGCTATTTTTTTCTGCGTGAGTATTAGTGTGGCATTACAATCCTCTATAATGAATTGAATTCGTTCTTTTGGATAGTTTGGATCTACAGGTACATACGCGGCGCCTGTTTTTAGTATTGCTATGATTCCGACCATCATTTCAATAGAACGTTCTGTACAGATAGGAATGAACGTATTCTCTTTCGCGCCTTTGTTCTGTAAATGTCGTGCTAGTTGATTGGAACGAATGTCTAATTCTTTGAATGTCATCGTTTCTGCTTCAAAAATAAGCGCGATTGCATCCGGTGTTTTTTGTACTTGCTCGGCAAAATGTGTTAGGAACGTCGTGTTCGTTGGATAGGATTTTTTTGTATTATTGAAAGTTTCAAGCAGTTCTTTTGTAGCGGTTTCTTGCAGGTATGAGATGGTTTCTATTTTTGTAGTTGCGGCATCTACCAGTATGTTTGCCAAACTTTCAATATGAGTCGCCATTTGCTGTATGGTTTCCTTTTTGAATAGCGCTGTTGCATATTCAAATATAAAGGAAATTCTATCTTGAGATTCTAAACTGTTTAGCGTTAGATCAAACTTTGTCGTTGTTTGATGCGTTTCCAACATATTCATTTCAGTATTTCCCACAGCGAAGTCATTTACCACTTCATTGTTTTGAAGTATAAACATGGTTTGAAATAATGGATGTCTGCTCGTATCTCTTTCTATGACAAGTTCTTCTACAATTTTTTCGAAAGGAACTTCTTGATTTTCAAACGCATTTAAGGAAGTCGTTTTTACATTTTGAATAATACTTTCAAAGGTATCCGTTGGCGCAATTTGGTTTCTGATTACAAGCGTATTTACAAAGAATCCTATGAGGTCAAATACTTCTTTTTCTTTTCGATTGGCTACCGGAGTTCCTACAGTTATATCTGATTGTCCTGTGTATTTGTGCAGCAATATTTTATAGAGCGACAATAATATGGTAAACAAGGTTGTTTCTTGTTTTTTAGCGAATTGTTGTAGTTTTTGACTTAATTCAATAGAGAATTGGAACGCAAAGGTTTCGCCTGCTTTGGATTGAATTTTGGGCCTTGCAAAGTCTGTCGGAAACGCTAAAGGTTCGGTATCTTTTAGTTGTTGTTTCCAAAACGAGAGCTTCTCCTTTAGTAATTCGTCTGATAATTGTGTTCGTTGCCAGATGCTGTAATCTTTGTATTGAATAGGCAATTCTGGCAGCGCAATTGGTTTCCCTTTTTGCAACGCATTGTATATGTGATCAAATTCTTTGATGAAAATTGGCAACGACCAACCATCAGACGCAATGTGATGCATGACCAAAATGATGACGTGATTGTCTGTATTTTTACTATATATGCTACAACGCAACATGTAGTCTTTGGCTAAATTAAATGGCTGCGCTATTGCTTCGGCAATATAGTTTTCTAGCTGTTTTTCTGATAACTGTGATTGCACTTTTGTGATGGTAAAAGCGGCTTCACTTTGTATTTCTTGATATCCAATGCCATCGTATTCTTTGAAGATGGTTCTTAGTGTTTGATGTCGTTGAATGATGTGTTTTAATGATGTTTCTACGAGTTTAGGATCTAATTTTCCTTTGAATTCAAGAATGTATGGAATATGATATTCTATGCTTCCGTGAAGTTTGTCTATGAACCATAATCGTTCTTGTGCAAATGATAAAGGGATGTTTTTTTGATATGGTTGTTTTGATATGGTTGTTGCGGGAGTTTTTGAGGTGTTTTCTACTATTTTGGCTAAGTTTTCTATACGAGGGGATTCTAAAACATCCTTGATTCCAATTGTGTATCCAATTTCTTGCTCAATGGCAGAAACCATGCGAATTGCTGTGATTGAATTTCCGCCTAAATCAAAGAAATTATCTTGTATGCCAATGGTATCAACTTCTAAAAAGCGTTGCCAAATAGTTACCAATTGCTTTTGAATTTCCGTTGTAGGCGCGCTGTATTCTTTGGATGTGTTTGATTGCAAATTGGGCGTTGGCAACAAATTTTTATCAATTTTTCCGTTGATCGTTAGCACAAATTCTTTTACATATATGTACAGTCTTGGCAACATATATTGTGGTAATACGGCGCTTAATTTTTCTCGCAAACGTTCCGCTTCAAGCACTTCATTTGACGTGTAATACGCTACCAATTCTTTATTTTCAGAAGCATCTCCAACGACTTGAATGATGGCTTGTTTTATTTCGGCAATATTTTCTAAATGACTTTTAATTTCTTCTAGTTCAATACGATAGCCTCTTATTTTGACTTGATCGTCTTTTCTTCCATGAAATTCCAAATTTCCATCCGCATTCCATGTTCCTAGATCGCCTGTTTTGTAGAGTTTGGATCCTTTTTGAAATGGATTGTCTATGAATTTTTGATTGGTGAGTTCTGGTTGGTTCAGGTAGCCTTTGGACAGTCCTGCGCCACTTACACATAGTTCGCCAAGAACTCCTTTGGGAACTATGTCTAATTGTTCGTCTAAAATGTAGATATTGGTATTTGCTATTGGTTTTCCTATGGAAACGCCTAGTGCATCTTTTGTTTGCTTGTTTGGTTCAAAAATATGTACCGAACAGCCTACGGTTGCTTCTGTAGGTCCGTATTCATTGTAGATGGTAGCATTCGAATTGAATTTATGCGTAATTTCTTCTGCTAAAGAACCGTCTAATTGTTCGCCTCCCACAATAATTGTAGTGATTGCACTTTGTGTTACATCGTTTATTTCTTTTAAGATTTGTAAGTGCGAAGGTGTTAATTTGATAGCATTGAGAATAGGATTTTCTACAATTTTTATCAAGGTTTCAAAAGGAGTTGCATTTTGATAAGCAACAATGGTTCCGCCCGTTATTATTGGCAAAAAGAGGGCTGTTATGGTTAAATCGAATGAAATAGACGTAAATAACGGAAAGTGTATTGGTTTGTCGCCTGCGTAATAGGAAGCGCCCCATGAAACATAGTTGTACAATGCGGCATGTGTGATGGCAACACCTTTTGGAGTTCCTGTAGAACCTGATGTGTATATTACATAACAAGTTGCGGTTGGTTGCAGTGTGTTTTGAATGTTGCTTGTAGTTTCTTCATAGATGGTTTCATCTTCTAAATCAATTAAGTCTATATCGAACATTAAAATAGAAGGATCTAAATCTTTCATCATTGTGAGTACGATTTCTAGTTCCGCATGTTCTATGATACGTTCTTTTCTTTCTATAGGATACGCAATATCTATTGGAATGTAGCCGAGTCCAGCTTTTAATGTTCCTAGAATTCCCAGAAGCATTTCTACTGAATTTGAAAGCATGATTCCTATTAAATCACCTTCGGCTGTTTCGTAATTATTTTGTATGTAATGCGCAATTTGATTTGATTTTTCATCTAGTGCTTTGTAAGATAGTTGCTGTGTATCGTCTTGTATTGCTATTGCATTGGGTGTTTTTAGTACTTGTTTTGCAAATGCATCTAGTAGTGTTTCGTTTTTTGAAATTGTATGATGTACCGCTACGAGTTCTTCTTTTTCCTCTTTGGAAATGATTACTGCATTGGTGAGCTTGTAATTGGCATTTTCTATGTACTTTTCAATGAACGTATTGTAATATGCAATGAAGTCTGTTAAGGTACGATTTGATGTTAGCGCTCTATTTTGTGTGAATCTTAAAATTAAATCATCGGCCGTTGTGCTGACTACCAAGTCAAAAAATGTATTTGTTTTGGCAAATTCATCAATGCCCAAATCGTCACTTTTTTTGGTTTGTATGTGATTTTGCAAATCGTCACTTTCTAAGAGATTGTCTACAACGTGGAAGTCTACATAATCAAATAATACATCAAAAAACGGGTTTTCGTTTTGATTTTCTTGATGCAATTTAGAGATGTCAACCAACGAGAAACGATCTCTTCCTTTGAGTTCATTGAGTTTTGCATGCACATTTTGCACATACCTACGTAGCGGTTCCCTTTTTTGTGTGTTTATGGAAAACCTGAAAGGTGTTGTGTTTAAGAAACATCCTAGCAACTTATCGCCATCTTTTTCTAATGGTCTGCGATTAGACACCAACCCAATGGTTATTTCTTCTTCGGAAGAAAATAATTGCAGCGCATATAAATAGGTCGCAAGAAAGAACGATTTTGGAGCAATTTTATCTTGTTTACATTGTGCAATGACCGCTTTGTGCAGTGTGTTTGGATATATGATTACTTTTTCGTTTTGTACTACTTTGGTACTTAAAATGTCTAAGCGTTTGTAGTTTTGCAGTTCTTTTTTCCAGTATAATTTATTTGCTTCATTGTTTGCTTCTATTTTATCTGCTATGACACTTTCTCGAAATCCTATGTGTAAAGGTGCAGGTTTGTAGTTTGCATCTTTTTGGAGTTTAAAGTATGTTTCAAGCAATTCTGAACGAAAACTTTTGTCAGACCAACCATCTAAGATAGCATGGTGAAACTGAAAAATTAGTATCATATTCGTTTCAGAGACTTTGTATATAGCCAAACGATATAGGAAATCTTTGTTTAGTATGAAGGCTTTCTCCTCGCGTTCTTCTCGTAAAAAATTTGAAATAAATTCTTTTTTTGCTTCTGAGGAAAGTTCTGTGATGTCTTCGAATAGTATTTCGCTGTTTCCTTCTTTATGAATAAATTGTATTGGCTTGTCAAAGTCATAAAGATTAAACGTCGTACGGAAAATTTCATGTTTTTGTATGAGTAATTTGTATGCTTGTGTAACGATGTCAATATCTAATGTTGCCAATTCCACAACCATTTGGTCATGATATATGGCAAGTTCGCCTCTTTCGCGCATCATTTCGCTTGTTACCATCATTCCAATTTGAATGTCGCTCATCGGTAAGATGTCAACGGGCATATTTTTGAATTGAAATTTAGGATGAGCAATCACATGTTGTTCTAATTCTTTTAATTCCGTTCGTATGTCTTGTTGGAGTTGTGCTGAAGATGCTAATTCCTCACCAGACATTTTTTCTAATAGTGCTGCAATTCCTTTTATTGTTGGGTTGGTGTGAAAGTCTATCAATCCAATTTTGACATCAAATGCTTTTTTAATGTGTGAAATGAGTCTGATAATTTTAATAGAATCGCCTCCAATATCAAAGAAATCGTCTTCTGTACCCACATTTTCGAGTTCTAATAACGTGTTCCATATAGCAACCAACTTTGTTTCTTTTGGGGTTGTTGGCGCTACATAATTAGCTTGCTGCAATACGGTTTCATCTAGTGCAACCAATGCTTTTTTATCAATTTTGTTATTTGCGGTTAATGGAAATTCTTTCAGATATTGGTATCGTTTGGGCACCATATATGCAGGCAATAATGAACGCAACTGTTTTTGTATATCTTCAGGATTTTTATAGGTTTCACTGCTGTAGTAGGCTCGTAATTGCTTGTTTTTTTGAGAATCTTCTTTTACCAAAACCACCGCTTGTTTTATGTTTGGAATGGTTTCTAGTTGCGATTCTATTTCTTTGAGTTCTATACGATATCCTCGTATTTTTACTTGATCATCTTTTCGTCCAAAATATTCAAGTTCGCCATGTTGATTTACTTTCGCGAGATCGCCCGATTTGTAGAGTCGTTCTCCTTCTACAAATGGATTTTTTATAAATTTTTCTGCTGTTAGTTCGGCATTGTTCAGATAGCCTCTTGCCAATCCGGCACCAGATATATGCAATTCTCCTACAACTCCTGGCGGCAATAGATGTAAGGATTCATCTAAAATAAAACATCCTAATGTTGGAATAGGAACTCCAATATTACTTACATTTTCTTCTATTTCTTTGGAGCCAATTTCTTTGTAGGTAACATGTACTGTTGTTTCGGTAATTCCGTACATGTTAATGAGTTTACATTTCGGATTTTCGGCATACCAATCACTCAGCATTTGCGGCTGTAACGCTTCTCCTCCAAAGATGATATAACGTATTGCATTTGGAATGTTTGCGGCTAATAAGAGTTCTTTTACAACATAAAAAGTTGATGGCGTTTGGTTTAGTACAGTAATTTTTTGTGTTAGAATGGTATCTACAAAACTGTGTAATTCTTTGGTTTGTTCGGAAGGAATGATGACGAGCTTTCCTCCAAAAAATAATGCGCCATACATTTCCCAAACCGAGAAATCGAAGTTATAGGAATGAAACATACTCCAAACATCGGTTTCGCTGAAGTTGAATAGCGCTTTTTTAGTAAAAAATAAACGCACTACATTTTGGTGTTCTATCAGTACTCCTTTTGGGTTTCCTGTAGTTCCAGATGTATATATCACATACGCCAATTGTTTTGGACTGATTTGTTTCGCTATGCGTTTGTCCGCAAATTGTTCCCAAGGATGCGGTTGGTTTTCTGTTATGGAAACTATCTTTATTTCTTGATGTTGTAATTTTTCTTTGAGTACATTATCATCTGTAATGAAGATTGCACTGTTACAATCGTGTATTATAAATTGAATTCTGGAGATCGGATTTTTCGGATCAATAGGAACATACGCGCCACCTGCTTTTAGAATAGCCAGTATACTTACAATCATCTCTTTAGTACGTGTTACACAAATTGGAACTAACGTTTCGTTTTGCACTCCAATACTTAGCAAATAATGTGCAAGCTGGTTTGATTGCGCGTCTAGTTCTTTATATGTAATTTCTTCTTGTTCACATACTACAGCAATGTTGTTTGGCGTTTTTTCAACTTGTTTTTGAAATAAGCTAACGATCGTTTCTTCTTTTGGAAAAGCAACTTGGGTTTTATCAAAAGTAGCGACTATATTTTTTTTATCGTTTGCGGTGAGTTTTACCAAGTCTTTTACCAAAATGTCAGGATTTGAAAGCACATCTAATTCTTGGTATGTGGTGTGCATATTTTCACGAACAACTGTACTGTTATGCGGCGTTTTTTCTACTTGCGTTTGGAATAAACTTAGTGCCGTTTCTTCTTTTGTTAAAAAGTTAATTTCAGCAATTTTTTCACTTCCGTTGGTGATACTTTTTAGTACTTCTTGTAAATGCCCTGTAATTCTTTGTATGCTGCCGTCAGATATAACATCGTTATGATACATCATTTTTAACGTGAAAGCCTCTTTGGTTTCAGATAAACTCAACGATAGTGAATAATTCGTTTGCTCACTAATTTGTATGTTATCAACCGTAAATGTACTTTCTTTTTTTGAAGTTTTTGGAATGCTTTGTTCTATAGGATAGTTTTCAAAAACTAACAAACTATCAAATAAATTGCTTTGTAACGGACTTGCTGCTTCTATCTGATTTAGTGGCAAGTACGCATATTCTTCGCGGGCAATTAGGTGATTTTTTTGTACATCTTGCAACCATGAAATGATTGCCGTAGTTGGCTCAATGGTGCTGCACAATACAATGGTGTTAATGTACAAACCTACACTTTGTTCAATACCGTTTATTTTTGCGTCTCTTCCCGAAATTACAACCCCAAAATTTGTAGTTCTGTTTCCAGTATATTTCGATAGTAAATACGCCCAAGCACCTTGAAAAACCGTATTGTATGTGAGTCGGTTTTTTTCTGCAAATGCTTTTATTTGACTGCTTAGTGTTTCCTCTAATTGGATATGTTGCTCACTATTTCCAAAAATTTTATTTCGTTCATTTGTGTTTTTTATAAATGGTAAATAAGTCGGTGCTTCTATGTTTTTGAGGTATTCTTTCCAGAATGTTTTCCCTTTAGCAGTATGTTTTTCTTTGAGTTTTCTGACATAATTTCCATAATTATCTATTGCTGTTTTAGGTGCTTTTTTGCTTGCGCAGAAATCAGTATACAGCGTTGTAAACTCTTTCATGAGTAATGAAAACGACCAACCATCCCACAGAATGTGATGATTTGTAAATACGATGTGTTTTGTGTCATCATCAACGGCTAAAACACTGATTCTAAACGGTAATTCTTCTGCTAAAGTGAATCCTTTTTCTTTGTCTTTTACTAGATAATCGGCTATTGTTTCTTGCCTTTTTGAAATACTTAACGCACTGTAATCTACATAGGTTACTGGCAATTTTACAGTTTCATAGACACATTGTACAGGTTCTAATAACGAGAACGGGAAAAATATTGTCCGTAAAATGGTATGCCTTTTTACCAATGTCTCCCAAGTTTTGTTGAAAGCATTTTGATGGAATGCGCCTTTCATTTCAAATGAAAATTGTACCGTGTAGGCGGCTGCATTTTCATCATATATGTCATGATACAGCAATCCTTCTTGTAACGGACTTAGCATTACTATATCTTCAATTAGTAAGTCTTTATGTTGGTCAGATTTTTTAAATTCTTGTAATGCTTGATGGGTAATGGTTGTTGGTAATTTGAAATCACTCGGAGTTGCAATCGTTTTTGATACATTTTTGCAGTGTGAAACTATGTTTTTTAAAGATGTTTCATACGCGTTGGAAAGGTGCTGAATCGTTTCTTTTTTGTACAATGCCGAACTGTAACTCCAAGTTAAACGCAGTTCGCCAGCTACCAACATTCCATTGATCGCAATTCCATAGTTAATTTCATTTTCCGCCGCAATATTATCGCCTGCATATTCAGGAGCAAAACCTAGCGTACTTTTTTCTGCAACTGCCTTTTCAACAGTGGCTGCAGTAGTATCAAAACTTCCCAAATAGTTAAAAAGCACCTGTGTAAATTCTCGCTCAAATGCCTGCTTCATTTCAGGAGTTTTTACGGTATTTTTTAGGATGCCAAAACCAATTCCTTTGTTTGGAATTCCGCGCAATGTATCTTTAGTCGTTGCAATTATATTTTCAAGAGAATCATCGTCAGTTGTTATGTGTACTGGAAATAAAGAAGTAAACCAACCTAGCGTTCTATGAATATCTACATCGTCAAAAATTGCTTCTCTTCCGTGTCCTTCTAAAGCGATGACCGTTGTTTTGTTTGCCGTCCAACTAGAGAGTACTGCTACCAAGGCACTGAGTAAGATGTCATTGATTTCAGTTCCGTATGCTTGGTGTACTGATGTCAATAGATCTGCCGTCAACTTTTTATTAAAAATAAGCTCTGTGCTCGCTATTGTATGCTGTGTTTTCTTTTTTCCTGACGGGAAATCTACGGGGAATGATGGTATTTTTGACAGTCCTTTTTTCCAATAGCCAATTTCTGCTTGCAACTCTTCAGAAGTCGCGTATTTTTCCAATCGTTGTATCCATTGACGGTACGAAGTTCCTTTTTCAGGCAACGTGCCAGATGCTAGGACTGTTTGTAAATCTTCTATGAGTATACGCCATGAAATTCCGTCTACTGCTAAATGATGAACGCCTATGAATAAACGATTAAATGTTTCGCTTGTATGTGTTTGAAATAATACAAAACGTGCAATATCGCCTTTGTATATGTCTAAGTCAGCTTGGTACTTTGTACACTTTTCCCCAATGGTTTTTAGGTCGTCAATAGGAACTACTGTAAGATTTGTGTACTGATCGCCATACGCTTGTTGTATGCTATTTGTGTTTTTATCTGTATAGAATTGTAACCGAAGTGCATCGTGATGTTTGACTAGTATTGACAATGCTTCTGAAAGTTGTGTTTCAGTAATTGACTTTGATAGTGTGAGTAAAACAGCTTGATTGTGATGACTTTCTACCGCAAATTTTTGATTGAAAAAAGTGTGTTGAATGGGATGCAACCCAAATGCTCCCGAAAGTATTCCCGTTTCTTTGAGATACCTTTTTTCTTCTTCTAAGTTTTCTAAAATTTTCGCGATGGTTTGCTGAGTAAAAACGGTACGTACATCGTAAAATATGGCGTGAATTTTACTTTTACTTACTAATTGAATCGCTTTTATGGAATCGCCTCCACTATCAAAAAAGTTATCGTGAATTCCGATATTTTCTATCCCCAATACTTCTTCCCAAATTGTAGCCAAGCGTTTTTCCAATTCACTTACAGGTGCCGTATATTTTCGCTTTGCATGCTGAGATTTGTCTGGTGTTGGAAGTGATTTTTTGTCAATTTTCCCATTGGCGGTATATACAAATTCTTCCACATACATGTATATTGAAGGAATCATGTAACTTGGCAAGTGATCCGCTAGTTTTTCTTGTAGTTCAGTACTATCAAGCGTTTGTTTTGCAGTGTAGTACGCTACCAATTCATTATGTGTAATGTTGCTTTTTTGCGCGATGACAATTGCCGCATCAATAGCTGGTATTTGTTGTAGTTCATAGGCTATTTCAGCCAATTCTATTCGATATCCATTGAGTTTTACTTGATCGTCTTGCCTTCCTAAAAATTCAATAGTATTGTCCTCTGACACGCGCACCAAATCGCCTGTTTTATAAAGGGAAGTTCCTTTTTTGAATGGATTTTCAATAAATCGTTCTGCTGTTAACTTAGGTCGATTCAAGTATCCTTTTGCGACTCCGATACCGCCAATATATAATTCGCCTACAACACTTTTGGCAACCCTATTCAAATTGGTATCTAAAACATATACTTCTGTATTCGTTATTGGTGTCCCAATAGGCGCAAACGATCTGCTATTTCCTGATTTTAATTCGTATGCAAGACTTGTTACAGAAGTCTCCGTTAGCCCATAATGATTGTATATTGTAAACGACGGACTTGTTTTGTATGGAAGTTTGTCTCCGCCACAAATTAATAGGCGTATGCTATGGTTGTACTGAATGAATTCATCAACCAAAGCCGTTATGGCAGGAATCACCAATACCGTAATTTGATGTTGTTCGGTATACGCGTTTAAAGCGGCTGTTTCTAGTAGTATTTCTTCTGGAATGATCTTAATTTGAGCTCCTGAGAGTAATGCTGGAAATAATTCTTCTAAGGAAGCATCGAAAGCAAAATTGAGATATTTCCCAAAAATATCATCACTCTTAAATCCATGGTATGAAATACTCCATAGTGTAAAGTTTGCAATTCCTTGATGTGTGACCAAAACACCTTTGGGTTTTCCAGTAGTTCCCGATGTGTAAATAGCATAGATTATTTGTGTAGGCGTGATGGAATTCTGAACTTTTTCTGTTGTGAATTGGTGCCATTTAGGAACATCAGTATCTAAATAAATAATGTCTAACGCGTTATTTTTACGGATTTCTGCATCTAGCAAATGTTGTTGCGTTAGCATAATACTGGCATTTGTGTCCTTTACAATAAAGTCAATTCTAGATGTTGGTGTGTTGGGATTTATAGGAACATACGCTGCGCCTACTTTGATTATTGCCAGAATTCCGACAATCATATCTAATGACCTTTCTACACAAATAGGAACTAAAGTATCTTTTTGTACACCTTTGTGTTGTAGATAGTGTGCCAATTGGTTCGACATCGCATCCAACTGTTTGTAGGTCAATTTTGAATCTATATGTGATAGTGCAATTGCGTTGGGACTTTTTTTCACTTGTGCTTCAAATAGGGAAACTACGTTAGTGTTGATTTCGACATGTTCACCAGACAAGTCGCTTTGCAATTGTAATTTTTCACGATCTGATAGAAATTGTATTTCGTGTAGTTTTTGCGTAGGTGTTTCTAATCCTGATAGTAAGAAGCGTTGAAAATGGTCAATAAATGTATTTAAAGACGATTGCTCATAGATATCTGTATTGTATTCTAAATTTAATAGAATGCTTCCTTCAACTTCTTGAAATATAAATGTGATATCAAATTGACTTACAGTCAAATGATTGCCCTCATATAGAAACATTTCAAGTTCATTATGCGGTGTATCATCATCTTGAACTTGTTGCTGATTTTGCAACACAACCATGTAATCAAATAAAGGCGAACGTGATGCATCTCTTTTTACAGCGATCTCCTCAAGCAAGCTATCAAACGGATATTCTTGATGTTTATATGCCGCGAGAAGTGTTTGTTTTTCGTTTTCGATCAATTGATGAAAAGACATTTCTGCATCTAGTGCCGTTTTAATGGCTAGTGTATTTATAAAAAGTCCTATTTGTCGTTGCACACTAGGATGCTCTCTGCCCGCTATTGGTGTTCCAAAAGTAATATCATTGTGTCCTGTATATCGGTGGAATATTCCTTTTAATCCTGCCATTAACAGCATAAATAAGGTGTACCCATTGTTTTTGGCACCTTCAGTTAGTAGCGTGTGTACTTCTTTTGATAGTATATATTTTGAAACAGCTCCATTGAATGTTTTGACACTTGGTCGTTTTTTTGCAAATGGTAGTTGAATGCCTGGTGTTTCTTGCGAAAATTGTGAAACCCAATAGGATTTTTGTTGTTGTAATGCGTGCTGTTTTTTTGCGGTTTTGTTCCAAACTACATAGTCTTTGTATTGAATTGGAAGTACTGGCAAAGCTATTGCTTGATTGTTTATGAGTTGATTGTAAACCGTCATAATTTCATTTGCCAATACCTGCATAGACCAACCATCGCCAATGATGTGATGAATTTTTAATAATAGAATATGACTGTCGGTTTTTGTTTGAATCAACAATACACGCAGCAACGGTGCTGTTTCTAAATTAAAAGTTGTTTCATGGAAAGCTGCTACAGCGTTGGTTTCTTCTGCTGTAGCTGTCGCAACAATTTTTTCTAATTGAAAATTTACTGAAGCAAATGGTTGTATGTATTGGAAAACTTCTCCATCAGCATTCGATTTGAAATACGTTCGGAGACTTTCATGCCTTTCTAGTACATACGCAAAGGCAGTTTCTAAAAAGGAAATATCTAAACGACCTTCCAATCGCAATGCATTTGAGATGGTGTAAGCTTTATTAGCATCTTCAAATTGACTCACAATCCAAAAACGATGTTGCGAGGATGACACAGGATATTTTTCTTGTACGGGACTTTTTTCAATAGCTTCAAAAGCTATTTGTTTGTCTATTTCTTTGAGGTACGCAACAATGTCATGTTTGTGTTTTTTTAAACGCTCAATGGTTTCCGTATCTAAAGTCACATCATCTGGTATCGATAATTCCAAATCATTCTCTTTTAGCTGCAATCCGATTTTTTTTTCTCGAAGTTGCTGTATTAAAAGATGTATATATGCCATGATTATAGTGTGATTTTTTTAGTATTCTCGTTGTGATTGTAATTTTTTTGCCAAGCTATGTTTTCAATTTCGATAGCAATGAAATCGATAAAGGGTTTTTCGAACATTTTCATGAGATTCAATTCCACATTAAACTCTTTGTGAATTAACCCTAAGAGTTGCATGGCTTGCAGACTGTTTCCGCCCAATTCGAAAAAATTGTCTTTTACTCCAATTTCTTCTACGTTTAGCAACTCTTGCCAATATGTAACTAGTTTTTTTTCTACTTCGCTTTCAGGAGCTTTGTAGGTTATGGAAGGTGTTTGTTGTAGCTCTAATTCCTGCAAACGTTTTCTATCTAGTTTTCCACTTGCATTTAATGGCAATTCCGATACTCTCATAAAGTGTGAAGGAATCATGTATGCTGGTAATTTTTGCGCGGTGTAGTCTCGCAATTCAGCAACATTCAATGGTTCTTTTTGTACTATATAAGCAATAATTTTTAATGTTCCTTGCAATGATGTGGTGATCACAGCAACTTCTTTTATGTGAGCATGCTTGCGTAACACCTGTTCTATTTCGCCAAGTTCTATACGATATCCACTTATTTTTACCTGCGCATCTATTCTTCCCATAAATTCTACAGTTCCATTTGTATTCCATCTTCCTAAATCACCTGTTCGGTACAGTTTTTTAGTAGGATTAAACGGATTGGGAATAAAATTCTCCGAAGTACGCTTGGTCAAGTTTAGATACCCATTTCCAACACATGCTCCAGATATACAAATTTCACCCGTAACACCTATTGGCTGTATCTGTTGATCAGCATCTAAAATGTAGATTTCATCATTTTTTAACGGTTTTCCAATGGATACGATTTCAGATTCGCTCAGCTTGCAATAGCTACTCCAAATGGTGGTTTCTGTTGGACCGTACACATTTACTATTGGAATCCCAATAGCTTCTCTTTTTTCAAAAATATGATTTGGAAACGCTTCGCCACCAACAATGAGTAATTGCAAAGAAGGCAACGACTTTTGTAAGAGTGCTTCTTCCAGTAATAATAATCTTGATGGTGTTATTTGCAATACTTCCACTTCTTTTGCTTGCAATTCGGATATGAAATGTTGTGGATTTGAAAGTGATGGCGTGTCAAACATAATGGCTTGTTTGCCACTACACAACGTACCAAATATTTCTAATACTGAAATATCAAATACCAAATTTGTAGAGAGTGCTACTTTTTGTAAGTGCGCATAGCCTAGCTGTGTGGTTAGTTCATCTAAGGTTGCCACTACGTTTTTATGAGTAATCATAACTCCTTTTGGGATTCCTGTAGAGCCTGATGTGTATATGATATAAGCCAAGTCTTCTGGCTTAGTTTGTATTGTGAAAGCATCACTAGCATAGTTTTTCTCTTGAAATTCTTTGCGTACTTCTTCATTAATCACAATATTACAGTTGGCATCCGCAATGATCAAGTTAGTACGAGCTTTCGGATGATGCACATCTAAAGGTACATACGAAGCTCCTACTTTGTAGATTCCCAACAATACTATTAGTGTCCAATGCGTGCGATCCAATTGTACGCCAACAAGGTTATTTTGTTGTATGTTTTTTGATTGTAAAAAGTGTGCAAATTGATTGGCTTTTTCATCCAGTTGTTGATACGTTAAGCTGGTATCTTTATATACAAGAGCCGTTGCATCGGGAGTTTTTTGTACTTGTTTTTCAAATAAAGAAATAATAGTCTCTGATGATTGAAACGTACTTTTCGCAGGATTAAAGTCGTATAAAATTTGATTTGTTTCACTTTCAGACACATAGTTAATATCCTTTAGTTCTTGTGAAGGATCTGCCAACATTTCACCTAAAATATGCTCTAAATGCAGCAGCATACGTTGCACCTGAGACGCTTCATAAATATCTGTATTATAGGTGAGTTGTAATTGAAGATTCCCAACGTTTAAAAAATCGAATGTATAATCGAGTTGACTCGTTTTTTTGCCTGAAATATGATATGAATTTACGGTAATGTCATCTATTTGTTGAAACGGTTGTGCTAATAATTCTTCCTGATTGTGTAGCGTTACCATTACATCAAATAATGGAGAGCGAGATACGTCGCGGGCAAGTGGAAGTTCGGATACCAATTCATCAAAAGGATATATTTGATGCGTGTAGGCTTCCAGTAATTTATTTTTTTGAATCGCTAATAATTCACGAATGGTATGTGTTTTTTCAAATGTAAGTCGAACTGCTAAGGTATTTAAATACAATCCAATTTGCGATTCTAACACAGAACGATCTCTGTTTGCCATCGGTGTTCCTACTGTAATATCGGTTGAATTGGTGTATTTGTAACATACTATATTGACACTTGTCATTAATACCATGAATAGCGAAACTTCTTCACTAACAGCCAGTTTTTCTAGTCCTTTCGTCAGTGTTGACGAGAAATTATGTGTTAGTGTTTCGCCGTTATAGGTCTTTACACTTGGTCTTGTCACAAAACTAGGCATGTCAAGTTTTGGCAATTCGCCCGTAAATGTTGTTTTCCAATATTCGGCAGCTTTTTTATAAGCATCAGTAACACGTTGTTTTTCACTCCAAACTGCGTAATCTTTGTATTGAATAGGCAATGCTGGCAAATTGACAGATTGCTTATTTTTTAGCTGTGCATATATTTGGAATACTTCATTGATGAAAAGCTCTACAGACCAGCCATCGCTTATAATATGATGTATGATGAGAGAAACGATGTAACGTTCTTTAGATAATTGAAATACGTTTACTTTCCACAAAGGCGCTTCCGATAGCGAAAAAGAATAGGTGTAAAAGTTTGAAATTAACTGCGCTACATTGGCTTCGTCAGTTTGAGTGATTTTTAGCGAAAACGCTGTCTCATCTTCTGCTCCAATATATTGTCGTATTTCTTGGTCCGCTTCCGTTTTAAAATATGTACGCAAACTTTCATGACGCAACCTCATTTGTTGAAAAGCGTTTTCTAATACTTGAACTTCTAAAGCTCCAACAATTTCAAAAGACCTCGGAATGGTATACGCTGCACTATTTCCTTGCATTTTATGTAAAATCCACATTCGTTTTTGAGCTGAAGTCAATGGATATGAACGTTGATTTTTTGCTATAGGAATGCTCATTTCTGCACCAGAAAGTAAGGTAATTAAATCACTTTTATGTGCTTTAATTTCGGACACAATATCAGGAGTTATGACGCCCCTTGGCGCTTTAATTTTTAAATCTCCTTGTTCAACTTGAAGCTGAATCCCCAAATCATTAAGCTTTACAAATAATTCCATTTTTATAATTAGTTTATCTCTGAGTTTATATCAAAAATTCTTCAAAATCACCTTTTACAACTTTTCCGCTAGTCATCATCATACGCTGTGACAAGGTTTGTATGTATTATTTACAAAAGGTTTTTGATTTTTTTATGCAACTCTTAGAAAGTTATGCTATACGGGGGGAACCAAATATACATAAATTAAGGTAAAACTATTTGCAAATATTCCGTTACTTATGCTATTATTTATGAACGTAAAAAACTAGTAAAATGTATATACGTTTTTATTTTAATATGATTTTTTATCAAAATTAGATACGTATACCAATTCTACTATAAGATGCAACAAATAAACTCGTTCATTCAGCATTCTATTTCCTTGCGACTATTTTCCGTAGCTACGGCTATGCAAAACATTCACAGCGTTCTATACTGCCAAAGCAACTTCGTATCCAAAACACCATTTTAAATGTAAATTGGTATAATTTTGATACTACGCAAACTGATTCATAATTGATCGCACCTATTTTAGGAGTAAAGCTGGGGTTTTTAGGTCAAATTCACATTAATTCACTATTTGTATTTCTAAGATATACATAAAGTGATCTGAGATATTTCTGTAGATTTCAGGAACCAAAAAAGCGGTTTCAATCGTAAAATCATTTTTAGAAGTATAGATATAATCTAATGTGGCTCCTGTTATGAAAGTTCCTGTATTTAGAATTGAGGATTGTTGAGAAGTCGGAATCGCTTCTAAAGAGTTTGAGAAATCAGTAGTTAATGCTGATAGAAACGAATTGTTCTCGGTGTATGGAATGTTAAAGTCTGCGCCAATGATGACAGGTGGTGTTTCATTTTTTGTGACTGCGATGAGTTCGTTGAATTGTATTATTTTTTCATCCGAAGTGCTTCCAGATTCAAAATGTGTGCTTACAACTATGATTTCTTGTTGATCACTCAGTTTAATTGTAGTTTTAAGTGCGTGATTTTGATTGTAATAGTCAATGTATCGAATCGGATGATTTTCAGTGGAAACAATTTCATATTTTGAAAGTACCGCATTTCCAATAAATCCGCGTAAGAATAGATTGTTTCCTGTTTGTAGCGCTCTTCCCATTCCGTACGCATAATTCATTTGTACTCTATCTGCTATGTATTGCAGTTGATTTTCAACGATGGAAGTATCATATTTATAGCCTACTTCTTGAAGCGTAATGATGTCTAAGTTCATATCGTTGATGAGCGTTACTATTTTATCCAGGTGTTCATGATCGCCGCCCAAATCACCAGAAAAAGGATCGCATTGTTGACAAAAACCCAATTTCATATTGAACGTCGCAGCTCTTAAATTTCCATTGTATGTGGGCGAAGTTACTATGTTTTGTGAAAATACAATTGCTTCTCCATCTTTTTCTAGAATGGCAAAATCTTCACAAGATGTGATACAGAGTATGATGGATAGTAATGCCCAAAACTTTTTCATAGCTTGTACGTTATTCCTAATGAAATGATTCCTGCAAATCCCCATGTATTGGCAGGATCGTTTGTATTGAAATTGAAACTTCTATTTTCTAACAGCATTCCGAGTCCTACAGTACTTTTTAAAGCTAGTTTTTCATGGAAAAAATAGGTAAATCCATATCCTAAAGTTCCTTGAATGAAGTTGGTTTTTACTTCTGAAAAGTTTAAGGATACTTTTGTATTGAAGTAATTGAGGCTTGCTGTAAACAGAAAGTTAAATGCTTTTGTGTTGACTCCATTTGGAAAATACAGGACATCTGCTTGCCATCCTAACGCAGTTTCGTTATTGATGTAGTCTTGTCCTAGTAAGATTCCAGATTGAATTTTGATTTTGTTGAAATTCATACCAACAGCCGCATAACTAAAGATTCCTTTCGTTGTTGAAATTCCTTCAAGATTGACATCCCATTTGACATCTTGAGAGAATCCAACTAATGAACTAAATAGCGCTATATAGAGAATTTTAAACTTCATTTGATAGTGGTTTTCTATGATAAGCTTTCTTATAAGATAGTTTTATGTTGATTAATTTTTCATTGATGAGCACCCACGTTTGAATTACCGTAAATGTCCAATAGTAAATGATCATGATTGGAATTAGTGGCAGCAGCCAAAGTTTTCCGGTTCGTAAAATGTATGAGCAACAGAAAAAAACAACGGTTAGACTAAATGAGATGATAAAAACATAAGGTAAAACGGATTCGTATCTAAATTCATTGATGAGCATGAGCGGCCCTAAAAAGTTGAATGAAAACGCGTATGCTAGATTTAACATAAAAAATAGCGCGGCAATTTTTCGAGAAAGGGTTAAGTTTTCCGTTTTGTATAAGCCTTTTAAGTTTTTAAAACAAGACAGCACATGGTTGGCAAGCCACCTTTTTCGTTGTTTGTACCATTCACTGATCGTTTCCGTTACTTGTTCTTTGGAAAACACGGTGTCTTCATAGTGTACATCATAACCTGACAAGCCTACTCTGTATGCAAAATCGAAATCTTCCCCAGGTAAAGCTGGGTCAAACCCTTGAATGTCTTTAAATATTTTTTTTCGAAAGACGCCTGCTCTTCCTTCAAACATCCCAAAACCTAGTTTACTTACAGGAATGTATATGGTATGTTGCATGGAATAGATGTCTAATGCGGTTAATCGTGTGACGATGTTTTTATCTTTGTTGTAAAAAATATTGCGTGCCTGCACAATTCCTAAGTTCGGATTTTTGAATTTGGGCACTATTCGTTGTAAGAATCCTTTTTCGATAACAGAATCCGCATCCAAAATACAAATGAGTTCGCCTTTTAATCTATCGATGTTTTCATTAATTGCGGCAGGTTTTCCTTTTAGTTGTGTACTGCTTGCATTTTGAGACCTGTCAATTACTTGAATTTGATCTTTGTATTTCAGCAACAGTTCCAAAGTGTTATCCTTAGAAAAATCGTCAATAAAGGTGATGTCATAGTGGTCTTTGGGATAGTCGAGTTGTAAAAGATTATGTATGGTATCCTCGACTACATTTTCTTCATTATGAACTGCGACTACGATCGACACAAATTTCAACTCCTCATCACGGATTTTTTTGTCAGAAAGCGTATTTGTTTTTTTTCTAGTGATTGACACAATCATAAAGATGAAAACGTACACTACAAATAAAATTTGTGGAATGAGGAAGATACTCCAACATATATAAAACGCAAGTTCGTTATAAAAACTCAGCGTGTACATTCCTAATATTCCTAAAAATATAGCAAGTGGTACTATTTTTTTTTGCTTGATAGCTTGTAGTAGCAAATGCAAAGCATACCCCAATATAACGGCCGTGAATACGATACCAAAAAATAGTTTCATAGGTTGTCAAATTTTGATCACTTCATCGAACAATTCAGGGGCAATTTGATGGTGTGAGGTTATAATTGTGATTTTATTTTTTCTTTTTGAGATTATTTTTTCAAGCAATTTTTCATAGACTTTTAGGGGAAGATTGTTTGTGATTTCATCTAAAATGAGAATGTCAGGATTTTTTAGCAATCCTCTGAGAATACTGATAATTTGTTTTTCTCCTCCAGAGAGATTTTTACCATTTTCTCCAACATTTTTGTCCAAATCGAAGTCAAATGTTTCTTTTAATTTGTACTGTTTTATAATTTCAGTCAATTCTTGTTTGGTAATTGAGTCATGAATCATCAAGTTTTCTGCAATCGTATTGTCGTATAAAAAAGGAGTTTGCGACACTAAACCTAACGCGTTTTCACGGTTTTGCACTTTAATTGTAATGTTTCCTTCATCTGGAGAAGTAATTCCGAGAATGATATTTGCCAGTGTTGATTTTCCCGAACCATTTTTACCAGATACTAAATACACACCTTTGACAAAGCGAAAGTTTGCATTGTTAAAAATAGATTGATCCTCATAACCAAAAGAAATATTTTCTAGCGTAAGCGATGGCGTTTCTGTAGTTTCAATAATTTTTCGCGTGCCTTTTAAAGTTGTTGCCTCCATTTTTTCAAGTACTTGCTCAACCCTACTGATAGAAGGCAACACAATATGAAGCGACATGAGATAGGCATTGATACTTTTGAGTGGCCACAGTAAAAATAGGACAAACCCTAGCGTGGTTACGATTGTTGGAATTTCCATGTTTTGCCATAATAAAATAACCACTATAGATATCATAAATAGAAGAATTAACACTTCTAAAAACACATCTGTCAGTCCTTGATAAATGGCACTCAAGCGTATTTGTTTTTTGATTCTTACGGCAATTTTAGACACTACTTTGATCACTTTATGTAGCAGATTGAAAATAATGATATCATTTTTTCCTTGGAGTATTTCGAGAAAAAAACTGGAAAGATTTGCATTTTCGGCTTGTCGCTCATGGTTGATAAACTCTACTTTATTACTTATTTTGGTATGAAATAGATATAACAGTACAGAGAAAAATAAAAGGTCAAAAAATAATAATGGAGAAATTAAAAAGATATTGATGAGCAGTAATATAAAGAAGATGATGTCTTTAAAAAAATAAATGGTTCCAAAGATCAATTTTCCTTGTACCATTCCTGTTTCACTGAATACTCTTTGGTGAAAATCGCCTGTTTTTATAAATTCTGTGTGAATGTTCGTTGCGTGAATATAGTTCTCAATCAATAAGGATTTTAACCTTAGTGAAATAGCGCCTGAAAAGTAATTGGTATAGAAAGAAACAAAATATTGAATGATCAATTTTACGATATAAATTGAAATGATGAGCAGTATGAGTGTTTTTTCTAACTGATCTTTCATGTACAAATCTGTCAATGTTCCAAATAAATGAGGAATATAGATATTGATAATCGTAATGATCAATATAAAAAATAGCAACGCAATTACTTGATTTTTGAAATCGCCTATACTCTCTTTGAGTAATTTTAAAAAACGTTTATGAGAGCGTATTTTTTGTATCATACGATCTTTAATGTTTTTCCTAATGATCGAAAGAAGCAGTAGGTTTTGAAACTAATTTGTGCTTTTACAAAGGTAATTTTATCAGAATAATCATTTAGTAATAATTCTTTTAAAACCTCATTGGAAATACCGATGTTTTGATAAAAATTTTCTTTGTGAAACTCTTTGTGAAACGAGTCTGTGACTGCTGAATTTACATCATGTGTTGTCACGAAGGTTTGTATCCAATCTTTGAGTTTCTGATCAAAAACACAGAGTTTTTCAACAATTAAAAGCGTGTAAATCACGATTTCTACACAATGATGTTTTTTTGCTATTGCCAAAAGTTTGTCTGTACGCATCGTTAAAAGATGGCGTTCTAAAAAACTTTTTAACTCATACACCAACAGAAAGCCATATCCTTCATGATGCAATAAGAAATGAATGCACAGATGCACAAACTCCATTTCTATATTGAAGGTATAATACTGTACGTTCTGATGTGTTACTTCTTCAGATTCTTTGAATAATTCGACAGCGCTCAAGTTAAAAATAGTGTCAAATGCTTTGAAGGCAATTAGTTTTTTGTGCAAATCAACGCACATGCTATTTTCGTTCAGCATACATTGTTGTCCATAAGCAATGTACTGTGGTTTTTGGAAAAAATTGAATTCTTTTTCTAGCACAGAAATGGCTTCTTTAAAATCGTTTTCGAGCACTAAGATATCAACGTCACAACTTCTTTTGTAGAGGTTTGCTCCTATCAACTCTCTTAACTGCCATCCTTTTAAGAGAAGAATTGGGAAGTGAGACGTATCTACAAATGTGAAAAATTGTTTTTTGTAAAACTCATCTCTGCCTGTTTCCAGTAAAAATTCTTGTTTTAGTGGTTGTATGAGTTCAGAATCAAGATCGTTTAAAAATTGATGTTTTTTTAAAGCTTGGTAAAAAAAAAGATCTAGGTTTATGGTTTTCAAATGTGCAATAAATGCCCGTTGATATGCTTTTTCCTTTTGTTTGAATTCTTCAAAGAACGCAGGGAAAGAATTTTCTAAATATTGTTGTTTAAATTTAATAATCCCTTCCATAACTTAGTTTTAAAATGAAAATGAAAATTGGGTACGTCATCTGTTTAAGGAAGTAAATAATACTATTTACAGGAATTATTTTTTTGATGAAAGCATATACTTTCATTTCCGCTTTGGAATATTTGTAAAAAACAGTATTGTAGTGATTGATGTCGATGTGTTTCCCGTTTTTTATGACATAATCTAATTTCCCTAATATCTTAAAATTTTTTCCAGCAAGAGCTTTTTCTGGAAATACGTTATTGTCTCCTTTTGTGACAAGATCTTCTTCGTGGATAACTCGGTGCGTAAGGATTCTATTATACATATTTTGTACCGTAATAATGTCACCTTTTTGAACAGAGGTAACTTCAGAAATAGCGATACTATCTCCGTTTTTCAACAAAGGCCACATGCTATTTCCTTTTACCGTAAGTATCAAATTAGCTAATTATTTGGTTATTTTTCATTTCTTTTATGAACGCTTTCACATCATCTACCACAGCATCTTTTGAAATGTCATATTCTTTCATAAGTGCATTTACAAGACTTGTTTCATCACTTTGTTCATGTGTTTTCAAAAAGTTAATAAGAAAAGCACCTGTTTCATTCACAGTAGTAATCATTCCTCCTGTTGGTGTCACAATAACAGCTTCATTATCAATATTTTGAACTAATACATCTTCTGCTAGTTTTAATGGTTTCATTGGTTATGATTTAGTTTTTAATCTCAACGTGTAAATTCACCTATAATTTAATCATTTTTATTGTTTTATAAGAGAATTTCAGCAAGTCATTTCATAATTTTTGATACATTCAACAATGGCTTCTTTTTGAGAATTTTTAGCAATTTGAAGTTCTGCCACCGTGGTATTTTGCATAAGATCTTGAAGTATCTCTGCATATTTTTCTACTTGCTTTTTTTGATAGTCACTAAACCAAAGATTGGATAGTAATACATTGAAAGCATTGCTCTTTTTTAGTGAGTTTATTTTTACTACATCACTTTGCACCAACCTAAATACCACTTTTATATTTACCAAAACAGCGGGTTTGCGTTGCTTGTTGCGCTCAAAAGGTGTTTTTTGTAATAGATAGCCGTTGTTGGTTTTCTCCATCACCATCATATCATCAGAAAAAACAGTAAAATCAGTTAGTTTTCTACTAATGGTACTTTTACCAATTCCCGATGGTCCAAAAAATATGTATGCATTGTCCTGATCGTCTATCAAAGAGGCAGAATGAAATATGAGTTTATTTTTTTGAATGCATAATTCAGAGAAAATAAACAACAAGAATTCTTCCGCATATTGATATGCGTTTTTTAAGGATGGTATGAGTAAAATTGCGTGTTTTTCAAATTGTTTGAACGCGTATCCTTGAAATTTAAAACCTTCTTCTTCACCTGTAACGGAAACAGTCATTTTTTCCTGTTTTATGACAATGGAATAATCTGAATGTGCCGATTCATTAGTGCTGAAATGCCTGTAAAACTCTTGAAATCTGCCAATAACACCATTTATTTCAGATTCAATATGTATATAAATATCTGCGATGTGTAGTGTAATATGTTGTGTCATACTAATTTGAGGAAGTCATTAGTTTTGGTAAAATATAACTCTTTGATTTTTAAATGTGGTACAATTTCAGTACAATATTTCATCACATTCGCATTATACTGCATGGTATTTTTGTTTCCAAAATGGTCAAATGCCCAAAGTCCAAAAAGTAGATGTGTGAGTTGCTTGTTCTTTTCAATGTCACGAATAAACGTTTCATCGTGTTGAAAAAGTCTATAAAATCCTTTTATCTTACCTGTAAATGTATTCTTTTTATAAGGTATTTTGAAAGGAATCGTTTCTAATTCAAAAAGACCGTCTCCAAGATGTGAAATCAAAATATTGTCATCATGAATGATGGGATATCCTGATAATCCTGCAATGGTAGATTTTCCGGCTCCAGATTGCCCAGAGAACAAAATAATTTCATTATCCTTTACAACAGCACTTGCATGTATCAATAACGCATTGAATTTTAGCGAGATGCTAGAAATAAATATTTTGAAAAAGTTTTCAAATTCCCAAAATTCAAATTTGCTAGGCAGTGCAATATCTACGATGGGTTCCTGTTTTCCATATCTGTAATAAAAATAGGTATCAAAGAACTGTATAAAATCATAGGTATAGGATTCGTTTTCTGAAACATCAATCACTACACTTTTGGTATGATTATGAAAATTGAACACATAATCGGCTGGTTTATCAACGATAAACTCTTGATACGTTTGTTTGATGTAATTCCCTAAAGATGTTTGATTGGTATGTATTCCAAATACTACATCTTTTACTTGAATTGTAAACGAATACTTAAAAGTATTGGGAGCGTCGTTAAAAAGGGTAGATATTTTTTTCTTTCGTTCTTTAAAAAATGACAGCATGCGTTGGTTTAAAATTAAAGAAGGTCAACATATGATGACCTTCTTTATTTTGTTTTAAAGTTTTATAATTGTATTAACTTGGCCCACCACCAGAGCTTCCAGCTCTTGTTTCCATTGGCTGTTGGTATATTATTTTAGGAGCCGTATATGTTTTTTTATTTTCTTCCATTACATTATGTTTTTAAAATTTGAACATTCTTTTATCAAGTTGAGCTTCTCCTACTACTTCTACATAATAGGTATCTTTAGTGTCGTCTACTTGAAATGTATACTCTGCTTGATTGCTTCTAAATTTAATCATTTCTGAATTAACTGATATCAAACTTCCGTCACATTCTTTTTTGTAGACATTGAAACCAAGTAAATCGTTGTTATCTGTTTCAACAGACCATTTTAATGTTTTGAAAAGATCATCAGCGACAATATCCGTTGAAAATTCTAAATTTCCACTTCCACCTTCTTGTCCTGTACAAATGTTGTTATAGATACAATTGTATCCACGTATTTCATCTTGACCAATATTTTTCACTTGGTTTACACCTAAACTTGCTCCCATAAGACGAGAAGCGGTTCCTGTATGATCAAGACCAACTCCATGACCAAATTCGTGTCTTAAAACGGTAGCTCTGTCATGTCCACCACCAGTTGCTCCATTTGAAAAGGTACCTGAAAAGTTACTATTGATTCTAAGGTCAAACTCCGTATGAATACTTCCACTTATTGATTGTCTTAATACGGAAGCTAATACGCCAGTATTGGAAGAAAATCCTTGAAATACTACAATGTTACCGTCTTGTGTGAACGTAGATTGCGTTCCACCTGTTAAGCCACCATGTACCATGGTAGGTGCATTATTGACATGTGCTGATGGAGACATTTGATTTATGGTTGTAGGTAATAACGGAATAAAGGCAGCAGGAACTGTGCTATTGTGACGAATTACATAATTTGCGGTTCTGTCCTGTAAGGTTGTTGATAGTAAAACGAAGGAACTAAAAGTAACAAATATTACTATCAAAGATGCATATATTTTAATTTTCTTTGCTTTCATTATTTAAATTTTTTAGTGTGAAACGTTTCTCTTTTGTTAATACTTTGAACTTGACCAATGTTAGAAAACACTTCATCTTTATTTCCTATATAGTGCTTGTGTGAATCAAAGAAAGTTTCTTGCTTTAACGTAAATTTACCATTGATCGTAAAGTCATTACTCGTAGCATTCAACGTTTTGTCAAAAAATCCTTTTTCTCTTGCTGCTTCAGCAGCAGCTACGTCTACTCTATTCAACATTAATAGCACTTTTTCTCCTAAATATATGCTTGGTTCTGTTGAACTTTGCACATAAGAGTCTTCTCCTATCAACCCTGATTCTGTTTTCACATAAATATATTCATCCGAAATGCCACCTTTTAAAGATGACTCAACTTTTATTTTATACGTTGTGTGGAAAAAATCTTGTTTGTCTTGGCTATACGTGCGTTCTACAACAACACCTTGTACTACATAATTACTTAGTAGTGTGTATTCTTTGTATGTAAACTCTCCAGCTTTGTTTCCCAACTCAACTAAGTCAACTCCAACTGATTTGAATTCATCAACTTTATTGATATCAATTTTAAGTTTGTAGAAATACTCAGGCTGTACTGCCATCCCGAGTGCTTTTACTTTTGCAGCATACTCTGCTTTGTGCTTAGCGAGCTGCTTTCCTGTTAATTTGCTTTGTTCTTTAGATACTTGAGAAAAAGATTCTGTAGAAAACAAAATCACTAAAGAACACAAAAATAATTGTACAACTTTTTTCATGTGGCTTAATTATTTTACGATTAATTTATTAGACATTTCACGACCCGTAGTGGTATTTATTTTCAAGATATAAATTCCTTTAGACAGGCTTTGGATATCTAAAATTTCATTTGCTTGAATATGAGCGGTTCCTTCTTCAAGATTTTTTTGAGCAGAAGTAATCATTCTACCTTTAATATCATAAAGGACAAATTGGGATTTCCCTGAGATACTGTTCAAGAAAGAAATTGTAGACGTATTACTTAAAGGATTTGGATAGATCGTAAACTGTTCTTTGGTAAGGTTTAATAAATCTTTCTTTAATAAATCTCTTAATTTTCTAATTGCTTCCTTGGACTGCAATCCTTGATTTGCTTGTTTGCCTCCTAAGTGCATTGCTTCATCACCTATTCCCATGTGAATACCACCTCCATAAGAATCGTCATAAATTTCTAATACGGAGTAATTCACTTGACTCGCTAAATCAATGTATTCACGAAGGGCACTTAATGAATGTTGCAAATCAGGAGATGCAACAGGCATTGTTGTATTGATAACATTCAGTGCTTGTGAATGTTGTTGATTAGAAAATATAAAGTTGGGCGGTAAAAGTGATGGATTTTCTCGAACTTGTTCAAATGTGAGGTTGTTCTCAGTCATGTAGTCACTTTGCGTAACAATGACACTCTCAAAGTCACTCATAAGACTGTTGTGATCATTCACTACAGAAGGGTTGTACGCAACATTTGTGTAATAATTTTCTAATGAGTTGATTTCATCATCGTGATCAACAATCATAACGCCAAAAGAAGGATCTTCGGGAGCTGTTGTTAAATATTCTCCAGTCACAATCGTATATGTTGTGAACGCAGAAAACGATATGAACAACAAAACTCCAATTAAAAAGTGTTTTTGTTTCATGGTTTGTTTGGTTTTTTAAATTAATCGTTTCGTAAGTTTATGTTCAATCTTGAAAATTGATCATTAGAATCATTTGCAGAAATTTCATAGGAGTAGTTCCCAGAAGTTATCAAATTTTCTTCTATGTAATCAATTGGTTGAAAAATAAATATGTCATCATCTATTTGTAGTTCCACATAAGCAAATCGGTAAGCGAAATCAAATGTTTTGTACACAGATGTTTGTCCAGCATCTAAATCCCCATAATTTTGTTCACCACCAGAAGTATTTACTACAATATTTTTGTAGTCAAATTCACTTGCGTTGATTACCCTTATTTGTAAGACATTGGACGTGTCGTCATCACTACAACTAAAACAAAAGAATAATAAAAATAAATAGTAACTATTTTTCATGCCATGTTTCATAAGCGATTACATCAAATGTAAGATTTTTATTTTGTTAAATAAAGTGATTTTAATAATTTCCTTATATTTATCACAAAATTTTATGAGAAGTTATATTAAATATCTTTTTTTTTTACTTTCAACCTGCATATTTGCGAATTCAAGTTCTTATTATTTTAGTACAGAAACTGAAGGAATATATAAGTTTAAAATTCCGAAAAGTATAAAAGACAAACCTCTTTATGTCTCTTTTGGGAATACTTATTATCAACTTTTTGTTGAAGATAATTACGGATATATGTACTGCCCAAGCAAAGGGTTTTACCAAATAGCAGATCATTTTAACGAAGCTAATACCGTTTTTTCTATTCCCAAAGTTTTAAAAATTGAAGAACGAAATCACTATAAATATTCACTGCCCAATAGCTTTGATAGCTCTCACTGGTTTTTAGCTATTATTTCTGAAGACAATCCCTTCCGAAAGAAACTATTTAAAGGAATTCCCGTAAAAAACACAAAAGAGTATGTGAAACTGAAGCTGTACAACTTTAAAAAATCAGATGCGCCTATTCTTGTCAAAATCAATGGAAAACAATATCGTTACAGTGTTCCGTATGGCGAGTTTACTGTTTCAGTTCCAGTAATTAGTACCGAAAAGTATGTGGATATAGAAGTTTCCTCATTTTTCTATGAAGTTGGTATTGAACATATTGAAATGAAATTGTTTGAGGATAAACGCTTATTATTGAGTAATGATTTTGAAAAGTATGTGTTCCGTAGTTTCAACACCATACAAAAGATGGAAGATGCGTATGCGTATGCGACCTTTGATGGTGCTACTTTCAAAAAAGTTGAACATGATGAGAAAATCAAGAATTTAATTTTTCAAAAAGCATCCACTATTCAAGAAGTTGCGCTATATCCATCTACAATTCCTAGCAATACATATCATGATTTTTTGGTGGTGTATAATGCGCGCCATTTTGATGCAAATGACCTCGCATTGCTCACAAAACTTCTTAAACGAATTGATCCCAATTTGTCATACGTATTTGTAGATTCACAAGAAATTTACAACGCTTATTCACACAGTAGTCCTTCTGCAAAAGCGATAAAAAAACACATTCATAAAGTACTGCCTAAGCATGTTCTTTTTTTAGGAGACGCCAGTGAAAAAGAAGATGAAGGCGATTTAATTCCTACACATTATTACATCCAAGATAAGGACTTTACCAGAGTAGAAACAGATTATCCGTATTCGTATTTGAATGATCCGTCTAGCCCAAAAATTTCTGTTGGACGACTTCCCTTTAAAACATCTTCAGAATTGAATGCATACATCCAAAAAGTAACTACTTTTTTAGATAAAAAGAAAAAATCAGCGTATGCCATATATGATGATATTTCTATCATTACTTCCAAACTGGATGTTTTTTATACTTCGTACGAAAAACAAAATTCAGTCAAAAAATATCTAGGAATGCATACCATTCCTTCTTACATCAATGACAAAAATCCTTCCGTTTTTCAGTTTGTAGGTCATGCTTCGTATACGGGTTGGAGTAAAAATAAGAAAGTAGCTATTGATGATATGGAAAGTCTAACTTCTGGAAATATGTTCGTACTCATCGACTTATCTTGTTGGACTGGTACATTTGCGTATCACAAAAGAGATTGCTTTGCAGAAAACCTCCTCAAAATGGACAATAAAGGAGCTATTGTATCCATTTCCGCATCTGGATATACACATATTGATAACTACAACTCCATAACAGAATATTTCGTTTCTAAAAGAGGAAAACCCATCGGTAATGTTTTAAAGCAATTGAAGAAAGAACTTTTCAAACAAAATAAAATATCTTTGGATGATTTGCATGCCTATAATTTAATTGGAATCCCAACATTGACCTATTGAATTACCAACGCTTATTTCTAAACTTTTTTTCCTTTGCATACGAGATTGTATCTTCCAAGTAATCCACCAAATTATAACTTGGCATCGGCACTATAGATTCCAATACTTCGGTATCATATTCATACGGGGCTGATACTAAATAAGGATTTAAATGCATTCCTAATGAGTTATAGTAAAACTGTTCCACTCTGTTCTTATCCCGCAATTGTCCTTGTATATCGACTGAGTTGACAAAGGTAAAATTAGAAGCGCCTGCGGTTTCTATAATTCTAGTCATTCCAGGAATAAGACCTGTACATTTTGAATGTGTAATGTTGAGTTGTGCAATATTTTTATGAATGGCTTCCGAAATTACGTGTGCAACATAATCTACAGGAATGATATTCAATCCGGTGTTAAAGTTTGCAACAATTCTGACAATATCACCGTTTAGCGGGCTCTTGTAAAAGAATTTCCCAAGAAGGTAATACACCATGAACTTAGATATAAAATACTTTGGTTCTTCACTGATATTTCCACCTAATACACTTGGTCGTAAAATTTGGATGGAAACATTGCTTTGCTGCTCATTTTCAAGAAGATATTTTTCACATTGATGCTTTGATTCTTCGTAAAAATTACGATACTTTGGCGTGATGCCATTGTGAAAATCATTGCCTATAAAGCCACCTACGTCACCTATTGAAAAGGCTGTGCTTATATAAATAAACTTCGTGAGATACGGAGAAAATGTTTGGAATATTTTTTTTGTAAACGCTAAATTCTCTTCAAATATTTTTGCCTTTTCTCGAATGTCAATAGATAAATTGACATATCCCGCAGCATGAATAAAATAGTTAATCGCTGTTTTAGTAAGATAAGAAGGTGTGAAAAAATCGGATGAATTAAAAATCTTAATTTTTGACCGCATTTCATCATTTGAGTCATTTTGAAAAATATCATGAAAAATATTCTGTATGCGATCCTGCGGTGTTTTTCCATTTTTTTCTCGAACCAAAAGAAAACAATTTTTCACTTTTTCCTGTTTTAATAACTGTATTAAAATTTGAGAGCCAAGGGTTCCTGTAACTCCTGTGAGAATAATATTCATTTACTGATATTTTTTTGTAAAATTTAATTTACAATAAATAAATCAAATACGAATGCACAACTGTGAATATTCTTTATTTTGCGGCTGTATTCTCAAAACTTTTTTTAACCATTTTACTAAATACCACGAAAGAAGCTTCTAACGTATACTTTTGAATATGAGTTGTTTGAAAAACCAAAGGAGTTCGAAAAATGTTTAATTTCAGTTAATCTAGGTACTACTTCTATTGTTAAGATCATATTTTCATTCATAAAAGGCATACTTTTTAAGGATTCCATTAATTTCTTTTCTCATGATGTCAGTTTGGTCATTATCGACTCTTAATTGCATCTTTTTATAAAAATTTACTAACTCATCTACCTTATTTTTTTTCTTTAAATGATCGTTGATTAAAAGTTGTTTGTAAATGGGCATTAAGGTAAAAGGTCGTACCACATGCGATTTTTCATAATAGGTAACAGCTTCTTCATATGCTCCCAAATGCTCAAAAACTTCACCTGTTAATAAGAGCATGTTATAAGAAAGACACTTATCATGTAAGTATAAAAATATACGTTTTGCGTTTTTGGAATCTTTACTTATATATTCTTTTGCTACCCAATATTTAATTTCATTATTTTTAAAAGCATGTTTTGTGAGTTTAGAATCAAGTAAATTATTTAAAGAAACTCCTTTTTGTACATTTTCAAACAAAACATATTTTGGGTAATAATACACAGCACTTAATGCAATAAACAAGAAAATTGTGATCAACTTTAGTGCACTAGCATTTGTAAATAGTGTGTTTTTAGGAAGAATATTTAGTTTGAATACCTTCTCTTTTGTTCCAATTTCAATGTAAAACAGCAGTAAAAAGAAGAAACTAGCAGGCATAAACAAAGGGTAACTAGTAAGCAGCATTAAGTGTATGATGAGAAAACAAACGGCATACAATCCTTTTTTTCTTTTTAATAAAATATAGAATATATAGAGGTTAAGTGCTACGAACAAACCAAAGGGAATGATTCCATATTGAATGAGTATTTGTAAATAATCATTAAAAGCAACATTGTATACTTCACCAATTAGTTGACTCATTTCACGTGCATTATGATTGATAATCGTATGATTATACCAATTGGTAAACGGATTGTAATCAAAGAACTTTACGGTATCTAAATGATCTAAAATAAAGGTATTGATGTGCATTCTACCTGTAATAGATATCTGTTTAGTAAGTAAAAGCGGAATTAATCCTGATACGAAAATGACAATGCTTATCACTCTAAAACGTACTGTTTTATAATGTGTGAAAATTTTAAAAAGCAACAAACTACAAGTTGCAATAAAACCCAAACGTGATTTTATAATGATGAATACAACTGTAAAAATAAGCAAGACAATTGTGGTAGCTAGATTGATTTTTTCTCTCTTTAAAATCGACACACAAATAATTAACAGTGAAGCATTTACATAGAATCCGTTTAGGGTAGAAACACCATTAATCTGAATGTAAAAAACAGATTTCAATAGCAATATTGCAGCGATTGGAATCAATAATAGCAACAAAAGATTTGCACTTATTTTTTTGCAAATGAGTATTGAAAAAAATAGAAATAGTGAAATTCCTAGTATATCAGTATATTGATTTACATATAGTAAAAGTAACGAAACTCCAAATGAAATATAAAGAAATATGTTTTCAGTTGTACTATATCTAGTGCTTTTTACAAAGCATAAAAAAACACACAACAAACCAATAATAAAGTATGAAATATTGACTGTGTTCCAAAGTGGATTCAGCACTATAAAAAATGAAAGCACAATACACAGTATGATATTTGTGAAATTAGTATGAACTATAGATTGTGCTTTCATTGTATACTTTTAAGTTGTTAGTACGTTAGTTTGTAATTCGTATAACAATATTTGAGCCTTGCAACCCGTAATTTCTATTAATTTCTTCCCAAAAGAATAAATCGAAAGATCCCATTGATAAGGTTCTATCTGGATAATCAAACGTAACATCGGTTGTTTTCTTAGCGCCAATATCAAGTCCTACATCAAACACATCTTTTTTTCCAATTTTAAACGTTCCTTTTGCTTCAACTTCCTTTGATACTGTAGAGGTTTCTGTGACAATTTCTCCTGTATCTGTTTCTGAAATATTTACAAAAAGTACTTTGTTATAATAATCTCCATACCAATTGTTTATCAATGTTATTGGTGTTGAGTTTTGAATTAAAAGAATGTTTGCTGCATATGGAATTTGATGCGCATAGATAGGGTTTGATACTGATGGAACATAATCATTACCAAAAGGTATAATAATCTGAAAATAATCAAACGGTGGAGGAAGGCTAATAAGCTCAGCAAGTTTTGGTGTTAAACCAACTAAGGCTTCTGATGTTTTAGTTCCTGAGTCTTCATCTGTTGCAATAGTTGAAGCCACAAAGATTTCTGGATTTCCTAATTCTGGTAATTCAAACACCGTAATATCTGGAATATTTATTTCGCTAATTCGTACGCGATCGCCACTACTTCTCCATGCAGGATACACAACGTCGTATACTGGTAACGAAAAATTGGCTCCTAATTTGTTTCGAATTCTAAAATGTTGACGATTTCCTTTCCAACTGTTCGGATGTCCTTCCGAATGACTTACTGTGAGAAGATCCGGTATGTCTTCAATATTTGACCAAGAGTTGTTAGATCCATCTACGGATACTTCAATTTTATATCCTGTAGATTGATAACTTTCTGGTGGACTCCAAAAATAGTCGATAGTTCCTTCGTTAAAGTTTCTCGTTTCAAAATTAGCAACAGGGTCTACAATTAAACTAGCATCTGTAGCTACCGTTATAGAATTTGTCCACTCTGAACGACAGTAATCTTCTGGTGAGCCAAAAGGGAACTTTCGCATTCTAACACTTCGTACTCTGTAAATATAGGTTGTACTTGGAGTTAAATCAGTATCTGTTACAAGGTATTGACTGCTTGTATATCCACAAGAATAAATAGGAAATAGTTTTATTTCACCAGTTACTGGATTGCGTCGCTCAAGAACATACCGATTCCAAGTTCCTGCTTCTTCCAAATCGCCATTCCATGTAATTTGTATAAAACCATCTTGCATGGTTACCGTAAAATTAGTCGGTACACTTGGCGTATCACATGGACCGTCTGGTTCAGGAATGTCGTCTACGTCACAAACTTGTGATGGTGTTAAAAATCCTAAAGGACCTACTGGACCCGATGGATCAAAGAAAAATGGGTTATCGTGATGCATAAGTGAATTCCCTTGACTGTCGTGTCGTTCACTAATTTGTACCGTTAAAAAAACTTCATTTATGACTTCTACTCTAGTTGAAGAACTGTCATATCCAAAAAGATGGTTCCCAACTCTGTGATTGCCATCGACAAAAACAACTTTATCTAATGTCAATTGATCTGGAGTAATCGAAGAAGCTACGGAAGATGCGTCAGTCGGAGAAGAAATATTATTTCGTACCGCTACAATAACATTTGGCATGATCCGCGAGTTTGACAATAAATACTCTTTTGCATCTTTGAGGGAAATTTTTTCCATTCGAGATAATTCTGATGCAAATGCATCCATACCTGTCGCTCTCCCATCGTCAACTTTAGCTTGGAAAAGGTCGGTTACTAACATTTCAGTTTTTCCTTTCTTCTTTTCAGAATTTGCTCCTAACACTTCGGAAAGCGTTTTCTTGTCTTTCAGTAAACTAGTTAACACATTGGTCAACCTATTTCCGTAATCCAAATACTTCTTAGAAATATCTGCGTTGTCGCTTCTTCCTGATTTCTCAAGAGATGAGCCCAGTAAAATTTCTTCTTCTTGGCATCCTTGTATGATCAAAGAGAAAGCTAATAGCAATACATACAAATGGCTTTTTTTCATAATTTTAATTTAAAATGTTATTCCTTACTTAATTTGTAAATAGGCTTCAGGTTTTGCCTATATGAATCGATTCATTAGTAAGTGTTCACATAAAAGTTTTGTTACCCAAAAAAATGTCATGATTTCTAAATACACTACGATTCAAAACTTTCTAATGATGAAAATGATTTTCTAGTACTATCAACAGGTTAAAAAGAGTAGTTATGTGAGTGTATACGGATAGAATTTTACAATTCAAGTACTTAGAAAAGCTAAGCTACACATTTGATGCTACTTGATGACGATGTAAATATTTTCAGCGACTAAATCGCTTAATACAGGCAGTCCTAGCCAAAAACAGTATTTTTTTTAAAAATAAAAAAGTCCTTAAAACGACATAACTCATTCATTTTAAAAAAAGTTATGTGATGGATGAAAAACTGAGTTCACTTCGTCTATACTCAGTATAAACTTCTGTCCCTACATTTCAAATTACAAAGAAAGTTTTAAACACAAAAACTCGCTTATACCAATACTGATTGTCAATGATTTGAAAAATAAAGAGTATAAAAAAACTATCAATTTCTATCAAAATCAAAACGCTTAAACAATGCGCTATGCGTCTATTTTTTCAATAATTCAGAGAGTATATTGATGTTATTAGGCAACCTACCTACATTTTGAAGTTTTAAAGCTGCAAGTTGCAAGGCAATACGCAAACACTTTTGAATTGAATTTTCTTTTAAATATGCAAATAAAAATCCTGACCAAAAAGCATCGCCTGCGCCAGTAGCATCCATTATTTTATTAATTTTTATGGCTGGCATTACAATAAGTTCTTTATTCCTTTGAGAAAGCTTTACACCATTTTTTCCGAGGGTTAAACATACTATATCAACGCCTGAGTTATGAAAAAAAGTAAATACTTCATCATGAGAAGTTTCTTTACCAAACAACCGAGCAATGTCGTCTTCGCTAATTTTTACTAATGGATTGTAGCTGCAATATTTGGTCAAAATTTCCAGTGCATTTTCTTTATCTTTCCAAATTTTTTCAGAATAGTTAATGTCAATACTTAACTTACCACCCAAATCATAAACTTCTTTTGCTTTGTTAATGATGGTTGTCTGTGCAGGATTTTTACTCAATGCAAAACACGTAGTGTGGAATATTTTCGCTTGTTGTAATAAACGTGTAGGAATTTGATCTTCCGTAATTAAAAAATCGGCACTTCTGTACGGAATAAAATCAGGTGTTTCTTTAGATCGAGATACGAAGATTACGGAAGTTGGATGTTCCGTTATTTGTTTTACATATGCAATCTGAATGTTCATTTCTTGCAATCGTTCCAACACGTAACTTCCCAATCCGTCCGCGCCAATCGTAGCAACTAGGGTTGATTTTAGTCCTAAACGCGCCGTATTCATCACAACATTGGTAGGCGATCCACCTAAGTATCTGTGATAATCACGCGTATTGTTGATCAAAACATCATCTTGATGTCCAATGAAATCAATCAACGCTTCTCCTATGCAGAGTATGTCTATATTTTTTTGTGTGATCAAACTAATAATCTTTTTCCGTTAATGTATTGTTCTAACAATAATTCTCCTGCAGCACTCCAAGTACATTGCGGCACTCCGATCGCTTTTCCCGTTTTCGTGTTGAAATTTTCATAAAACCCATCATTTTCTTCCGCATTTAAGCGTTGTATGGCTTTTAATACGTGCTTTGGGTTTTCCACATAGTTTTGACTTACCAAACTCATTCCATAAAAACCATTGATCATTTGCCACGTTCCGCCATTATGAAATTCGTATGGATGATTTCGAAACTCATATTTACAATTATTCACAAGCAATTTCCAATCGTCATCCGCTTCTTTTATTGGTTTCCAAAACGCAGGCAGCAATTGTAATGGCAAACTTTCTCGCAAGGTTTCTGTATAATTTGTCAATCGTTTTTGAAATGTAGAATCGCCCAATTTTAGTAACTGTGCGATGGAGTTTCCAAACGCATCAAACATGGTCTGATATCCTGACGGATTCACTGAAGCCATCCAATACGAAGTCGCAGAGAGTTTTTGATAGGCTTTTGGATGAAATGGTGTTTGATAATCGTTTTTTCTGTAGTTTCCTTCTAATTTTTCTGTGATGCAATCTATTTTGGATTGATAGCTTGCTGATGGACGTAATTTTTGCACACATCGCAACGCCCATAAACGCAACACTTGATCGTAAAATGTATGTCCTTCCGTAATGTATTCGTCTGCCCAATTTCCTGATCGTGGCACGTATAGCAAATCGTTGTTGTTAAATTCCCATGCTTCAAGCAGTTGCAAGCCTTTTTCTATGTTGGGAAATACTTCTGATAGAAAATCATCATCATTCTGCATCCAACAATAATTACACACACCAATGATGAACCAAGAAATGGTATCGACTCTACCTGCCAATCCGCCAAAACTTAGTTCAACTTCGTTTGTTTCTTTAAAATATACATTCGAAGGAATTTGTCCCAACGCATGTTGATAATTTGCCAGCGTTTGTAGCGTTTTCTTGAACGTTTCTATCAATTCTTCATCTCCATCTAACAAAGCTGCCAATCCACAAATAACGCCATCACGCGCCCAAATACGTTTGTAATTCGTAATATTTTCGGCACTCGCCAAAAAGCCTCTTTCCGAACGCGCTTTAAAGAGTAATTTTTTCGCTTGTATGTTAGATGAATTCATCATTCCGTAGCAAGGTTAGATTTTGCTTTGTTTTTGATTAATAACGTACAGAACACACTAATGATGAGCAAAACACCTGCAAACGTAATCGCATTTCGCGGATCGTTTCCTAGAAAGTTTTCTAACACATAGCCAAAAGATACCGTTTGAAGAATCATTGGAATGACAATCATCATGTTTATGATTCCCATATACACGCCATAACGTTCTTTTGGAATGTCGTGAACCACCATTAAATATGGAATTCCCATGATACTTGCCCAACCAATTCCAAATCCAGTAATGGCAAAGAATAATAGGTTTTTATCGCCAATGTGCGGAAATATTAAAAATCCGATCGCAGCAAGCAATAAACAGCTTGCATGTACCATTTTTGGACTGTATTTTTTGGCAAAACCTACCAAGGCAAATGCTACTAAGAACGTCACTGCATTGTACCAACCGTTTACCAAACCTGTCCAACTCGCGGCTTGTTCATACGCTTCAGGATTGCTTTTTGGTGTGGCATTCCAAACCGAAAGTGCAATACTTTTAGAGGAATTTTGCCAATAACAAAACAGAGCATACCATTGAAATAGATATACTAACGCCAATTGCCACATTACTTTTGGCATATCGCCAATGGCTTCATATATTTCTATAAACGGTTGAAATACACTTCGTTTTTCACTTTTTAATTTTGCCAATTCTTCTTCCGTTGGTGGAATTTCGGACGTTGTTTTCATCGTCCAAAGTATAGAACCAATGGAACAGATAGCACCTAAAAAGAACGACGCATATACCCACGTTGGTAATGCACCTGTGGTTCCAATAAAAATCATTGGGAATATGAACAGTGATACGTTTGATAATACTTGTCCCAAACCTGTAAAAAAGCTTTGCATTTGAAAGCCTGTAGGTTGTTGTTCGGCATCGAGTTTATCGGCAATAAAGGCACGATACGGCTCCATAGCGGTATTGTTTCCTACGTCTAAAATCCAGAGTAAACCTGCTGCCATCCACAACGAACTACTGAATGGGAATGCTAACAAACAGATACTACATATCATTGCACCAATAAAGAAATATGGTTTTCTTCTTCCAAATTTTGGATGCCAAGTTTTGTCGCTCAACGCACCAATAATAGGTTGTACTAACAAGCCTGTTACAGGTCCTGCTAAATGTAGTATTGGAATTTCTGACGGATCGGCTCCTAAAAAGTCATAGATGGGAGTTACGGCACTTTGTTGCAATCCGAAACTGTATTGAATTCCGAAGAATCCAATATTCATATTCCAAATTTGCCAAAAACTTAGCTTGGGTTTCTTAAACGTCATGCTATTGTATTATTTTTTCAAGAAATGCTTCAAAAGGTTCGCTATTGGTAAAAATTTCTCCGTTTTTATCTATTACGGGTAAACTCAAATTTGAAACTGGTATGTTTGCCTTGCGGAGTTTTTGTAACATTTCTTGTAGTTTTTCATTGTTCACATCTACATCAAAGTACGTAAAAGTTACCTTTTTATCTTTTAGAAATTGTTTAGTGTCTACACAAAAATGACAGGTATCACTTCCATATACAATAATAGTTTTTGTGATTTTGTGTTTGCTTTCATCACTCTTAACAATATCTTTTACAGTATTTGCATACGCAAAAGTGATACAAACTATAGTAAAAAGTAGGTTTTTCATGTGATGCGTATTTGATGAGAAAAAGAGCCAATATCGATTGACATCAACTCTTTTAAACTAATTAAAAAACTTATGGTATTCAAATAATTAAAACTTGTATTGTAATGTAAGAGAGATCGATCTTCCTGGAAGTGGTCTTGCTCTTACAATATTTGTTTGTCCTTCAACAATACTTCCTTCTTCTGATTCTGTGATTCCCAAAGAGTCAAAAATATTATTTGCCGCTAAGTTTACGTTTAGTGATTTTGTGATTCCTACATTGATAAAGCTGTTTACAATTAAGAATCCTGGCATTACCAATTCGTTATTGTCCTGTGCAAAAGCTTTTGATTGTCCAATGAAACTCAATCCAACAGAGTTTTGACGTTCTTTCCCAAAATCATACGCTGGAATGATGTTGTAGATGAAATCTGGTTGTCTTCTTGGTGTGTTTCCTGCGTTGTCACCGGAATCAACTTCTGCATCTGTCCAAGTTACGGCTCCGCGTAAACTGAAATCATCAAATCTGTAGAAACCTTCTACTTCTATACCCAATGATTTGTAATCGTTTTCTATGATCGTATTGGTTGAAGCTTCAAATCCGCCTTCTTCTTCAGTTTTTGCGTAGAATGCTGTTGCGTAAATAGCTCCGTTTTCAAAACCGCGCTTGTATCCTATTTCTGCCTGATTGATGAAATCTAAAGCGTTGATACGATCGCCGTTTAAATAGTCTAATCCTGAGAATAAGATACGATCGGCTTTGGCAGAAGCACCACGACTGTAACGTCCGAAAACAGCTTGTGTGTCGTTTAATTTATAGTTTAAACCTAAGGAATACGAAACATAGTCGTAATCATAATCGACCGCAGTAGGATTTGCATTGTCAATGGTAGAAACACTTTGTTCTGGTGCGGAAATAACTCCATCGTTGTTGACATCAAAAACCGTTTGTACACTGTTTGTGAATGATCCTGAAACGCGTCCACTATCATAACGTAAACTTGCATCTACGGTAAAATTTTCAGAAGCTTCCAACGTTACATTTACATAAGGAGCTGAAACATTGTATTGCGTGTCATAGTTACGCTGACAGCAATTCCCCCAAAAAGGAACACCATACGCGTACAATCCGTTTTCACTCAATGGTGCGTTGGTTGCATCAAATACATCAATTAAACGTGCATTGTCATCATTTACCTCTTGCAAATACGAGTTCCACAACCACGACATTGAAATGTCTTGAATCGATTTAAAGTATCCAACCGTTACGTCGACATTGTCAAACGATTTTGAAAGTTTTAAATCGTTCATAAAGTTATTGAAGTTGTCCAATTCTACATCAAACATGTGAATTCTTGCTACGAGACTGTTTCCTGCTACGGCAGATCCGTCCGTGAATTGCAATGTTGAACCCGTTCCAAAAGAATCAGCTATCGCAGAAGCCGAAGCAACTTCCGCTGGAAAAGGCGATACAAACGCTCCTCGATTTGAAGAGAAACGCCCATTATTAGCAACTTTCCAGTCGTCTCCTAAGTCAAAATTTGCTTGAATTCCTACCGAAGTAGAGATTGGATTCATTCCATTGGTTACATCGCCACGACGACGTTGCCCATCTGCTCCTAAGCTCAATGTTTGTGTTAAATTTGCGCTGTGTAATGAACCTCTAGTAGCGTCAAAATTAGGTGCATTGCTCCAATCTGGATCGCTATTGGTTCCTGTTACTTGGATTGGCATTGGCAAATATGCTGCTGCTCTATCGTTTAGGTATTTTGCATACACACGAACCGAACCATTTTCAAACTCTTTTGTTAGACTCATTTTTAATTGTCCTCCATTGTTTGCTGTAAATCCAGTTTCTCTAATGCCTTCTCCTGCACGGTAAAATCCGCCAGTATGTAAATACAATCCTTCTCCTATTTGTGTTCCGTAATCGAAATCGGTTCTAAACGAATTAAAGTCAACTCCGAACGTTGTTCCGATAGCACCACCTTCATTTTTTCCAGTTTTACTAATGATGTTGATGATACCACCTGGACCGTTGGATGTTAGTGTTGAGGCCGATCCACCACGAATGGCTTCTATTCTTTTTACATTATAATCGAAACGCGTAAAAATATCTGCGGTTCCGAAAGCGATGTCTCCAAATAATAATACTGGCAAACCATCTTCTTGCAATTGTACATATTTAGATCCTCCAGATGAGATTGGCACACCACGTACGGCAATGTTTGCGTTTCCTTCTCCACCTGAAGATTCTGCTCGTATCCCAGGAATGGTTCTAAAAATTTCTGCTGTGGTTCTCGGTGCCGATTGTTTTATCGTTGCAGGTTGCATACTAGTTACCGAGATACTTGATTCAATTTTTGAGCGCGGATTTACCACACCTGTAATAATTACTTGGTCTAGTGACTCTGTATCTTCCGCCATGGTAATTTTTAAAATCACTTCGCTTCCTGCTACTGTTACAGATTGCGTGTACGTTGCATATCCGATAGAAGAAGCTTTTAAGGTGTACGAACCATCTTCTACATTGGTGATGGTAAATTTTCCATCAAAATCTGAAACTGCGCCTTTAGTTGTTCCGTCTAGCACAACATTTACGCCAGGAATTGGCATTCCTTTTTGGTCATTAACAGTACCTGAAATGTTGGTTTGAGCAAATGACACCGTTGCTATAAAAAACAGCAAAAATGTACAAAGTCTCTTTAAGTTAGTATCGTTTTTCATTGTATTATTAATAGTTTTTGGGATTAATTTTTCACTAAATTATATTTCTAGGCATATGTTTTTGCATTTTTTTCATCGAAAACGTTTTCGATTTTACCGAAAACGTTTTCGATTTCGTAATTTGTACTTTCTTTAAATAAAAAAGTTACATTCGTTTTTATGAAACCAGTTACCTTAAAAGATATTGCTGAACATTTAGGGATTTCAGTTACGACCGTTTCAAAAGCTTTGAAAGATTATCCAGATGTCAGTAAAAAGACAAAAGCCTTGGTCAAGGAGTTGGCAACAACCTTGAATTATAAACCGAATGCTTTTGCAGTGAATTTACGAACGGAAACGTCCAATACGATTGGATTGATTATTCCCGAAATTGTACATCATTTTTTTTCGAATGTGATTAAAGGCATTGTGAGTCAGGCTGAGAAAAAAGGCTATCTGGTGATTATTTTACAATCGAACGAATCGTACGAACTTGAAAAGAAGCAAATAGATTTGTTGATGAATAAGCGTGTAGACGGCATTTTGATTTCGTTAGCAAACGGCACGGCAGATTTTAAACATTTAAACGATGTGATAGATCAAGGAAAACCGTTGGTAATGTTTGATAAGATTGCCAAGCTGGTGAATTGTTCGAAAGTGATTATTGACGATCGAAAAGCGGCGTATATGGCAACACAACACTTAATTGATACAGGTTGCCAACGTATTGCACATTTTAGAGGTCCGTTGTTACCACAGAATTCAATTGATCGTTTTTTAGGCTATAAGAAAGCTTTGGAAGACAATGGAATGACGTATGATCCTTCGTTGGTGTATATTTTTGACCACATGACCTTTGAAGTTGGAGAAATGTTTGCGCAAAAAATATTGAGAGAACATCCTGATGTGGACGGAATTTTTGTAAATACCGATTTGGTTGCCATTGGCGCTATTACGGAGTTTAATAGAAAAGGTGTTAATATTCCTGAAGATATTTCTATTGTAGGATTTAGCAATTGGTTTATGTCCTCAGCCATTACGCCTTCGTTAACTACTATAGATCAACCAGGGGTTGAAATGGGTAAAATGGCATTTAAACAATTATACAAAGAACTAAAAGCTAAGAAAAAGAAAAAGGATCGCATTCCTAAAATTATTGAGTTGGAAACGAGTTTGGTGAAGCGTAATTCTACGAAATGATTTTCTTTTGAGCTTTTTTACTTACTACGTACCTTCAATTTGTGATGTAATACCAATTTACACATAAAATGATGTTTATAAGCTCGTTCATTTGCAGTTTAGTTCTTTGCGAATACTTTCCGTAGCTACGGCTATGCAAATCATTCACAGCATTCTATACTGCCAAAGTAACTTCGCTTCTTAAATCGCATCTTATAGTAAAATTGGTATTATATAAGTCTGAGATTCGTTTTTTTAAGTGTTTTTATGTGCTGATTTTTACTTTTCACTTAGCTCAAGTTATAGCTATTCCATTACGGTAAGCTCCAAACGTAGTATTTTTTAATTAATTATAAAGCTGATCTGTAGAATATGATAATTTTATGTCTTTAGAAATTTCATCTGCATAGGTAAAAACCAGTACGGTTCTATTTGTATTTTCTCGCAAAGGCAAAACACGATGTACCGACATTCCTGCATGCATAAAGTAACTATCGCCTGTTTTTATAGCATCTATAATTGATTTTTTGGTTCCTAAATCATCTAAGTTTGTTGAGTACGGAACAAATTCTAATTCTCCTCCTCCATCTTCTGTAGGCGCTTCCAAACATGTTATTAAAACAAACGGATAGGTATCTATATGACCTCCATGTACATCATTTTTTTTGTGTAGTTTATGAATTGCGTGTCTGTCTGAAATGTCGGGCGTAATGTATAACTTAACTCCCGACAGTTCTTCAAGGAATTCAATAAGTGACTCGTTGTTATATAATTCTGTTATAAATTTAGATTCTTCTTGAATTACATGCCCTGAGACTGTACTAATTTTTCTAGGAGAATTGTTCGTTTCTTCCATTTGAAAGTCTTTTCGCTTTGCATGCGATTCCAGTAATGTGTTTGACTCTTTTAACAAGGATGAAAATGTTTCTTTCATAAAAAAAGAAGTAAACTTTATATATCCTATTTTTTTAAAGTCTTGCTTTTTTCTTTCAAAGTCTGTGATGTCTTGAAATACTTTTTCCATTGTTTTTTTATTAGTTTCTTACTTTTAAATGACTTGTTGAATTTTGAACAAAATGCTTTATAGTATCTTCGAAATCGTGAATGAGATTTTGTATTTCTCCTGAATTATATACGATCCCGTCATAACTAAACTCTATAAGCATTTCGTTTTTTGTGGGTTTTATTTCTATGTTAAAATCAAAAGAAGAACGCTCATAAGCGCTGGTCAATTCGATTTCAGCATTGGTCGCTTCTTGATTGGTTTGAGTTTGACTTTCTTCTGCAAAAATTTCATCTGTTGGAAAATTTTGAAATGTCAATACATTGTTTATTAGCGTATTATTTGTAGCGACTGTTTTTTCTATTTCTGAAAAATCTATGTGATGGTGATATAAACTATGTATCCAAGATTTTTGCAAAGCTTTCAATATATCGGAAGGCTTGTCTTTTTCTGTATAAGAAAGTCTAACAGGTATTAAATTTGTTAGCAATCCTATGATGCTATCTACATTAAAAATTTCATCAGATCTACCCGAAACTAATGTTCCAAAAACTACATCAGTTGTGCCGTTGTACTTTGATAGTAGATATCCCCAAACTCCTTGCATGAAAATATTTTGTGTAATGCTATATTTTGCACAAACTTCTTTTATTTCTTTTACAAAAACATCCGATATTTTGAGCGTTTGTTTATGCATTATTTCGGCTCTTTTTGGTTCTTTCAACGTGTTTGATGGCAGCACAACTGTTTTGGTGTAATTTGCTAAGTAGTTACTCCAATAATTCAATGATTTTTTAGCATCTACCATTTCTACCCAATTGATATAGTTAGAAAAGGCAACTGAATTTTCTTTTTGTTGATGTATATTTTCTGTGTTTGAAAGCAACATTTGCATAAAGTCTTGAATTAACAAGCCAATACTCCAACCATCTAAAATGATGTGATGAAAAGACCAAATAAGTTCGTAAGTATCTTTTTGAATTTCTATAAATTTTAATCGCATTAAAGCAGGCGAAGTAAAATCAAATTGTTGTTGTATTTCTTCTGATTTTATTTTTTTTATAAAAGTCGCTATCTCAGTTTCATTATTCGTTGTTGGTATTTTGATAAAAGTCAAATTGACATTACTAACATCCTTATTTACAACTTGATACACATCGCCTTCAATGTTTTTAAATGAAGTGCGTAATACTGCATGTTTGCTAAGCAATTTTTGATACGCGAGTTGAATTTTTTCTTTTGAGAGTCCTACGTTTTTTAAGCGATATGAGGATTGAGAGAAGTTTCGTTTTTGAGAAATTCCATGCTGTTGCTCATACATCCACTTTTGTCGGGGAGCTAATTTGTAAATATCTTCTGTAACTGCCTTTACGCTTGTTAAATGTGCAATAGTTTCATGCAGAGATGTTTCAAACGAATCTACCAATTGTTGTATCGTTTCAGTTTTGTAACAAGCGTTTCCATAAGAGATTGTCAATACAAATTCCCCTTTTACAATCATTCCGGTAACAAGCAATACGGTTTCTGAGGTATTGTCTGCATGCGTAGATAATCCGATACTTTCAGATGAAAATTCGAATAGTTGATCTGCTTTTGCTTCACCAGTTTCTTCATGTTGATCTGAATTCCCATCAAAATCTCCCAAATAGTTAAATTCTATCGTTGGTTGTATAGAAACAGCTAATTCGTCAGATAGATACGATAATATTCCATATCCTATTCCGTTGTTTGGAATTCGCTTTAATTGCTTTTTGAGTTTTAACAAACTGCTCAAAGGATTGGAACTGTCAGCAGCTTTTAGCACAAAAGGATAGTTTGTCGTAAACCAGCCTATTGTTCTACTGATATCAATGTCTTTGTCTATGTCTTCTCTTCCATGTCCTTCAAGAAGTACCAGACTTTCCTGTATTCCAAAAACTTTTTGCAATGAAGTACTTAAATTTAGTAATAATACATCGCTGATACTTGTATTATAAATCCCATTGATTTCCGTTTTTAAAATCGCCGTTTTTTCTGTATCAAGTGTAAACGATATGTTTTCGTTTATCTTAACATTTTCTGTATCAAACTCAAAGTCAGTTGGCAAACTAGGAATGTTGGAATCAGCAATTTCCTCCCAAATTTCTTTTTCAGTATTTAAGTGACCATTTTTAATATATTCTTGTTGACAACGCACCCAACTTAGATAAGAATCTGATTTGAATTGCAGCACATTTGTATTACTTTCTTTTTGACTGTATACTAATCCTAAATCTTCCATTATTATTCGCCAAGAAATCCCATCCATTATTAAGTGATGACTTATCATAGCGAGTCTATCTCCATCATGCAATCTGAATATGACCATTTTAAAAAGCGAAGCATTTTTTAACTGAAAACTTGATTGAAGTTGTGTTCCTATTTCTTCCATTTTAGCAATAGCATCCACTTCATTTCTAAGATCATAGATTTCAACAGCATAGTCTTCTTCATGAAATTTTGCTATGTATTGTACCCAATTATTGTTTACAGTATCAAAACGCAATCTAAGTCCATCGTGATGCGCTACTAATTTTCTAAAAGCTGCATTTAACTTGGAAAACGCTATAATTTCCGTGAATTTTAGTAAAATAGATTGGTTGTAATAGTTTGGTACTTTTATATTTTTATCTTGTATAAAAGCTTGTTGAATTGGTGACAATGCTATAGTTCCATCTACTTGATATTTTTTGACACTTTTAGCGGCTTTTTTGATATGTTTTGCCAAATTTTCTAAAACAGGAATGCTTAGTAGCAAATCAATTTTTAAAGCGTATCCATTTCGTTTGAGTTGTGATATGACTTGAATCGATTTGATAGAATCACCACCCAAACTGTAAAAATTATCTTTGATTCCTATGTGTTCTCTACGCAAAACTTTTTCCCAAGTGTTGGCTAAAACAATTTCTTCTGGGGTTGTTGGCGGTACATATTCTCCTTTTAGTTTGTATTCTTCCTCAAGACTTTGAAGTGCTTTTTTATCTATTTTCCCGTTAGGTGTTAAGGGTATAATATCGAGTTGATAATAACTATTTGGTAACATATAAGGCGGCAACTTTGTAATTAAATAATTATTTAATTCGTTGGCGTTTTGTGATGTTTCAGCAGTTATATATGCTACCAATTGATCGTTATCCGTTTCTTCAGACTTTAGAAGTTGTACTACGACTTCTTTTACGGCTTCTTTGGTGAGTAATTTTTTTTCTATTTCACCTAATTCAATGCGATATCCTCTAAGTTTTACTTGATCGTCTTCTCTTCCAATGTATTCTATATTTCCATCGTTTAGCCATCTGCCTAAATCACCCGTTTTATAAACGCTTCCGCCTGCTACAAAAGGATCCTCAATAAATTTCTTTTGTGTGAGTTCTTTTTTGTTTAAATATCCGCGTGTAATTCCTAAGCCGCCAATACACATTTCGCCCACAACTCCTTTGGGAACAAGTTTATTTTGTGCGTCAAGAATGTACACAGTATTGTTTGGAAATGGAATGCCAATAGGCATGCTAATGTTTTTGTTGATGGTATAATTTTTATCATATTCAAAGTATGTTGTATCTACAGTTGCTTCTGTAACACCGTAACTGTTTATGATTCGTATATGATCTCCAAAATGATTCACTAAAAAGTCAAACTTGGCAAAAGTTACTTTTTCGCCTCCAAGCACTAGTAATTTTAAAGAATCTGCCGCTAGGTTTTGCTCTTTTAGATATTCTACTAATGGCATAATTAACGCTGGCGGACCTTCAAACATACTGATCTTGAATTTAGTAATTAGCTGGTGCAATCCTTCTTGATCAAATTTTAATTCGTTGCTACAAATAACCATGTGTCCACCATTTAAAATGGAGCGACAAATATCTGCTACCGACATGTCAAAAGAGAAGTTTGCAAATTGTAATAAGTTTACTTGAAAAGTATCTAATTTGTATGCGTCTCTCCAGCCATAGTGAATGTTTACCACGGAGGCATGTTCTACCAAAACACCTTTGGGTTGTCCTGTTGAACCAGATGTGTAGATAGCGTATGCTAGATTATTTGGTTGTATGTGAGGACTTTTAAATTGTGTAGTATGCTGTGTTTTTTCGGTGTTGAATTGTTGTATTAATTCTGCATCGATCATGAGTTTACAATTGCTATCTTCTTCAATGTATTTGATGCGATCTTCTGGATATGCAGGATCAATTGGTACATAAGCACCACCGAGTTTTAGCACTGCAAAAATTGATATAATTACCCATTCACTGCGTTCTAATTGTATGCCTATAAAATCTTCTAATTCAATAGTACAATTGGCATTGATAAAGTTTGCCAATTGGTTGGATACTTCATCTAATTCTTGAAAACTCAGAGATGTATTGTCAAACGAAACTGCCAAGTTGTTTGGAACATTTTGAACTTGTGTTGCAAAGACATCTAAGATTGTTTGATGTTTTGGATAGGCTGTTTTGTTGAAATTGTTAAACTCATGTAATAACTCATGAATATCTGCTGGCAATAAATAGTTTAGTTCACTTATGTTCTTGCTTGTATCTGCCAGAATATTTCGCAATAAGCTTTTGTAATGCTTCAGTAGATTTTTAATCATTTCGGCTTCATACACGTCAGTATTGTACGTAATATTGAAGTGCAATTGTCCTGCTATTTCTTGAAATGTAATATCAATGTCAAATTTTGCCAAACACGCACCATTGTCTACTAGTATAGCATCATCAATGAGTGTTGCATGCGCTTCATTTGTATTTTCAGCATTGGCAAGTGTGATCATGACATCAAATAATGGATTTCTGCTGGTATCTTTTTCAAGTTTTAAATCCGTTACAATACCATCAAAAGGATAGTCTTGGTGTTCAAAACAAGCAAGTGTGTTTTTTATAATGTTTTCAAATTGCTTGTCAAACGTTAATTTTTGATCAATCTCGTTTCTTAAAAGCAAGGTATTGACGTAAAAGCCAATTTGACTTTCAAGTTCTACATGATTTCGCCCAGCAACTGGAGTTCCGATGATGATATCATTTTGTGATGTATATTTTGAAAATAGCACTTTCCAAACGGCAATAATTCCCATAAAAAGACTTCCGCCCTTTTCTTTACAGTATGCTTTTAAGTGTTGCGTATCTTCTTTTTTGATAACTGTTCCAAGATTTCTACCATTAAAAGTCATGACACGAGGTCTTCGCGCTTCACTAGGTAAATCTAATAAAGACACATTTCCTTCTAATTGTTTTCGCCAAAAGGATTTATGTGTTTCATATTTTGAAGATTTTAATTGTTGTAATTGCCATGAAGCATACTCTTTGTATTGGATTCTTAGTTCTGGCAATGCAGGTTTCTCATCTTTTTTATACGCTTCATAATATTTTAATACATCGTTTGCCAATATATTCATAGACCAACCATCACTGATGATGTGATGCATATTGTAAAATAGCACATAATTATCAGCTGCTGTTTTTAGTAAACTAACTCGCAATAAAGGACCATTGGAGAGATTGAAAGGCGTATTGGAATCCGTTGCTATATATGTATCAATTAATGATTTTTGATGCTCTTTTTGACTATAATCTTGATATGAAATTTTAAAGTTTACCGCTTCTTTTGATAGAATATATTGTTGCAACTCTCCATCTTTATTTTCTCTAAAAACGGTACGCAATATTTCATGGCGCTCCATAACTGCATTGATCGCTTTTTTTAAGCATGCAATGTCATAATTTCCATCTAAAACAATACTTGTAGGTATGTTATATGCTATAGAACCTTCTTCAAACTGACTTAAAACCCACAGTCTATATTGAGAAGGAGATACTGGATAGGATTCGCTAAGTGATACTTTAGGTATAGCACTAAATTCTTCATGATTGATATTTTCCAAACTTTTAAGGTATGCTATCAAATCTGTTTTATGTGCTTTGATTTTTGGAATTACTACAGGTGCATCTTCCTTTTTTAAGCCTTTTATACTGATATCATCTCCTTGAAGTCCTACATGAACATTGAGTTCTATAAGTTCATTAAATAACTGTTCTATTCTCATATAATATAGTTTTCTTCTTCATTAGGATTTTCTTCTTCCTTTTCAGAGAGCCATACTTTATGCTTTATAAGTAGTGAGAAACTCTTTACATCTGTTTTATTAAAAACTTCTTCTATTCGCATAGTTAAATTAAATTTCATATTCACTAAGTTCAACAGTTTTACAGACTTTAGACTGTCGCCTCCTAAATCAAAAAAGTTATCATGTATCCCAATTTTTTCTACTTCAAAGTGTAACACCTTTGCCCATATTTTTACAATTTCTTCTTCTATTTCATTCGTTGGAGCTACATAAGAAACCGTATTTGACAATACTTCTCCTTGTGTTGTAAACAACGTAGTTTTGTCTGTTTTTCCGTTTGCCGTTACCGGAATTTTAGCTACTTGTATAAAAATGCGCGGCACCATATAATCGGGTAATTTTTTGGACAGATATTCTTTTAACATTTTACCTTCTTGTGGCGTTTCGGAAGTGATAAAAGCTACTAATTCGTTGTTTCCATCTGTGTTTACTCTTGTAAGCACCACAGCATTTTCTAGATCATTTTTGGAGAGTAATTGATTGGTAATTTCGCCCAACTCAATTCGGTGGCCTCTAATTTTTACTTGATCGTCTTTTCTGCCCAAATATTCTATGTTTCCATTTGGAAGTCTTCTTGCCAAATCTCCAGATTTGTATAAGCGCTTTTGATCTCCGTGTATGTTTGTAACAAATTTTTCTTCGGTAAGTTTTTCTCTGTGCAAGTAACCTCTTGCCAAACCAGCACCACCAATACAAAGTTCTCCGATAACGCCGAGAGGCACTAAAGCCATATTATCGTCCAAAATATAACTTGTTAAGGTTGGTATAGACGTTCCTATATTGGACAAACCTGTTTTTATTTCGGTACTTCCTATTTCCTTGTACGTAGCATGAACCGTAGTTTCAGTGATTCCATACATATTTACCAATTGTACTGCTGGATATTTTTGATGCCATTTTTCAAGTTGTTTTGGATATAAGGCTTCTCCTCCAAAAATTATATATCGCAGATGCATTTCTTTGTCAAACGATGTTACTGCTACTTCTGACAAACCTTTGAAAGCCGTTGGTGTTTGATTTAAAACGGTTACTTTTTCTTGTACTAAAAGTGTATAAAAATCCTGTGGACTTCTTGTTACAGATTTTGGTACTATAATTAGTTTTCCGCCATGTAATAATGCACCAAATAATTCCCATACCGAAAAGTCAAAACAGTAGGAATGAAATAAGGTCCAGGTATCATGTTGATTGAAATGAAATAGTGGCGTTTCAGTAAAGAATAATCGAACTACATTCCTATGCTCAATCATCACACCTTTCGGGTTTCCTGTGGTTCCAGAAGTGTAAATTATATACGCGAGGTTGTTTGGTTTTAAGGTAGTTTCAACTTTGCTAGTGGCATACGCGTGTTTTTCATTTTTAAACCTTGCAAGTTCTTTTTCGTCAATAGTTACTTTACATTTACTATCGTTTTCGATATAATTGATTCGCTCTTGCGGATAGTTTGGATCTATGGGTACATACGCTCCGCCCGATTTTAAAACAGCCAATATTGAAATAACTAACCATTCACTAGGTGCTAATTTGATTCCAATTAAATCGTCAGGTACAATTGCATAGTTGGTTTTTATGTACTGTGCTAATTGATTGGCTTTTTCGTCAACATCAGCATACGTACATTCTTTTCCTTCAAAAACAATTGCTACATTTTTAGGTGTTTGCTGTACTTGTGTTTCAAAAATTTCAAGAATTGTTTTTTCTTTTGGATAGGCTACTTCTTGCGTATTGAACTCGTTCAGTAATTGTTCTTGTTCTTTATCACTTAGGTAATGTATGTTCTCAATAGATTGTGTTGGATTTTGCAATAATTCGGCAAGTAATTGCTTAAAATGCTGCATTAAACCAGAAACCATCCATTCTTCATAAATATCTGTATTGTAGGTAATATCAAAACTCAGACAATCTCCCAATTCGTTGAAAGAAAGTTCTAAATCAAACTTGGACATTTTGACACCATTGTTTATTATTTCGATATCGCCATTTTTAGGAAGTTCAAATTCAGTAACTTTTTTCCCTATATTTTGCAGCATAAACATAATGTCAAAAACGGCACTTCTGCTCATATCACGCTTTAACGATAAATTTTCCACTAAAGTGTCAAAAGAATAGGTTTGATGTTCATAAGCTGTTAATGCTTTTTCTTTTACACGTGTAAATAGTTCTTCAAAAGTATCTGTTGCAGTTACCTGATTTCTAAGAACTAACGTATTGATATAAACTCCTATTTGATTTTCTAGTTCTGCATGATTTCTTCCCGCAACTGGCGTTCCTATCACAAAGTCTTCCTGCGTTGTATATCGGTGTAATAGCACATGAAAACAGCTTAAAAGTCCCATAAATAAACTTCCTCCGTGTTCTTGACAGTATTGTTTTAAAGCTGTTGTATTTGTAGAAGAAATATAGGTTTGTAAGTTGACTCCATTATATGTTTTTACTTCTGGACGTATTTTTTGACTCGGTAGGTTACTAACGGGCAATTCTCCCGCCAATGTTTGCAACCAATACATTTTATGTGCTTCTTGTTCGGGTAATTTCATTTGCGCCAACTGCCAAGATGCATATTCTTTGTATTGTATGTGCAACGCTGGCAATACTGGTTGTGTTTCTTGTTGAAACGCTTCATAAAAAGCTAAGATGTCTCTTGATAGTATTCGTTTGGACCAACCATCACTTATAATATGATGTAGATTGAAATAGAATATGTATTGATCTTGTGTTAGTTTTAATAAGCTTACTCTAAATAATGGTCCTGTTTCTAAATTAAAAGGCTCATAAGCATCTTTTTCTGTGTAAGCTATTGCCAAAGCTTCCGCATTTTCTGTTTGGCTAAAGTCTTTGTACGTAATTTGAAAACCAAGTGCTTCTTTTGAGAGTATCCATTGTTGTAAATCTCCTTGTTCATTTTCTTTGAAAACGGTACGCAATATTTCATGACGTTCTATCGCCGCATCTAAAGATTTCCTAAACAGTTCAATGTCATAGGTTCCTGTGAGTGGAATATTTGCTGGCTCATTATAGGCAATTAACCCTTCTTTGAATTGACTTAATACCCATAATCGGTGTTGTGCAGACGATAAAGGATATGAGTTTGCTTCCGCTAGTTTAGGAATAGCAGTGTATGTTTCCTTTTCTTTTCCTTCAATTAAATCTACATGTGATCGTATGGTTGTATGCAGGTATATTTCTTTGAGTTTGATACGAATACCAAATTCTTTGTGATAGTTTCTGAGTATTCCTATCGATTTTAAACTATCGCCGCCAAGTGTAAAGAAGTTTGTCGTTGTGCTTATGGTTTCGGGCGCTATGTTTAAAATAGCACTCCAGATGTTTACAATTTTTTCTTCTGTTACATTTTGTGGTGCTACAAATTGTGCTTCTTTTAGTGTTGGACTGTCAAGTTTTTCCAATTGTTTTCTATCAACTTTACCATTTGCTGTTAATGGAATTTCAGTAAGTTCTACAAAACTCCCTGGAATCATATAATGTGGCAATTTTGAATGTAAATAGCTTCTTAGCGTTTCATCAATATCACTCGTGGAGTTTAGTACGATATACGCAACCAAGCTTTTTCCGCTATCTGTATTTTTAACAATAACAACCGCTTTATACACAGTGTCGTGTGCCTCTAATACATTTTCAATTTCTCCTAATTCTATGCGATAGCCATTGAGTTTTACTTGATTGTCTTTTCTACCAAAAAATTCGAGTGTTCCATTTGGCAACCAACGTGCCATATCGCCCGTTGTATAGATGCGTTCGTCCTTAGCAAATGGAGATGGAATAAATTTTTCGGCAGTTAATTCGGGATTGTTTAAATATCCTCTGGCAACACCTTTTCCTCCAATATATAATTTCCCAACAATACCTTTGGGACAGATTTGTAGTTGCTCATCTAAGATGTAGATAGACGTATTTGCAATGGGTTTTCCGATAGTATTTCCTTGTATGTTTTCTATTTTTTCACAGGCAGACCATATTGTCGTTTCTGTAGGACCATACATATTGTAAAGTGATGCATTTGTTTTTTCTTGAAGCTTCTTTTTTAGTGTATTTGAAAATGATTCGCCACCCACAATAATATGCTTGAGCGATTTTATAAATTTCTGAGAATTTTCGTCTTCCGCAAGTGTATTGAGGTAAGAAGGCGTTATTTGCATCGCCGTTATCTTCTCGTTTTCTATAGTGTTTGACGAATTTTCAAATTCTGCTCGCAACCCATTTAGATAGTGCAAACCTTCCAATACTTTTGCTTTGTCTACTCCGAAATCTATCAAACAGCCAATTTCGGTAACGCCAATATTTGCTAATGTTTTCACCATTTTACGACAGCTTTCTTTGGTTCCAAGCAAAGCCGCAGTATTCCAATATCTTTCAAAACCTACGTCTAGTAAGTCATCCAAATTATTTTCTTTGATATCTTGAATATCTACATCATTGGCAACTTGTTTGATGAGGTTTTCAAATAGACTTAGATTCGATTTTAAGTATTTTTTAAAAGGAGCTCTTACTTCTTCTTTTACCGTTTCTAAATCTTCGCCCAAATAGGTGTGCAACATTAAGGTTACTTTGGCATTTTCTGCAGCATGACCATGAGCAGTTAGCGTCTCTTTGTAGAGCTTTATATTTTCTTTGAGTTTATCAGTTCCTTGACCTAATAAGTGCGTAAGAATGTTTGCGCCTATTTTTCCTGCTTTTTTGAATGTTTCTGGATTTCCTCCTGCTGTAATCCAAATAGGCAATTTTTGCTGTACAGGTTGTGGAAATACTTTTATACTGACTTCGTTTCCTTTGCTATTAATTCTCGTGATAGCTTCTCCGGACCATAAGGTTTTTAGTTCTTCTATTTTTTCAAATAATATGGCATGTCGTTTTTCATAATTCTGAGGCTGTAAGACAAAATCATTGATATGCCAGCCAGATGTTAAAGCAAGTGATACTCTTCCGTTTGATAGATTGTCTACCACAGACCATTCTTCTGCAACTCTTATAGTATCGTGTAATGGTAAAACAACACTTCCCGATCTGATGTTAATATTATTTGTTATTGTGGCTAATGAAGCTCCTAATACAGAAGGATTTGGAAAGTTTCCGCCAAATTCATGAAAATGTCTTTCTGGCAACCATATTGATGAGAAATCGTGCTGATCTGCATATTTTGCCGATTCAATGAGGAATTCGTATTTGTTTTCTCCGAGTTTTGTGTTTTCATTAGAGAAGTAAAAAAGTCCAAAATCCATAGTGGCAGTTCCTTCTACATATTCGTCAAAACCATCTAATGCGGCAATGTCATTTTTTATTTGAACTTTAATTCCATTACACAACGTCCAACATAATTCTAAAATAGAAATGTCAAATGAAATTGAAGTGAGCGATAAAAAGTAATCCGATTCATTTAAGGAAAAGAACGTATTCATTCCAAGCATAAAATTTACTAGTGATTTATGCTCAATCATGACACCTTTTGGTTGTCCTGTAGTCCCAGAAGTATAAATTACATACGCTAAATTTGTTGGTGTTATGCCAGTAATTATCGCTTCTTGCGAATAGTTTTCTTGAACTTCATAAAATTTTGATAGTTCTTCAGAATCTATCGTAAGTTTACATTTACTATCTTTTTCAATATAGGCAATGCGTTCTTCTGGATAACTTGGGTCCATAGGTACGTAAGCTGCTCCCGATTTTAAAATTCCAAGTATGCTAATGAGTAACTTTTCACTTCTTTCTAATTTGATTCCGATTAAATCGTCAGGAACAATTTCATAGTTGTTTTTAAGATACTTGGCTAATTGATTCGCTACGGCATCTAAGGCTTTGTAAGTAAGTTCTTGTCCATTAAAAACTATTGCTACAGCTTCAGGTGTTTTGGCTACTCGTGCAGCAAATACCTCTAAAAATGTTGCTGCTTTTTCTGAAAGGATTTCAGTATCGTTAAAAGCATACAACAATTCTTTTTCTTCCGATGCAGTAATGTATTGTAAGGAACTGATGGCTTTTGTCGGAGCTTTTACAATTGATTTTAAGAGTTCTTTGTAATGAATCATTAGATTTTCTATCATCCATGTTTCGTATACATCTGTATTGTATGTAATTTCAAAATACAAATGATCTCCTAGTTCTTTGAATCCTAGATCAATGTCAAATTTTGACAAGCATTCACCATGATTTTCAATCGTATCTACTTCATGTTCAGAAATTTGAAAATTCGTTACTTCTTCTCCAACATTATGCAATGTAATCATGGCATCAAATAATGCATTTCTGCTTCTGTCATTACTAACAGCCAAGTCCTCTACTAATTTATCAAAAGGGTACTCTTGATGTTCAAAAGCACCTAAGATATTATCTTTAAATGCATCATAAAATTGATTGAACGTATCTGCTGGATTTACCGTATTTCTTAATACGAGTATGTTTAAATAAAATCCTATTTGATCTAAAAAGTCTTTGTGATTTCTTCCTGCAATGGGCGTTCCTACAACAACATCTGATTCTCCTGTATATTTGTAGCATAATACTTTAAATACACTTGTTAAAAACATAAATAAGCTTCCGCCATTTGCATGTAAATATTCGCGAATAGGAATTACGGTATCTGCTGAAATATAGGTACTTAACTTGCTTCCATGTACCGTTCTAATTGGTGGTCGCGATTGTTGACTTGGCAAATTGAGCCTTGGCAATTCTCCCGATAAATACGTTAGCCAATAGTTTTTGTGAAGCTCAAAAGTCTTACTTTTTAGTTGCGTTTGTTCCCAATGTGCATACTCTTTGTATTGTATGCGAAGCTTAGGAATAGGCTGTGTATTGGCTGTATAGAAATCATAATATAGCATGATATCTCTAGCAAGAATATCTATAGACCAGCCATCACTTATAATATGATGCATATTGTAATACAACACATATTGATCATTTTTGGAAGCCAAAAGACTGATACGAACCAAAGGACCAACCGACAAATCAAATTCTTTATAAGCATCGTTTGCTATGTAATTATTGATTGCTTCAGAAGGTTTTAGTTCTCTGCTAAAATCTTGAAAATCAACAGTTATGTTGAGATTGTCTAAGATATATTGCCGTACTTCTCCTGTATTTTCATCTTCTCGGAATACGGTGCGCAAAATTTCATGACGCATTACTACAGCATTGATCGCCTTTTTTAAGGTTTCTATATTGATATTGTCTGGTACATCTACGCTGTTGGGCATGTTGTAACTCGCAGAAGTTCCTTCAAACTGACTCAAAATCCAAAGTCTACGTTGTGATGAAGAAAGTACATACGACGCAGCCTTTGGTACCAATGAAATTTGTTGTGTTTCATCACTTTCAGTAGGTTTGTTTTTTTGCAAAAACAGTATAATTTCTGCTTTGTACTGCGCTATATTTTTCTTGTCTCCATCTGTTAAAGCCTTTACATTACCTCTAACACGTATACTATTTTCCTCTTTTCCAAGAGCAATTTGTATTTCTTTTTGCAATAAGCTTTTAATGAATTTATTTATTTCCATTTTTTTAAAAAATTAATTCATCATCTTGATATGACGATTCATTTTGGGCTGTTTTTAGTAATTGTAATGTTTCAATGATTTCCGCAATATTTTTAATACTTGGATCATGAAACAAGTCTTTTAAGTTGATATTTATATTGTACTGTGCGTTGATGAGTAAAATAACTTTGGTTGCTTTTAAACTATCGCCGCCTAGATGAAAGAAGTTGTCATGCACACTAATTTTTGCAACCTCCACATGCAGTACGCTTCCCCAAATGTTAGCCAATTCCTGCTCTATTTCGTTGGAAGGTGCCACATATTCTATTTCGGAGGTCATTACACCATCTTCTAGTTGTAAGAGTTGTTCTTTGGCTATTTTTCCGTTGGTTGTTAGCGGAAGTTTTTCTAATGCAAAGAATAAATTTGGAATCATGTACACAGGCAATTGGGCTTGTAAAAATGTTCGTAATTCCGCTAAATCTTGTTTTTCTTCAGCAACATAAAATGCAATGAGACTTGTAGTATCATTTGAAGTTTTGGTCAATACCACAGCTTCTTTGATTCCTTCTTTAGCAAGTAAACATTGTTCTATTTCGCCAAGTTCTATACGATAGCCTTTTACTTTTACTTGGTTATCTATTCTTCCGATGAGATTGATATTTCCATCCGCTGTCCATTGTCCTAAATCGCCAGTTTTAAAGAGTGTTTCTCCAGCTACAAATGGATTTTGTATAAACCGTTCTTTTGTCAACGTTTCTCTTTTGTAATAGCCTCTAGAAACGCCTTTTCCGCCTATATAGAGTTCGCCAATAACTCCTTTAGGGACGAGTTGCCGATTTTTATTTAGGATGTAAATCGTTGTATTTGCTATTGGTTTCCCTACCAAAATTTTCGATGAGTTTGGCGTAATTTGATAACAACTGCTTCCCACAGTTGTTTCTGTAGGTCCATATTCGTTGAATATGTTTATCTGTGGATTGAGTTTTTGAAGTGCTGCAATATGACTTTCCTGCAAAATATCTCCTCCAACAATCGCCGTTTTTTTGATGGATGCTTCCACGTATATTTCAATAAATAGATCAATAAAAGCTGGCGTGATTTTCATATTTGGAATATCTGCCGCAAGGAAATTTTGTAAAACTTCTGAAGTATCTTTTTCCGAAGAGAATATCACCAATCTGTTTCCTGTAGTTAGTGGCAAGAAAATACTTGTGATCGATAAATCGAAAGCAATAGACGTAAAAAGTCCAAAATCTTGTTGCTCGCTTTCATTGTTTATATACGTTTCAGCCGCCCAACACACATAATTTTTCAACGATTTGTGTTCTATCATCACACCTTTTGGTTTTCCTGTAGAACCCGAAGTGTAGATTACATACGCTAATTGCGATTCACTAATTGCAGTTTGTTTGTATGAGTCTGAAATATTTTCTTTGCGTTTGATAAATTTTTCTAGCACGCTTGCGGTTATATTTAACACACAATTACTATCATGTTTTATGTACTCTATTCGTTCTTTCGGATAGTTTGGATCAATAGGTAAATATGCCGCAGCACTTTTTAAAATTCCTAGTATACAAACTGGTATCCACGCACTATTTTCTAATTGAATTGCAATTAAATCTTTTGCGTTTACAGTGTATTCTTGTTGAAGATATTTTGCAAATTGATTGGATAGCTTGTCCAATTCCTGATATGTAAACGATTGATTTTCAAACACAACAGCTGTCGCGTTTGGAGTTTTTCGCACCTGTTTGTCAAAGATGTTTACTACTGTACCTTGAACATTGTATTGTTTTTTGGTGTTATTAAAATCATGCAATAGTTGATTTTGTGCTTTGGTATTTAAAAGTTCTATTGCTGTTAGTTTTGAAGTCGGATGCGTTACCATAAACCTTAAAATGGTTTCGTAATAATCCATCAATTGTGTTACTTGCAAATCAGCTTTTAATTCGCGACTTACACACAATAATAGACTCATGCTATTGGAAGATTTTGCATCTATGGTAAGATCTAAGAATGTATTGGTGCGTTCATAACTTTCTAAGGCTTTTGAATAGTTTGCAATTGTTTGAGAATCATTCTGTACTACGGCTTCATGAATGATATGAAAATCCGTATAATTAAATGTGACATCAAAGAAAGGGTTTTCATTTTTTGAAGATTCTCCCATTCGTTTTGCCAAATCGACAAGTGTCACTTTTTCTGCATTTCTTCGCGCTATACTTTTAGCTTGAATTTCTTTGATGAAGTCCGTTACCGTTTCATGCTCATTATCAAACACATACCTAAACGGTAAGGTGTTTAGGAAACATCCTAAAATTTTATCGCCATCTTCCACAATAGGTCTGTTGTTTCCAACTAAACCAATGGTAACATCATTTTCATAGATTAAAAATCTGAGTAAGTATGTAAATGCGCCAAGCATCACGGCTTTTAGTGGAACTTGTTGTGTTACTGCAAATTGTTGTATTTGTTTTGTGAAATTTGCATCGAGATAACGACTGTCCGTTTTGTAGGTATCTTGCTTTTTAAAGAGGTCTAGTTTTTCGTAGCCGTTTAATTCCGATTGCCAGAATATTTGATTGTTTTTTGAACGTTTTTGGCACCATTCATCCATAACCATTGCTTTGTAGGTCACTGCTAATTTTTTAGGAACATAGTGTTCGTTTTGAAGCAGTTTATCATAGGTCATGGTTAATTCTTGAATGAACGAAGCAACACTCCAACCATCTAAAATAGCGTGATGAAATTCAAAAAACAGAATGTTATCTACTGCATTTATTTGAAACATTGTCATTCGCCACAAAGGAGCTTGTAACTCAAAATGGATGGCGCGTTGCTGTTCTAAATACGAGGTTATGTATGCCTGATTTTCTTCTGTAGTGTTTTCTTTGAGTTGTACATATTGAATTGATAACGGATGCTTTTTGAGTACAATTTGCACATCTTCTTCATGACTTTCTAAATTGAACGTAGTTCTAAAAATACTGTGTTTGTTGGTAATGAGCCTTAGTGCTTTTTCAAATATATTTTTATCAAAGTTTTCCGTGGTAAAAGGATATAAAAACTGATCGTGATATACACCTAAGTCTTTGTTTACTATTGAAGCATAGATCATCCCTTTTTGAATATCGCTCATTGGATAGATGTCTTCCACGGATTCTGATACTGCATTTTTTGACAGAATAGTTTCTTTGATCGTTTTGATTTCCTGCTGAACAGCTTCTAAGTTATCTGATTCTTCCTGCTCATTTTCATGTTTTTGCAAGCATTCAACTAATAACTCAATGGTACTATTTGCATATAAATCTGATGCTTTTAAGTTGCTTTTAAATTCTTTGTTGATCGTACTTAACAAGCGAATTAGTTTGATAGAATCGCCGCCTTGAAGGAAGAAATTGTCTGCTATTCCAATATTATTTTTATCTAAAATTTCTTCCCAAATTTGAACAAGTTTAGTTTCTTGTGCATTTCTTGGGGCAATTTTTTCTATGCCAGTTTCTAATGCTTTTAATTGATTTTCATCCAATGCATTTTTGTCCAGTTTTCCATTAGAAGTTACGGGGATTTCATCCAAACTATAGTAGTGTGAAGGAATCATGTGACTTGGCAAAAATTTCGCAATAAATTTTCGAAGTTCTGATGTTGTTATGTTCTTATGACATACTACATAGGTAACTAATTGCTTTTCGTTATTGATTTCTTTGGCGATGACGACTACATTTTTTATAGCATCATGTCTGGAAAGTACGCTTTCTATTTCGCCAAGTTCTATACGAAAACCTCTTATTTTTACTTGTTCATCAACTCTTCCTAAGTATATAATTTCATCATTATCGAGTGAAAATTTTACACGATCTCCTGTTTTGTATATGGTTTCTCCTTTTTTATGAGGATTTTCTATGAATCGTTCTCGCGTAAGCGTTTCATTATTGAGATATCCGAGTGAAACTCCATGACCAGCTACATATAATTCTCCCGGAATTCCGTTTGGCAATAGGTTTTTGTTTTCATCCAACACATATCCGTGTAGTGTAGGCAGAAACCAACCAAGTCTACTTTCTTCGCTTTCTATATCGTTTGCTTCTATTTTTTTGTAGGTTACATGCACTGTCGTTTCTGTAATTCCGTACATGTTTATAAGCTGCGTTTTTTTATTTTTTTGATACCATTTTTTAAGTTTTTCAGGATGCAACGCTTCTCCTCCAAAAATTACATAGCGTAATTGGTGACTTTTGCTTGTTACATTGAAAACTTCTGAAAGCGAATAGAATGAAGATGGTGTTTGGTTGAGTATGCTTACTTTTTGATTCGTGATAATTTCCCAACACCTGAATGGATCTTTGGCTTCACTTGCTTTTAGTACAACCAGTTTTCCTCCGTATAGTAAGGCTCCAAATATTTCCCAAACTGAAAAATCGAAACTGTAGGAATGAAATAGCATCCAAACATCTTGATTGTTAAAGTCAAAAAGGTTTTTGTCTGGAAATAGCAGACTTAATACATTTTTATGTGCAACAGCAACACCTTTTGGCTTTCCTGTTGAACCAGATGTATAAATTACATACGCAACCTGACTTGGTACAATTTTCGTATTTATTGCAGCTGTTGTATAGGTATTTTGGTTGTTTTGAAAATCTTGTAGCGTTTCTTCGTTAATTGTTATTTTACATGCTGAATCTTCTTCTATGTAGGCAATTCTGCTTTGAGGATATTCAGGATCAACAGGAACATACGCACTTCCTGTTTTTAGAATTCCTAGAATTGTAACAAGCAACCATTCTGTACGATCTAGACTTACAGCAACTAAATCGCCATTTTTTATAGCGTGTTCTTGTTGTAAGTAGTTTGCAAATTGATTTGATGCATTGTCTAGTTCTTGATATGTAAGCGAATGTGTTCCATAACTTACCGCAATATTGTTTGGATTGTTTTTTGCCGCAGTTTCAAACATCTTTACAATGTTTGTATCGTTTGCAAATCCTGATGTTTCCGTAGGAGAAGCTACTATTTTTGTTTTTTCAACAGCAGTGACAATTTCTAATTTTTCTACGGCGGTGTCAGCATTATGAACAAGCTCTAAAAGCAATTTTTTGTAATGTTTTAGAAAGGCTTCCATTGCTGAATATTCATATACATCTGTGTTGAATACGAGTTCAATTTCTAAACCTGCAATTGTATTGTTTAGCGTAATATCAATATCAAATTTGACAGGTCGTTTTCCATTATTATATACAGTATCTCCTATATGGTTTGGATATGGAGTGATGCCTTTTAAATCATTTTTGTCTTCATTGAACACAATGATGATGTCAAATAAAGGGTTTCTACTAATATCTTTGGTGAGTTTTAAATCTTTAATTAGCGCATCAAAAGGATAGGATTGATGCTCATAAGCAAGAACTAGTTTTTCTTTTAGTTGTTGGTAAAAAGTCGCAAAAGAGCTTTCTTTTTTTAACGAACTTCTTAACGCAAGTGTATTTACATAACACCCAATTTGATCCATTAAACTGTCTTCTTCACGTCCCAATACAGGTGTTCCGATAGTTATATCTGTTTCTCCTGTGTATTTATAACATAGTGTTTTAAAGGCAGCCATCAAATACATGAATAGGCTTCCTCCCTTTTTTTGCTGAAAAGCAGTAAGTTGTTTTACTTCTTCTAGCGTAACAAAGGTAGAAATGGCGTGTCCGTTATTGGTTTTTAGCAGCGGTCGTTTTTTACGTGTTGGCAGGTTTATGTTTCCTGTTTTTTTTGCAAATTCTTGATGCCAAAAAGTTTTGTCTTGTTGGTACTGCTTTGTCTGTACTCTCTCTATTTCCCAAGCTGCATAATCTTTATATTGTATGTGTAATGGTGTCAATACAGGCTGTTCCCCATTTTTGAAAGCTTTGTAGTATGCAAATACATCTTTAGCCAATACATTCATAGACCAACCATCGGAGATAATGTGATGTATGTTGTAATAGAAAATAGTGTGCGTTTCAGACATTTTTATCAAACTTGCGCGTAACAAAGGCCCTTTTTCTAAATTGAATGCTTTGTATGTATCTGAACTGATGTAATCATTAGCCAGTTGTTGCTTGTTGACTGCTGTACTAAAATCTTTGTGTGTAATTGTAAAGTCTAAAGCTGCTGTGCTAAGTACCTTTTGTTGTACTGTTCCTGAATCGTCTTGTTTAAAAACGGTACGTAATATTTCATGACGTTCTATGACTGCGTTTAGTGCTTTTTTGAAGCATTCCAAATCATAATCTCCGTCTAAAGGTATGTCGGCTGGCATGTTGTATGCGATAGATACTTCTTCAAACTGACTTAAAATCCACAAGCGATACTGCGCTGGCGATATGGGATAGTTTTCAGCTTCCGCAATTTTTTGAATTCCTGTTTGAGTTGTTTCTTTTGTTACAGATCTATTCAAATAGTCAATCAATGCTTGTTTGTTATTTTTTAATTCTAATAACAAATCTGGAGGAAAATCGCCTTCAACATTTCCGATGACAAGATTGTTGTCTTGAACAGCTAATGTTATGTGTAACGCTTTGAGTTTTTCTATTAATTCTTTCATGCTATTTTTAAATCACTATTGTGTTTTTATCATTTGCATCTCCACGCAACGCGTTGATGTCTTTTGCTAGGCTTATTTCTTTAGCTATTTTGTGAATGGTAGGATTTTCAAAAAAGATATTGAGCATAATTTCATAGTCAAACTCTTCTTTTATTTTTTTTATTAATACCATTGCTTTGAGTGAATCGCCTCCTAAATCAAAGAAATCATCATGAATTCCTATTTTATCAAACCCAAAGAATGATTCTAGTAAATTGCTAATAGCTATTTCTGTTTCTGTGGTTGGTGCTACATACGGCGTATTTGTTTGGGGTTTTTCAACTTTTATACTTTCTTCTTCAACATCAATTTCATTTTGAGCGGTGTATTTGTGTAATGTATCTTCTTTTAATTTTGCAATAAGCATATTAAAATCGCTCATAGACACAATGATTTCCTTTGCTCTTTTTTGATTTAGAATGTTGGTTAGTATCTCTAAGCCTGTTTCATTGGAAAGTCCTTGTAATGCTTCACTTTCCGTATGATACATTTTTGCAGCGTTTACAGCCATTCCCGTTTCTTTCCAAGTATCCCAAAGTACACTTAGAAATCGAGTTTTATTTGTTGATTTCGATTTTACATAGGAGTTTTGAAACGCATTTGCTGCTACATAACCTACTTGTCCGTAGGGCGCTAATACTGCTGCTAATGAAGAGAATAGCATTACAAAATTTGGTGTATGTGTTATTACAGCATCACAAATGTTTTCTGTCCCTGTAATTTTTGGTGCAAATATGCGTTCGCAATCTTCTTGAGTTCTTTTGTTGATGAGTCCTGCGGCATCCATAATTCCTGCCGTATGAAATACTCCGTCTAATTTTTTAGTCCAAGTGGATAAGGTTTGAGTTATTTTTTGTTGCAATGCTACTTTGTCCGATAAGTCATCAATGATGTACGTTACTGCATCTCCCATTTTATTGATCCATTGCAGCAGTGTTGGATTCGGCGTTTTTCGAACGATTAATAGGATATTTGCATCATAAGTTTCCCTTAAATGTTTTGAAATTACTTTTCCAATTCCGCCATTTCCTCCTGTTATAAGGTAGGTTCCTTTGTGTTTTAATGCACGTTCATCTTTTGTTGTTTCTGCTAGTTTTGATGAGGTATAAAAAGGTTCCCATAGTTTTGTGCCACGTATGGCGATGCATTCATTTTCAAGATTACTTTGTAACACTTCATGAACAAAAGAGGTTTCTGTCGTTGCTGCATCAAATTCAATACACCTGTACGTACTGTTTTCAAATTCTTTTGGAATTACTTTTAGGGCTGCTAAAGATGTTGATTTTGCAGGTATTATTTTTTCATTCCCTTGTACATTGAACGTATTTGTTGTGATACAATCAATATGAATGGTAGTGAAGTTGGCATTGTTTAATATGGCTCTGGAAAGGTGTAATAATGAAAAATATCCTTGTTGCATTACTTCCTTGGTTGTTTCGTTTTCATTTGTGTTCCAAGCATGTGTAATTGTTAAAGATGTTTTTGTTGTTTTAGTTGCTATGAGTGTTGCTAATTGTTGGTAATCTTCAGCATTGTTTGGATTGATGGTGATGTACATATTTTCATGATTAGAAAATGTACTTCCAGCTTTTACAATAATTGCTTCATCTGATTTGTTGGCTTTAGCTTCGATAGTGTTTGAAAATTTATCGGTTCCTAAAAAGTAGATGTTAAAACTTTTTGAAGTGTTTTCTGAAAAGTCTGTTGTAATCTCTTGCCAGCCTTCTTTGTAAGTCCAATTGTTTATATCCGTTTTTGCAATTGAAGTTGTAGTTGATGCTTGCAATTGTTGATACGGCGCTACTTTTACAGGAAATTGCATTGTATCAAAACTGTATAAGGGTACTGGAATTTTTTGACGTTTTTCACCTGCATACATCTTTTCCCAATGTACCTCAACACCATGTTTCCAAATATTTCCTATTCCTTGTAAAAAGTATGCAACATCATTTTTGACTTCTTTTACATGCCTAACCAAGTTAATCGTGTGATGATTTTTTTGGAATTTAGCATGTTGTTTTATGAAGTTTTTTAACGATTTACCTGGACCAATTTCAATAAATAACGTATTTTCATTTTGTAATAAAAGATTGGTTCCTTTTACAAAGTTTACTGTTTTTCTTAGATGTTGTATCCAGTATTCTATGGAAGTTGCTTCTTCTTCAAGTAGTATGTTTCCTGTAAGGTTTGATATTATTGGATGATTTGGTGCTGAGAAATGAATTTGTTTTAAAACATCACGATATGCATCTAACATTTCGTCCATCATTTGCGAGTGAAATGCATGAGATGTTTTTAACAGGATATATGGTATGTTTTTATCTGCCAGTACTTCTTTGAAAGTATTGATGTCTTCTTTAGCACCAGAAACTACACAGGAGTTTTCTGTATTGATGACGGCAATTGATAAGGCTTCGTGTAGCAACGGTGTAATGGTTTTTACATCAGCATTTATGCTAATCATGTCACCTTCTTCAAGCTGACTCATTAATTTTGCGCGTTCGGTTACCATTTTAAGTCCATCTTCAAAAGAAAACACACCGCTTATACACGCCGCAACATATTCTCCTAAACTGTGTCCAATAGAGGTATTGGGTTGCACACCATATTGCATTAGTAGTTTTGCTAAGGCATATTCAAATAAGAATAGTAATGGTTGTGTATATTGTGTATTGTTAATTTGTTGAGCAGCTGCTGTTGTGCTTGAATGAAACCCAAGAATTTCTTTGTGATTTTCACCTGTAAGTTGGTGTAGTATGTCAAAACCTTCGTCCAGAATTGTTGCAAAGAAGCTATTTTCTTGATACAATTCCTTACCCATAGCAAAATACTGATTCCCTTGCCCTGGAAACATAAATACAATGTTTGTATGTGCATTTGCTTTTGAAACAGCCGCATTTTTGGTGTCTAATTGTTGTAAAGCATCTACGCTATTTTTACATACGATATAGTCTCTGTAAGACATATCTTTTATTTTGTTTTGCAGTGTAAATGCTACATCGTCAATTGCTATTGTTTCGGTTTCTTTTATGAAGTCCTTTAGTTTTCCTTGATACTTTTCCAATGACGTTTTTGTTTTCGCCGTATATGGAAGTATGTGATATTGTTGTGCACTTTGCGATGTCTGTTTTGCAGGCGCTTCTTCTAGTATTGCATGCACATTGGTTCCGCCAATTCCAAAACTACTGACACCGGCAATTCGAGATGCTCCATTGGTAGTTTCCCAATCTTTTAGTTTTGTGTTTACATGAAAAGGTCCTGATAGGAAGTCTATATCTGGATTTGCTTCTGTAAAGTGTAATGAAGGCGGTATTTTGCGATATTTTAAAGAGAGTACTGTTTTGATGAAACTAGCAATTCCTGCGGCGGCATCTAAATGTCCTATATTTGATTTTAGCGAACCGATGGCACATGCATGTTCTTGGGTGTGCTCAAAAGCTCTATTTAGTGCTTCTATTTCAATGGGATCGCCCAGTTTTGTTGCTGTTCCATGTGCTTCTATGTATGAAATTTCGTTTGGTTGTACGCCTGCAACTCTTTGTGCTAGTTTTATACATTCAAATTGACCTGTGGCACTTGGTGCTGTGTATCCAACTTTTCTTTTTCCATCATTGTTGACAGCAGTTCCTCTGATGATTCCGTATATATGGTCGCCATCATTTACAGCATCTTCCATACGTTTTAATACAACCACACCAACTCCTTCACCACTTATGGTACCGGAAGCATCTTTGTCAAAAGTTTTGCAATGACCATCTTTGGATAAAATCATGCCTTCTTGGTATTGATAGCCAATATCGGTTGTGGTATTGATACTTACGCCTGCAGCAACAGCCATGGCACATTCTTTCAGTAATAAGTTTCTACATGCAATGTGTATGTTGACTAACGAACTAGAACATGCAGTATCTAGATAGTAACTTGGTCCTTTTAAGTTTAAACAATATGAAATTAGCGTACTGCTGAATTTGATGTTGGATATTTGTTCTGTGTAAAATGGACTTACTTTATCACTTGGATTCATGAGTACATGAGCTCTCCAATTGATATTGTCACTAGCAGATACGTAGAGTCCAATTTTTTTGAGATATGTTAACGGATTGTATCCAGCGTCTTCTAAAGCTGTCCAAATTTGCTCATGAAGTATCCTAATTTGCGGGTCCATCAGTGCAGCTTCTTCTTTGGTATATCCAAAAAAAGCATAGTCAAAACTACCAGAATCTTCTATAAATGAAGTCGCTTTTATATAGGTATCATCTTCAATTTGATCTTGATTCAAATCTAGATCTTCCAGTGCTTCATTTTCATAAAAATGAATTAATTCTTCTCCGTTTGCTATGTTGTTCCAGAATTGTTGAATGTTTTCTGATTTTGGAAATTTCCCTGAAATTCCAACAATAGCGATGTCTTTTTTTCTTAGTTTCATCTTTATATTTTTATTCATCCATAAAATCAAGAATCTCATCTAATTCATCTGAGATATCAACTTCATCTTCAAATTCTTCCGTGTGTACTTGTGCATTCGTTTTTGATAAGTACTGTGCTAATTCAAACACATTTGGATAACTGAAAAGCGTTACTGCCTTGAGTGATGTATTTAATTCTTTGTTCATCAAGTTTTGTATTTCAACCAGTTTTATTGAGTTTGCTCCTAAATCGAAGAAGTTGTCATGTATTCCTATAGTATTTTTATCAAGTTCTAATACTTGCGAAATGATATTGATGATTTTTATTTCTTTTTCATTCGTAGGTTTTACGTATACATCATTGTTTGTAAGTTTTTCATCTTCATTATTTGCCAGTGCATTTTTGTCTATTTTACCATTAGCATTTATTAGCATTTCAGGCAATTGCACAAAATAGGTAGGTATCATGTACTCAGGAAGTACCGTTTTTAAGAATTTCTTTATATTGCCGCCGTTTTGTTGCGTATCGGAAGTAATGTAACCCACTATTATTTTTTCGTTGGTTTCCATGGTTTTTATTATAACCGTGGCTTCTTTGATGGTTTCATAGGCTTGTAATGCATTTTCAATTTCATTCAGCTCTATTCGATACCCTCTAATTTTTACTTGATTGTCTATTCTTCCTAAGTATTCTATATTTCCATTGGGCAGTCTTCTTCCTAAATCTCCTGTTTTGTATAGTTTTGTAGTCGCATCAAAAGGGTTCACAATAAACTTTTTGTTTGTTAATTCTGGTTGGTGTAAATATCCTAATGCCAAACCGTTACCAGACACATGTATTTCACCTGCAACTCCGGTAGGCACAAAGTTTTGAATGTCATCTAATATGTAAACAGCTACATTGTCAATTGGTTTTCCTATGGGTATGTTTTCGTCTTCTGCGGTCACATGATGAGACAGACAGGTTACAGTAGTTTCTGTAGGTCCGTAATGATTGTGTACTTGATATGGTTTTTTGCTAAAGTTTTTCAGCTTGTCTCCACCAGAAATCAACAAGCGTACTGTTGTATTTTCTATTTCAAAAAAGCGTTCCGTAATCATCGCGGGCAATACCATTACTGTAATGCCAGTATTGTTGATGTATTGGTGAAGCTTTGGCATATCGACTAAGATTTCTTCTGGTAGTATATGCAAAGTAGCTCCCGAAAGTATGCTTGGATAAATTTCTTCAACGGAAGCATCAAATGCGATGTTTAGGTATTTACCAACAGTATCATTTGTACTAAATTTATACGTTTTAATGCTCCATTGTATATAGTTTAGCAATGCTTTGTGTTGAATAATGACACCTTTTGGCTTTCCTGTGGAACCCGAAGTGTAAATGACATACGCTGTGTTTGAAGGAGTGATATTTGCTGCTTCAAATGTAATTTGATATTGTTCTTTTTTTGAGAGAAAGTTTTCAATAATATGATCGTCAATAACAAGTTTACAGTTACTATCTTCAATTATATGATCGCGGCGTTCTTTGGGTTCCGTAGGATTTATAGGCACATACGCAGCACCAGATTTTAGGATTCCAAGAATAGCAATGATTAACCATTCGTTTCTCCCTTGTAAGATTCCAATTAAATCATTTGACTTTACATCGTACGTTTCTTTTAAATAATGACCTAACTGACTTGATAATTGCGCTAATTCTTTGTAGGTATAAGTATTGTTTCCTGCCTGTAAAGCAATAGCATTTGGCGTTTTTTGAACTTGTTTTTTAAATATATTGACTACGGTTTCGGTTGTTGATTGGGGAACTTTTGTTCCTTGTGAAATCTGTGCTATTTTCTGTTTTTCCTCTTCATTAAGATAGTCGACATGTATTATTTTTTGTGATGGATTTTTCAATACTGCGCCTACTAGTTGTTGAAAGTGTTGCATTAAATTTTTAATCATCCATTCATTGTATACATCTGTATTGTAGGTTAGTGTAAATTGTAAAAAGTCATTGACTTCACTGAATGCAATTTCGATATCGAATTTCGATTGATTTTGTGCCAATTCTACAATTTGATGTGAGTCTTCTGCTGTTTTTGTTGTATCAATAAGCTTTTCTGTGGCATTTTGAAATACAAATAATACATCAAATAATGCACTGCGACTTGTATCATATTTTAGATTCAAATCGGCTACCAAAAGATCAAAAGGATAGGTTTGATGTTTGTATGCTTGTAGCGTTGTTTGTTTTATTTTTTGATACGCTTCTGCAAAGGTATCATTTGGGTTTACTTGATTTCGCAAGGCTAGTGTATTGACATAAAACCCTATTTGATGTTCTAAATCTGCATGGTCTCTTCCCGCTATTGGAGTTCCAATAATGATATCTTTTTGTCCTGTATATTTATAGCATAAAATATTCCATATACTCAACAAACTCATATACATACTTCCACCTTGTTCCTGAATAAAGGATTTTAATAACGAAGTATTTGATGGCGAAATGTAAGCACTAAACGTACGTCCTTTTGTGGTTTTTAGTTTAGGACGTTTTTTATTGGTAGGAAGGTTTAATGTGGGAAGTGTTCCTTGCAAAGTTGTTGACCAAAAATCTTTATGGTTTTTATACGATTCGCTTTCCACTTGGTTTTTTTGCCATACAGCGTAGTCTTTGTATTGAATGTTTAATTTTGGTAATTCCGCAGTTTTTCCGTTTTCAATTGCTTCATAAAATTGAATCGTATCATTTGCCAACACATTAAGCGACCATCCATCACTTATGATATGATGCATATTGTAGTAAAAAACATATTCGTTTTCATCTACATGATATAAAGCGGCTGTTAATAATGGCCCTTTACTAAGATCGAAAGTTGTATTGGTATCTTCTTGAATGTACTTTTGGATAATTTCTTCTTTTGCTACCGTAGTTCTGACATCTACATAGTTGACTTCAAAGTTGAATTCATCCGCAGGAATAATCCATTGCTTTATAACTCCATTGCCATCTGGTTTAAATATTGTTCGCAATATTTCATGTCGCGCTATAGTGGCTTTGATTGCTTTTTTAAAATTTACAATGTTGTAGTTTTTATGCAATTTTATTTGAAACGGCATGTTGTACGACACAGAGGTTTCTTCAACCTGACATAAATACCACAATCGTCTTTGCGCAGAGGATAATTCGTAATTTTCTTTGTGTGCAATTGCTGGAATTTCTGCACTATTTTCAATACTAGAAGTAATTTTTTCTTTTTCTTGAAAATAGGTAATTAATTCTTCCTTTTTTTCTTTTATAGCTTGTAATGTTTCCGCATTGATCCCTTCATTTTCAGTTAGAATTTTGAGTTTGTTATCCACAAATTTTATGTAGATGCCTTCGTCTGCTATTGTATTTAAAAAATGAATCATTCAAAAATGTATTTTTTGTTGTATGTAGTTTGATTGCTACTATGTTTTTTATTTTGTTGTAATATTTGCCATTGCTTTTTCAATACTATACTCAATGGAAGCTAGGATTTCATGCACATGATTTTGATTGATTGTCAATGGTGGAGATATGAGAATGTGATCGCCTTGAACGCCATCAACAGAACCTTTTCCGGGATATAAGACAACTCCATTTTGTAAAGAGATATCTCCAATTTTTCGACTTAGATTTAAAGCCGCAGGAAATGCTTCTTTTGTGTTTCTATTTTTGACGAGTTCTATTCCACATTGTAAGCCAAGACCTCTAACATCTCCTATGATTTCATGTTTTTGCGAAAGTTTTTGTAAGCCAGCTCGCAATAGTTTTCCCATTTCATTACTGTTTTGAGAAAGTTGTTCTTCTTTAAATATGTCTATGACTTTACTTCCTACAGCTGCTCCTAGTGGATTGCATGAAAACGTATGTCCTCCCAAAAACGCACTATTTTCCTTTACCAAAGGCGCCACTATTTTTTCAGAAGCTACGACTGCTGAAAGTGGAAAATATCCTCCGCTAATTCCTTTTCCTAAAGCCAAGATATCTGGGACAACGTCAAAGTTTTCAAATCCAAAGTTTTTTCCAGTTCTTCCAAAACCAGATAGCACTTCATCTGCAATAAAAACGATATCATATTTTTCGCAGATATTTTTTATTTTTTTAAAGTAATTTTTTGGTGGAACTGCTGCTCCTAAAGCTGCTCCAACAACAGGTTCTGCTACAAAAGCAGTAATGGTATTAGGGTTTTCTTTTAGGATGCATGTTTCAAATTCTGATACTAGAAAATCTGTATACGCTTCTTCTGTTAAGGAAGCTTCTTTCCTGTATGAATATGCTGCAGAGATGTGAGGAAAGTTTTTCATCCAAGAGCTATACATTTTTCTTCTCGATTCTATTCCGCCAATATCCAACATAAAGATTGAGTTTCCATGATATGAAAATGATCTTGTAATTATTTTATATCGCGTAGTATTCCCTTTTACTTTGTGGTATTGAAATGCCAGTTTTACGGCATTTTCTACAGCTTCGGTTCCGCTCATAGCAGTCCACGCTTTTGCAAAACCTCCTATTGGAAATTTTGCTAATTTTTCCATGTATGATTCTACCGTACTATTGCTGAATGCATGTGTAGGTAAAACTGCTACTTTGTCTAGTTGATCTTGTATGACTTGTTTGATGTCTTCGCGTCCATGTCCAATATTTGAAACTGCACAGGAACCAGCGGAAGCATCTAGGTATTTTTTTCCTTGTTCATCATACAGATATACTCCTTTGCCAAAACTTATTTTTGGATATTCTTTTTGCATATCTGGACACACTGCAAACGAATGAATTAATGATTTTATCAAAATTTATCTGCATTAAAAATTATAGTTCTATTTCTTTTAAGGTAGTTTTCTTGGACTCAAGATTTTCTTGGTATTGTATGAAACTGATTTCAGCCGCAAGATTTTCAATGGTAGGTGATTCAAATATTTTTACGATGTTGATCTCAATATTAAATTCTTTCTTTATTTCAAATAATATTCTCACTGCTTTGATACTGTGACCTCCTAATGCGAAGAAATCATCTTTGATTCCAATCTGTTTTTTTTCCAATATATTTTCCCAAATGGCAACCAAGCTTTTCTCTATATTGCTTTTTGGCGCAACATAGTGTTCGCCAAGTGCTATTTCTTCATTTTTTATGGTTAACAGTGCATTTTTGTCTACTTTACCATTTGGAAGCAATGGAAATTCTGCAAGTTGCATAATTGATGTAGGCAGCATATAATCAGACAGATATTTCCGTAAGAATGCATGCAAATCAGTTGCCTTTAGTTCCTTGCTTGATGTGATGTAAGCCATCAATTCTTGTTCTTCTAATTCATTGATTTTGGACAGAATGACTACATCTTTAATCTCATCATGTTTCCTAAAAGCATTTTCAATTTCTCCAATGTTTATTCTGTAGCCACGTATCTTGACTTGATTGTCTTTTCTACCCAATACTTCAATCAAGCCATTTGGCAGCATTTTTCCTAAATCGCCTGTTTTGTATAGTTTGTTTTTTGTGTCAAACGAATTTTTAATAAAACTGATGTTTGTCAGTTCTTCTTGATTTATATATCCTCGTGAAACACCAATACCAGATGTATGTATTTCGCCTATAACACCTACAGGAACTAATGCATTGTTTGCATCTAGGATGTAATTTTGCATGTTTTGAATAGGCTGACCAACCAAGATTGTATTTTCTTGTATTTTCTCAGGAATTTGATAAAAGGTGGTTACATCTGAACATTCTGTTTGTCCATAGGTATTAATGATTTCTATGTTTTTGTTAATGTCAAAAAAGCGATTGACATATTTTTTTGACAATCGTTCTCCAGTAAGAATGAGTTTGTCCAATACTTTAAGTTTAGAGGCTTCCCCTATAGCAAATACGTTATTGAGTTGCGATGGAATTACTTCTAAGTTTTTCACCTTTTCCTTTTTGATTTTCTCTAGTAAGAGCGCAATATTTTGAATTTCGGCTAAGGTATTTAGAATGAGTTTTCCTCCAAGAATTAATGGTGTCCATATTTGCCATATACTTCCAACAAAATGTAATTTTGAGGTATGAGATATTACAGAATCAGTCGTCATATTTAACAGGTTTATTTTGCTGTATATATGATTCACAATTCCTTTAGTTTGTATCATACATCCTTTTGGTTTTCCTGTAGAACCTGACGTGTAAATAATATATGCAACATCATTTACAGAGGATTTTTTATCTAAGTTTACTTTGGAAAAGCGCGCTTGTGTATTTTTAAAATCATCAAAGAATTGGGCATTGACAACAAGTTTGGCATTTTTACTTATTTCCTGAAATTTTTCTTGAGGAATGTCAATAGCAATAGGAGAACATGAACACGAAGCTTTTAATATTCCTAGCATGACTATTATTGAAATTTCAGATCGTTCTAGCTGTATTCCTATTATGTTTCCAGCGTGTACCTGATGTTTGTCTATCAAATAGTTTGCAAATTGATTGGCTTCTTGGTTTATTTCTTGGTATGTAAGTTCTTTTTCTTCATATACTAGTGCCGTATTGGTAGGCGTTTTTTCAACTTGCGTTTCAAACAGTTCTACAATGGTTTTCTCACTTGGATACTTGGTGTTTGCAGTTGCATTAAAGGTTTGAAGTAATTCATGTGTTTCTGCATCTGACAAGTAATTAACCGATGTGATTGATTGTGAAGGTATTGCTATTAGTTGTGTCAATAATTTTTCAAAATGTGAAAATATTTTATCAACGAAATAGTCGTCATAAATATCAGTATTGTATTCTATTTCTAGCGTAAGTTTATCGTTTAGTTCAGAAAACACAAAACTCATGTCAAATTTTGAAGTACGATTTGATATTGGGTAGCTTTCAACTATGATATCATTCAAATGATTGTTTGAGCCTATATTTTGAAGCTGTTCTTGGTTTTGTAAAATTACCATTACATCAAATAACGCAGAACGCGAAGTATCTCTTTGTAGGTTAAGCTTTGTAACCAACTCATCTAAAGGATAGTTTTGATGTTCGTAGGCATTTAATAAGTTGTTTTTTTGTGTATGTATTAAACTTGAGAATGATTGATTATTTTCTATTTGTGTACGAATTGCCAAAGTATTTACAAATAGACCAATTTGCCCTTCCAAATCAGGATGTTCTCTTCCTGCAATTGGAGTGCCCAAAATAATATCGTTTTGGTGGGTATATCTATGCAATAAAGCATTGATTCCTGCCATTAGGGTCATAAATAAACTCGCATTATTCGATTTTGAAAATGTTTTTAGCGATTGTAGAAATGCCTCTGAATATTGATGTGATTTTACACTCCCGTGAAACGTTTGTACTTTGGGCCTGCTTTTAAAACTTGGTAAATCTAACACCGGAAGTGTGCCTTGAAATTGTTGTAACCAGTACGTTTCAGACTCTTTGTAAAGTTGTGTTTTTGAGGTTTTTTTCAACCAACTTACATAATCTTTGTTTTGTATTGGCAAAGCAGGCAACACGATTTCTTCTCCAGAAATAATGCTATTGTAGAGTGTAATTATTTCTGAGATTAAAATTTCTTGCGACCAACCATCACTAATAATATGATGCATGGTTACTAAGAAAATATGTTCCGCTGTTTCCGTTTTTATCAGTGTTGCGCGTAATAAAGGATTTTTTTCCAGATTAAATGCTGTTTGATAATCTGTGTCTAGGTAAGATGCTACTTTTGTTTTTTGGTCCGCAGTGTTACAACAATCTACATAGTTAATTTGAAAAGGTATTTCATCTGAAATGTATTGACGAACTTCTCCTGATGCATCTCGTTTAAAGTTTGTTCTCAATATTTCATGACGTGCTATTACTTTGTGAAATGCAAGCTCTAATGTCTTGTGGTCTAGTTTTCCTAGTAATTTTAAAACCATTGGCATATTGTAGGCTATGGAACCTTCTGCAAACTGACTTAAAATCCATAAACGATATTGAGATGATGAAACTGGATACGAAACAGCTTCTTCTACTCTTGGAATTTCAATATAGTTTTGCTGTTTTAACAACAGTGCTAATTCTTTAATGATTGGAGCTGAAAAGAAATCTACAAATGAGACTTCTTGATTTAATTCTTTAGACATTATATTGATTACCTGAGATACCATTAGGCTATTTCCTCCTAGTTCAAAGAAATTATCGGTTACGCCAATTTTTTCAATACCTAAAATACTTTGCCATATTCTTACTATTGCCTTTTCTTTTGGCGTTTTGGGAGCGATATATCTATTTCGTATGATGGATTCTCCTGTAATTTCTGGCAACGATTTCCTGTCTATTTTACCATTCGGAGTTAATGGCATTTGTGATAAAGAAACATAATGGCTTGGAACCATATATTCTGGAAGTTTAGAAGCTAAATATTCTTTCAATTCCGTTTTTTCTATATCATTTTTAGTTGTAAAATATGCTACTAGGACTTTATACTTTTGCACTTTTTTTACCATGAGCACTACTTCTGAGATATCATCTGAAAAACTAGTCAATACGTTTTCAATTTCTCCCAACTCTATTCTGTAGCCTCTTATTTTTACTTGTCTATCTTTTCTACCTAAAAACGCTATGTTTCCATCTGGCAACCATTTAGCCAAGTCGCCCGTTTTGTATAATAATTCACCCTTTATAAACGGATGTGGTATAAATTTCTCTGCTGTTAATGTGTCATTATGCAAATACCCTTTTGACAAACCAGCTCCAGACACACATAATTCTCCTGATACACCAATGGGCTGTACTTTCATGGTTTCAGATAAAATATAAACATGTCCATTTGCGATAGGTTTTCCTATGGACACATTTGTTTTTTCTGTTCCTTGTATACGATAACAAGTGCTGTATGTAGTATCTTCAGAAGGCCCGTAAAGATTTCGAATTTCTTTTTTCTTTGCTAACGAAAGGAAGTGCTCGTCAATAGGGAATTCTTCTCCCGCTACATTGATAACGCGGATATTATCATGTGTAATTTCAGGTATTTTTTTAATGACTGAAGGAACTGTATTTAACAACACTTTTTTGTCAGTATCTACATACGTTTTTATTTCTAAAGCATCTTGTAATAGTCGTATCTTTTTCCCAACTGTTAATGTGAAAAATATCTCAAATATTGATAAGTCAAAACAGAATGAAGTTGTTGCATATACCGTTTCAAATGTTGAAAGGTCAAATTCATGTGCTGCCCATTGTAAAAAACTTGTAGCATTCTTGTGGGTAATCATTACGCCTTTCGGTTTTCCTGTAGATCCGGAAGTATATATTACATAAGCCAAGCTATTGGCATCAATCACTTTTTCTAGATTTTTTGCAGCATATTTTTCTTGATTTGTTTTAAATTTCTGTAATTCTTCAAAAGTTATTGTAAGCGTACATTGACTATGACTTTCAATATACGTGACACGATCTTCGGGGTAATTTGGATCTATTGGAACATAAGCGGCACCTGTTTTTAATACTGCTAACATGCTTATAAGCATCCATTCATTTCGAACTAATTTTATGCCGACTAAGTCATTTAATTCTAGTTGATATGTGGTATCTAAATAGTTAGCTAGTTGATTTGCCGTTGCATTTAGCGTTTTATAGTCAATTGTTTTATCTTCAAATACAATAGCAATTGCATTTGGTGTTTTTACTACTTGCTCTTCAAATAAATTGAGAATTGTTTCTTGTTGATTATAGTCGATTTTCGTTGCTGTGAAATCTTCCAATAGCAACTTTGTTTCTGCTGTTGACAGATAGTTGATTTCGTTTATTTTTTGTTGTGGATTTGTAACAATTTCTTCAAGTATATTTTCCAAATGCTGACAGAGTTGTTGTACGTGCAATGCTTCGTATATGTCTGTATTGTAGGTGAGTTTTAATTGTAGTTTTTCTCCCCTAAAGAATGCATACGTATAATCAAATCGACTTGTTTTGGCTGCTAACTTTAGGTATGGTTTTAAGTCTAAGCCTTTCAGTCTATTTTCTGTTTTGTTGGCTATATTTTGTTGGCTATGCAATACTACCATTACATCAAATAATGGAGAGCGTGAAACATCTCGTTCTAATGAAAGAGCATCCACCAATTCATCAAATGGATATGCTTGGTGTGTATACGCTTCAAGTAATGTGTGTTTTTGAATAGCCAATAATTCACGAATCGTTTTAGTGGCTTCAAATGAGGTTCGAATGGCTAATGTGTTTAAGTACAATCCTATTTGCGCTTCTAATTCGGTACGATCTCTATTTGCAATTGGTGTTCCTATAATGGTATCCGTTGTATTGGTATATTTATAACATAAAATATTTATAGCGGTCATTAAAAGCATGAATAAGGAACAATCTTCTTTTACGGCAAATGCTTCAATTTTTTCTGTAAAAGCTTCTGAAAAATTGTGGGTATATGTATTTCCATGAAACGTTTTTATTTTAGGTCTTGTTTTAAAACCTGGCCACGAAACAATTGGAAGTTCTCCTGAAAATTTTTGTTTCCAATAATTCCTTGCTTCTGTATAAGCTGGCTTTAAACGTTCTTCAATATTCCAAACAGTATAATCTTTGTATTGAATAGAAAGTTCTGGGAGATCAATCGTCTTTTTATGCTGTAAACAATCATACGCGAATAATAGATCTTTGATAAAAATTTCCATAGACCAACCATCGCTTATAATGTGATGCATTATTAGTGAAATGATATGACGGTTTTCTGAAAGTCGAAATACTTTTGCTTTCCACAAAGGTGCTTTTTCTAATAAAAATGAGTATTTATTATGAGCTTCTATTGCTTCAATAGCTGATTCTTCATTAGTGGTAATAACTTCAAGTTTGAATATTGAATCGTTCTGAGGAAGAATACATTGTTGAATTTCTTGGTTCTCTTTCTGCGTAAAATATGTTCGCAAACTTTCATGACGATGTATGATGTATTGGAATGCTTTTTCTAACTTTTCCAAGTCAATAATACCCGTAATTTCAAATGCTATAGGAATCGTATATGCAGCACTATTTCCTTGCATTTGATGCAAAATCCACATCCGTTTCTGTGCAGATGTCAATGGATAGGATTCTTGATACTCAGTTTTGGAAATTTGGGTATCTGAATTAGACAGTAGCGCTATTAAATCACTTTTATGCGCTTTAATTTCTGCAATAATAGCTTTCGTTAATACTCCTTTTGGGGCTTTAATCTTTAACTCTTTTTGTTCTACCTTGAGTCGAACTCCTAATTCATTGAGTTTACTAAATAACAATTTCATATACAATACTTCAGGGGTGTATTAATGATTAATTAATACAGTGTTACATTATCTTTTCCACGATACCAAGCATTTTGATTGTATCCTTTGATCATTTGATACACCAAACACTACTTAATAGCTTTTCATTATATTAAATATCTATTTATACGTTAACAATTAATCTTTTGAGGGAAGATTTTGCGATTAAAAGTTAATTTCCAGTACGTCTTTTTTCTTCTTCGTTTCCAGTTTCTTTGGTCGCTACGCTTATATTGTTGTTACCAAACTTATATGTTATGGAAAGTTGAAGGGATTGAGCATCGTCATAGTATCTTTCTCTTTGAAAAATACCATTAACTCTTGATTCATAATCAAAATATTGAGTTTTAAATATATCATTCGCTCTTAATGAAATATCCAGGTTTTTATTGAGCAATAGGTATTGAATTGCAAAGGATAATGAACTTATCGCTCTGTTATTGTAAATACCATCAACATTGGCAAAATTATACCAATAATTGACATTGCATCGCAAGGTTTTTTCTTTGTTTAAATTAAAATCATTATATGTTGATATTCTTGAATTGAATCCTGTATTTTCCTCTTCTGTGATGTTGATATCAGAGTCAAAAATGACATAGTTGAGGTCAAAAAAGGTACTGCTTTCCCACCAACTAAAGGGACTAAATGTATAGCTTTCAGATAAACCAAATCGTTTAGTATCTATGTAATTAGCTACGGTTAAGCGAGTTAAATTTGTATTTTCATCAGGGATATGTATTTGAGCAAACACATCTTGTTCTTGACTAAAATAGAGTTTGCTGTTTAGCTTTTTGTAGGTGAAATTAAATTCGAAATTATCTATAAATGCTGGTTGTAAAAAAGGGTTTCCTTCTCGTACTTGAAATGGACTTGTAAAGTAACTATTTGGGTTTAGAAAATAAAATTGAGGCCTATTTATCCTTTTGCCATAACTGAATGAGTACGTTGCATTATCGTTGGGTTTGTACGATACATAAAAGGTAGGAAATAACTTTTCATAGTCATTTTCTGTAGAACTATTTGTGTTTTGAGTAAACGTTTCTGTTTGCGTCAATTCTAACCTAAATCCTAATTTGGCCTGCCAGAATTTGTTAATTTTTTTAGTTCCAGAAATATACACTGCCTGTACATTTTCATCATAGTCAAAATTATTACGTTCTAGAGGAAAACTGAGCACAGGATCATCTACGATTCCGCTGTTAAAAGAAAAAATATCATTACTAGTTTTTGATTCAGTTACTTTGAGTCCAAAATCTAAATCTATCCATTTGGTTGGATAATCAATATCTAATTTTCCTGATATATTTTTTATTTTCTGAGTATTTGTGTTGATTCCCGCATAGAAACTTTCTGTATTTGGCGAGAAAATAGTAGAATTCCCAGTATATGATATGTCATCAGAATTGTTAAATGTAAAATAATCAAGATTTAATGATACTCTTTTTCCTAAAGTATCAATAGCATAGGTATTGTTTAAATTAATAGTGTGAATTAAACGATCTTGATCTGTATCTACTTGCGATCGCAAGGATCTTACGAGTTGGTTGTTTGCAGTTTCAGAAATAGCCGTGGATGAGTTTTCATCTAACAAATACATGCTATTATTGAATCCATATTGAGCCCCTATAGTCCATTTGGAAGTAAGGTCGTAATTTACTCCAAATCGCCCATGATATCTTTCATATTTTGCTCTGTATGGTGATTTTCTATTCCATAATTCATCTGGAAAGAATGTGTAATTTTCTTGATCTGTAAACCAAGAACCTTTGTCATAGTTTAAAGAAGAGGTAACACTAAGCTTATTTTTGTTGTAATTAAAACTACTCATTAAACTTGCACTAGGATATACTCTTTGAAGATAGTTTCCTCCTATTGATGCACTCCAAGAATCTTTTTTTGATTTCTTTAAATTGATGTTAATGATTCCACTACTGCCTAATGCTTCATATTTAGCAGGTGGTATGCTAAAAACTTCTATATTTTTTATATCCTCAGATCGTAATGACTTCAAGTAGTTAACAAGTTCTTCTCCAGAAAGTTGAACAAGACTTTCATTAATCATTACTGCCATATCGCTTTTACCAAGCATTGTTATGGCATTATTTTGAACATTTATACTTGGTGTTATTGCTAGAAGGTCTGTAGCGTTTCCTTGAGATGCTTGTATTGAGTTTTCAACATTAAAGACTAAACGATCTACTTTTCGTTGAATTAACCGCTTCTTTGCTGTGATCGTAATTTCATCTAATTTTTGAGAATTAACAACTTCTATGATTCCAAGATCTATAAGTTCGTTCGTAACTTCTAAACTTATATCATATAGGACTTTTCCAACATATATTATCTGTAAATTATAACTACCTATTGATGGATTTAATTGAAAATTTCCTTTCTCATCTGTTATTGTTCCTTTAATATTTGAAGATTTTTTAGCAATTAATATTACCTCGGCAAATTCTAAAGGTTGTTTCGTGTCTTTTTCTAAAACAATCCCTTTAATGTTAGTTTGTGCGCTTACAGTAAAACATAAAAATAGTAATAATTGTAAGATTACTTTCTTATTCATAAATTTTTTTTCCCTTTCATGCAAGTATAAGAATTATTTTTAAAACTAAATAGAAAATCACTTCAATTGATTCCCCCTAAACAAGAAGATTTAATAAAATGAATTTCTTCTACTAAATTAAATTATAATTTTGTAAAACTTACTTCGTAGCTAAATTTGGAGGACTTACACCAACTTCACAGAAACCTCCCGTCTAATACCGGTTTACACATAAAATGATGTTTATAAACTCGTTCATTTGGCGGTTTAGTTCTTTGCGAATACTTTCCGTAGCTACGGCTATGCAAACCCTTCACAGCATCCTATACAGTCAAAGCAACTTCGTACCCAAAACACCAGTTTAAATGTATATTGGTATAATACCAATTCTACTATCATCTGCAACTAATCATAAAATATTTATGTAGAATCCAGTCATGCAAAATTGTCTTAAAGCATACAATAAAGGTTTTACCGAATGCTTACAGTTTTGTGGTAAAAATCAAGATATAACTAAAGCGGGAAATCCCATAAGGAAATCCCGCTTTTAAAAATGTGTATTGGACACTTCTGATTTTATAAAAACTTACATAATTATCTTTTAATAATAATTTGTTCAGTACGATTTATATCTCCAGCTTTTATTTTCACAATATAACTCCCATCACTAAGGTTAAGCTGTCGTAAGGTAATGAGATGGTGTCCCTTATCTATCTCTGACCAAGATTGGGTATACACTTTTCTTCCAGTCATATCAAATATTTCTACCTCCATAAGACCTTCTTGTTGAACTTCTAGCATAATGTTGAGCTCTTCTTTAACTGGGTTTGGAAAAAGAGCAAAAACGGTTTGAACTTTGGTATCTTCTGTAGCGTCTTGTTCTGTATCAATTTTTACAGTTTGGTTGTCTGAATCTCTACTGGAGTTTGGAGCATTGCTATTTGTAAGTGTACAATTGGTGATGTTTAACTTTTCTAATTGACTCAGTGTTTCGTTTAAAACAAAAATCCTATTAATTTTGACGTCTGCGTCAACCAAAGTTGTAGTTGTCGTGTTACAAGGACCTCCAACACACGAGCCATTTCCATCTTCGGTGAAATTTGTATAATTTATACTTTCTTCGGGATGGATAGCTGTATCTTGTATAGGAATACCGCCTATACTTGCTGTCATCATACCATCATTAAATGTCGTAGTAATTTCTACCTCTTTATTTAGTGGAATTTTCATAACCGATTGTATATCTCTAACCACATTATTTAATTTCGTCTCAAAATACAAGCTTCCATCGTGTTTAACACCCACAGTTACTTCGTTATTCGATCCTTTAGATTGATAAATAACAGCTACTTTTCCGACATCTGGCAATCCTGTTAAGGTAAATACAGTATTTATAACACGCTTGATAACCGTATCAGGTACAATCACTCCAAACCAATCTAAAGCTATGGTTGTTAAATTATCCGTAAGGTCTATCTCGCATTCCCCTTGTTGGTAACAGTCGGCTAATTGATCGAAAAAACTATGGTAATTGATCACATAACGCAACAACGTTCGATAGACATTGACTTGAGGTATGTTATTGAGTATACCGTACTCTTGATCCCATGAATACAACAAATACAAATAGTCAGATATCTTTTCTTCGCCTCTAACGATATTGAGTGCACCACTAAAGGTATTTATATGGTTGGCAAAAGATTTGAAAATTTGCCTATCGTTATCATTGGCTGTAATTATAAAGTTAACACCTGCTGTACTACTTACTTTACGCCATTCTCTAATGAGTTGTTGTATTTCACTATTTAATTTATCTAACTCTGCCCAGTAATTCCAAGTGTTTGGGTTTTGTGGGTCAAATCCAAGATTATCCGATGGTTGAGGAATGAGAGGCGCATAGTTGTTCGCCGGATCATTATCAAAGTCATCATCATCATCTCCTCCCTCTGGATTAGGAAATGAACTCCCTCCTAAAGAGGTATATGCTCTTGACATCATATAGGGCTTTGGTACTTGCAAAATAGTCACTTCATTTTCACCTTCAATAGGATTATTGTCTTGAAAAAGTGAATTTATATAATACCCTTCCCAAGAGTTTGCTCCTTGTGGAACATATTCGCCATTTTGTAGTGCTAAATCATGAGCATTTGGATTGGTTGGAGGGCTATTAGGATCTGCTCCAACAGGTGGCGTTTCTACATCGTATCTATCTGCACTAGTATTTTGAATGGAAATTAACGTTTTATCTGCTATAGCCTCACAAATTTCAGCACCTGTTGGGCTTATCGTATTTTCTACATCCATGAAGATATCTTGATCTCTTTCATTCAATGGAGTATCCCAAAAGATAAATTGGTCTATTTTTCCATTAAAATTATCATAAGTACTCCAGGCTACTCCACCCAGTGTTGTGGGAGCAGAAATAGACATCGCCTTATTGTATAAGGTGATGCTTTCTCGTTTAAGTTGGTTGGTACTGTTGTTTTTTACAAGTGCCACGAGTTTGTTGTTATTTTTTACCACTAGACATTCTATCCAAATATTCGGGTTTGTTAAAAGCCAATCAGCTAATGGAATTTTATACGTTTGAACTACTGCATTGGCATTTACGACCAGTTCTATAGCTGGGTTTTCGTTGTCTGGTATAAAGCGTAAACCCCAACCATCGTTGATACTACTGCCGTCTAAATTACCCATAGCATAGAGATACTGAGTAGTTGCAGTCCTTAAAGGGTTGCTTGGACTAAATTTTGCATATACAGAAAAGCCTTGTGTAAAATCGCCAGTGGTATAGATGTTTTCTGTATCTAAATTGGCATAATGTAGTCCATCTAAATTTATGACTTCATCTCCAATTGCATTGGTATCTACGTTATATAAACTTGAACAATTGCCACCTGTTGCGCAAGGTCCTACCCATTCGCTACAAGTACGTTGTATCCCTAGATTATCTTCCTGACCGTTGTCGTCGTAAAGTAAAGCATCTAATGCTGCGCTACTACCTGCTGTACAATTGGGGTCGGTATCACTTTGTTGCTCTTGTGCTCCTGTAGAACCTTTTTGATATATTTTTGCATATACATTTAATGTTGCTCTTGCAATCAATTCATCATTTACATTAGGGTTTTCCTCTAATTGCACATCAATTAAATAGTCTTCTACCTCGCCTAAAGTATTTTCATTAAAAGAATCTTGTTCAGGGTATGTTGCACCTCGTTTTACCGATATACGCAAGCGCTTTTTTCCTAATTTCGAACTATTTTCATCAATACCAAATGCTGGTATTTTTTCATTAATTCTGATGACATTAAAATCCTCAACATTGTATAAATTTTGAGATTCTCCAATCTTTTCAATTGGATGTGCTATTGGATCATTTACAAAATTATACGTATACTCTGTTTCAGTCCCAACTGTCTCTTCTTTTTTTCCTACTGTCTCTTCTCTATTAAAAAAGTCAATCCAAGCACGGGCAGATACTTCACCGTTAAAATTCTTTTTGAGTGTTATTATTATTTCTATGAAGAAGTCTTTTGAATCTACATCATTTGGAAGTCCAGAATCATTTATTAATTCTAAACTTGCATTTGTCTGAAACTTATAGACTAAGTTATCTAAATTAAGATAGCCACCATTATCTCCTGTGGTGATTTTTTTAGAATAAATAGGATTGATTGGATATAAAGGGTGTTGTGGATCATTTTGTATTTGAGTTCTAATATTTTCTGGTTGGTCCCATGTGTTTATTTCTACACTTTCTATGTGCAAGTGGTCATTACCGATTTGGGTACTGTATTTACTTTCTTTATATTTATAGGATTGCCATAAATCATTATACGCTCCATCTTCAAATAACTCTTTGGCATTTACGGGGAGTTTATGAGGCAATCGTATTCCACGGATAGAAGCTGTTGGGCTAGTTGATTTTGTTCTTAAATGTATGGTAGCGGGAAAATCAAAATTACTTAGCAGTTCAATGCCACCTGTATTGGTTTTTCTTAAATAGTCTAATAGATTACTCTTAATTTTATCGGTATCTCTAGTAAAATCAAGAATACTAAGTTTTCTAGTTGGAAAATTGGGTAGGTTGTAAGGATTTTGGCCTATAAACCAGGGTTTCCCTTGAAATGGTTTGGTTCCATTGACAAATCCTAAAGGCAATTCAGGAAAGAGCTGTTTGCCATACAATACTATATCGGTATCATTATTTGGTGTCACATAGAGTAATACATCACTTTGACTTGCATTGCCAGGTCCTGCATTAATACCATCTCCATAATATTCTTCAATTAAATTGTATTTATTCAAGTGTGAGGCTCTAGGATCAAAAGGGAAAAAATCTGTCGACACTAAAGTTATGACCTCTGATTCAGCACCATTTATGGTTAGATCATAACTAGCATCTACAGGATTGGGAATTAAATCATGTAAAAAGCCACCTCTCACTTTATTTAGCCAAGTTTTATGTTGAATATCAAATTCTAAACCATCTATAAAATTTGGACGATATGTTCTTTGGAGAGGATTGGTTCTTTCGTAATAGGATAACCATCTTTCTTTTATGGTGTTATACCTGTGCGGAAACACATTCGCATAAGCGACAGCATTCCCTTCTTCATTTAATAAGGGTGAACCAAGTATATTATATAAACTAGCAAGATTTCCATTAAGATTTTCATAATCAGCTTGATTGATTAAGAAATTACCTTCACTAAGTCTAACATTATTAATATTTGCTCCATCATAGTTTTGGAATATACTTTTGTAAGAACTTCTGGCATTCCCTAAGCCCGATGAGTAGTGAGATATATTTGAAAGATATTGATCTTTTATTGAATTGTCTCCTATGTCCCAGCCAAGTACATACGTGTTATAAAAAGCATTGGTATCTCCTTGTTCTGCATCGTCAAAAGTAATTTTATATAATTTGACATTTCTATTCGTTTCAATAATTTCACTTACCTCAACTTCATACATTCTATTGATCGTAAATGTATTAAGATCATTTTGGTTAGCATCGGTACCTGGCAGCTCAAAGTCAAATGATAAATAAACTTTTTTATCTCCAGAGTTTACATGGTTAAGGTTTTCAGTTATAAAAAATAATTCTTTAATCTGTTGATTACCATCATGCAAATTATTTGTGTTGTTCACTAAAAATCCATTGACACAATTAAAATCGGAATCATTATAACACAGCCTAGCTACACCACGTTTTATGTCTTGAAATTTTTTTAACGTAGTAGGATCGTTTATTTTTCTAATTTGATTCAACTCACTGTACTGATTCACAGAAAGTGGAGGAATATCTGTTGTATTTTGGTTAAACCCAATTTGAGGTAGTAGATAAAGAATACATACTATTAGTTTAAAGTTTTTGGTGGTTATAAGTGTATTCATAATGTTCTTTTTTATGATTTATCCAAATACCAATACGTTTATTGATATTAGGTGTAGGATATATAGTTTTAATTGGCTTGTTTTGTAATGAGCATTGTGGTTACTAGCGATGACATTATCAATATAGTTGGGATGAACCAAATTTAGATAACCTCAATTATCACTAGTTTCAATGCTCATTAAAAAACTTATATAATTATCTTTTAATAATAATTTGTTCAGTACGATTTACATCTCCAGCTTTTACTTTTAAAATGTAATTCCCATCACTAAGGTTTAAGTTTACTAACCTAATGTATTGATGTCCAACCCCAATACTAGGCTCACTCATTGTATAAACATGGCGTGCATTGATATCATATATATCAATTTGTAGTGGTCCCTCGCGTTTTACTTCTACCAAGATATTGAGTTTGCTAGAAGCTGGATTTGGAAAGATAGAGAAGTCGGAAGGCGTATCTACTTGTTCATCAATAGTAACATCATCGTTATTTTTTGATGAATTTATTGCCCTTGAACTATTATTTTGGGTCGTGTTTGTGTTATTTACAGAAACGACTTGTGTATTGTGTACCGAGAGTACAGCTACATCATTATCGTTCAATGCGGTGTCATGAATTGTAATATTATCTACAAATCCTGTGTAATTTGTATATACATTTTGACGATCTGTTGAGAAATTTTTTTCGTATTGAGGACTGTTTATAATATTGTCACTTCCTCCAATAGTAGCAATTCCATTGTGTTGTACAACTGTTGTTGTTGTATTGCGTTCTGAAATTTTATTTCCATTATAATATAATTCTAGAAGTCCCGCTTTTAAAACTAAAGATGCATGCTTCCATAACCATTCGTCCGTGCTTTCAGGTTTATCTATTATTTCTTTTGTCATATCAATGACATTGTTATTTATTCTGGCATGCACTACTGGAATGTCGTCTTCTAAAGCTATTATGATAAAGTCATCTCCGTCTCCATCTGGATTGCCTGATTGATACAGAATTTCTCGTCTATTCTCCACAGGTAAGGAAGAGTCTTCTTTATAGAATATACTTATTGTTCTATCTGAAAAAGAATTTGTGTTTATTACTAGGTTTGTGTTGTCTAGATAAATAATGTTTTGTCCAGTCAGGTCATAGCACTGCCCATTATTTTCTTCCATAGCATTTTCCTCATCAATATAGATATTGGAGCAAGTAAGATTATCTTCACATGTACCACCAAATGTTCCGTATGTAAACAGTATATTGGTACTGTCGTGCAAAGGTGTTTGTGCAGGGTCTGCATTTGGGTTTGCTGGGTCTTGTGCAGTGTTTCCTTGGTTATGCCATATTTTGGCTTGCTCTCTTAATTGCTCTCTTTCCCTTATCACCTCTAAAGGAACCATGAATTTTATGAGGTAATCTTCTACTTCACCATTCCCGTCTTTATCTCTTGTATTAGGAGCAGTATTTCCTTCTTTTATTGAAATACGCATTCTTTTTTCACCAAAAATTCCGTTTTCTAAAAATATATTATTGAACGCAGGGAGATCTACTTCAAACTCAACAGTATTTCCTGTTATATTCGTATCAGACTTTAATAGTTCTAAATTATCCACTACTGAACTACCATCACCATCAGGAATAAAATCAAATCCATTATTTGCATAATCTTTAAAATAATCAATCCATACACTATATGAGAAAACTTTATTATTAGGATTGTCAAGATTTAGTTTAATTTTAAATGTAGATTTTTCACTTTCTTCTTCGCTTGGGCTTAGTTCGATAGGACCAATCAAAAAATTTCTGTTCACTAAATTTAAAAACCCACCGTTATCACTTGTTGAAATTGTTTTATTGTAATCTTCACCAGCAAGATTAGGATCATCACCTAAAGGCGATCTATATATTCCATCTTGAGAAACTTTTATTGAAGCTATATTTAAAGATGCACTATTCAGTCTTGAAGGAGGATAAGAAATCGACTGAAACTTATCTAGCACCTCTTGTGGTTTAAAAAGTTGTAATGCATTTTTAGGTACATCTCCAGGATAACTAACAGCATTTATAACAGCAGGACTAGAACCGATGTTTTTAAGACTTACCTTTATTGGTATAAATATCTCAGAAATCATGCTGATTTTATCGAAATCGAGAGCAGTATCTACAACAGCTTTAAGGTATTCAGATTTATAATTATCACTGTCCCCTTGTTGTTGTTGTTGTTCATACACTAACAACCTGTTACAGTCCTGATCTATACCTAGTGGGATATCATTACATTTGTACCCTTTTCCTTTAAAATTATATTCAGGATGAACAGCCCCATTTAGTAAAATATCGTCTGTTGTATTGTCAACGATAACACCATAAATTAATCTTTGTTCAATGACGCCTGTTGTACGATCTCTATCTAAATAGTAGACATTAAGTGTTAGTTTTGTATTGTTTAATTCATGAACATTTATACCCTGAATGTCCATCCAAGGATATTTACCTAGGTTGATACTTAGTATATTATCAATATTATCAAGATTTCTGTACAAGAAAGAAGGGTTTACTACCTTTATATTATTTTCAATGAAACTATCAAATAAATAGGCTTCATCAATATTAACATTTGTTATTTCTTTATTATTTGGCTGAAGTGTTAATTGAAAATTTGATGTATTATTTATACTTAATCTATGCCTGTAATAACCCCCAGGTACTTTATTAAGCCATGTGTTGTTTTCATCTAAAAATTTCTTTAAGCCATTTTTAATTATTCCAGATGACTCGTATACATCATAAAACGCATTAGAGATATGATCAAATCTTATAGGATTAGAAGTTATTGCCCTTAAAGATTGTTCTTTGTCAAAATGTCCAGAACCGTCCGAACCAGTATAAAGTTTTGTTAAATTACCATTCCAATCTTGTTGATCAAATGAGATCTCATAATCTTGATTTGTGTATGCAATCCCATAAAATTCATTAAATTGTTCATCCATTATATTATAAAAATCAAAACTTATATTTTCTGGATTAAAGTATAGCTTTTTATGATCACCATTGGGATGACTTATATTACTATATGTAATATTATCTAAAGTATTATTCCACCCTGCTGTGTATGCATAATCAAGTATTTTATTATCAAATATGACTAATTCAATAAGCGATATAGATTGATCTTTTACAAGTACTCTAAAATCTACCTTATGGAGAGTACTAATAAATGCATCTTCATTTGAATTACCTTTCCTATTGCCTTCGGACATTTCAAAATCAAAAGAAATGTACCCAGTACCTATACTACCTTCAGCATGCTGCGAAACACAACTTGTAGTTGTTAATAAATATATTTTATTACTTTCTTGATCAGTTGTATTTACAAATGTTGCTGAACACGTCAAACTAGGCATTTCAACTATTTCTTCAAACGGGTAAAAAAACACTGTAGATCGCTTTAAATCCTGATAAGAATATCCGTCTTGACTATTTATATTTTTTGTATCTTGAGTAGACCCTATTTTATGGGGGAATTCTTGACAATTAACTTTTGAGATAGAGAAAATCAAAATACATAAAGTGATTAATAATTTCATAATTAACGATTTATTCCTTAGATTCTTCTAATGCTTCTAAACGCTTCCCCAACTCTTCTGCCCACTTACGAAGACGTTTATTTTCTTCTTCCTGCGCTTTTATTTTCTTTTCTTGTTGTATGGTATGAAGTACTAATTCTTCCAAATTTTTAAGTTGAGCAAAGAGCATTCTATCTACTAAAAAGTAGCCTTGCTCATCTAACTCTTTTTGCCCTATTACATCTGGTAGGTGTTTATGCTTTTGCACATAAGCTTGGATATCTCCTAGAGAATTCATGGTATAATCTTCATCAAAGACGTAGTCAGGCAAATTCATATATAAATTTGATGCACCAATACCTAAGTCTATGGCTACGATGCCACCACCGTTTTCTTGTGTAACAGTATTTCCTTGACCATCTGTTGTTTGCGTTTGACTTCCCGCAACTATGAGTGCAAATTCTTTGACTATATCTTCTCTAAAGGTTACTGTATTTATAGGTTCTGTTCCGTTGTAAATAAACACTCTACCATTGACTCCTAATACTGTATTTTCAGGTAGATCAGTACTTATAGGATAACCTACTTCTAAGGCTCCATGATGATCTTCGGTACAATTATTTTGTGCATTTAGACTTAGTGTAAGTATGCTGCAAATTATGCTGAGGTATAAAAATTGATATTTCATGTTAGTTGTGTTTTTCAAGTTGTTGTAATTTGTTTTCTATATTCTGAAGTTCAAGCTTCAAATCTTTAGTTTTAGTGTCTAAAGCGTTTAAACTTTCTTCTTGGTCTATGGCATGTAAATACAGCTCCTCTAGGTTTTGTAATTGCCCATACATCATTTTTTGCACACTGTAAAAGCCTTGTTTTTTATAGTCTTCTTGGCTGAGTATATTTGGCAAATGTTTGTTGTGTTTTACATATTCTTCAAGTTCAAATAGTGACATTAGGCTATAGTCTTCCTCAAACACAAAATCTGGCAATACATACGTATTTAACAACGCAACATTATTTGCTAGAATACCGCTTTCTGCGTCACCTACTTTGCCTACATATAACCCAAATTTTTCTGTTCCATTAATCTCAGCATCACTGTCTACTACATCTTCATCTAGTATGGCTACTGCACCACTTACTACTACATGTGTTTCAGGTTTGTTGGTTGTTACTGGGTTACCATTAGCATCTTCATAGACTAAAGGAATAGAAGTAAAAAAGTTTTCTGTATTTGGTCCAACAAAAAGCAAATCGGTTTCAGCGTAGTTTTTTATGACAATATTATCGCCTGTTAGGTATAATGGGGTTGAACCATTAGAGGACAGTGTAACATTTACAGTATTTTGATTTAGCTCACCTAATACATAACATTTATAAAGGTCTAAATACTTATTTGTAGCAGTGTGTATCCCTACTCTTCCTAGTTTATGTGATATAATTTTTTGATTTCCAAAATTAGGTTGTCCATGTGAGTACACAAAAAAAGATGCTTCTTTGTCTATCTCACTGGCTTCTATGACTAAATCAAAATCGCCATCGCCCTCAAATACAGTCCGTAAAAGCGTCCCTGCATCAACTGAATTTACAACCTCTAAAATAGTTTTTTGAGAAACTTGATCTGTTCCGTTATGAGGAATTAAATACTGATCTTGCAATTCACCTGGTCCAGAATAGTACCACATATTTTCTTTAAAAAGTTGATAAGGTCTAATGATGTCTCTACTCGCACCTGGCAAACTAAGTGCCTCTATATGCGCATTATTTGCTTTCATTTTTACAACCGTAGGCTCCATTGTGTAGTTGTGACATTTTCTATCTCCGGGAAGATTTAAATTTGGCGGGCAATTCTTACTGTAATTTCTAAAGTTATTATAAACTTTTTGCAAAGCCTTTTCTTCATCGGAAGCACCCGGTGGTAAGGACGTTTCTTGCGGTAATACTATACTATTTACATCTTTTAGCTCAATATTTTTAGCATTGAAAGTATTAAAACTTGTATTTGAACTATATGCAGCATCTGCTGCCGTAAATGCACCAAGCACACTTAATCCTTTAATCATTGAAGACCTTCTAGTACCCAATATTAATCGGTTGCTTAGTCGTAATCTCCATAAAGATGTGCCTCTATTTTCAAAAAATTCTGTTGAATATTTTAATCCTTGATTAATTGCATAAGAATCTGTTGAAAATAAACTAGTTGATAGTCCCATAGCAGGAAGTTCAATTTCTAGTGCAGCACCAGCCGTAACAATGACGGAGGCAACAATAATGACATCTTCAATGGTGTCTGCCCAGGTTGCGCTTTTCGGTTTATTCCAATTTGCTGAAAAGTTTGTACTTTCTATAAAAGTTTGAGAACCGCTAAATCCATGACTATAATATCCATACGCATCAAAAGGAACTTGATGTAAAGTAAAGGCATTAACATTATTATTTGTTGTAGATCCATAGAGTAAATCAGCAAAAGCTTTCTCATTATCTTCAAGATTGAACATAAAATCTCCACTAGGATTGTTTGAGGCATTTGTTTCTATAAAGTTTGACCTTCTAAACATCTCTACTTTTGTTATACCCGATTCTGTAAGGTCTTTACTTATAATACCCAAACCCTCTTTATAGGCATTAAATGCAGTGTCTTCTCCATAAATAGGATATTTTTTCAAAACCCCATCATTTACATAGTCTTCTTCATATTCCCATCCTATGATCTCACTAGCTGGATTATGAAAATCCTCTGGCGATACTAAAAGCATATCGCTTTCGTAAATAGGGAAAGTTAGTTTATTTGATTTATAAATTTTTATACCAGATATAAAGGTGACATCATTGTTCACAATTACAGAACCATCTTTTTGCCATACGATATCATACGTCTCAGGATTAGCTATACCTTCGTAACCTTCAGTGCAGTCTTGATTACTCATAGATCCATTTGGATTATTAACTTTACATCTTGGTGGTGTATAACTACTTGTTTGCGCATACGTGTTACCAACAAAGAAAACTAAGCACATTATGAATACTACGGTTGTCCGTTTTAATTTTTTTCTTATTAACATACTAATGCTTTTTAATTTTTTGATGAATCTTTAATCATACGCTCTAAAACTTCTAAACGTTTGAGTAACTCTTTACTCAATTGCTTTTGAGTCTTTAAATCGTCTTTTAAAACTTTAATTTCTTGAAGTTGTTTAGTATTTTCTTCTTCTTGAGCTATCGTATGAAGGGTAAGTTCTTCAACCGTTTTTACCAAACGACCTGTCATATTCACAGCATCAAAGCCATTTTCTAAAATAGAAGCTTCAGAAGGCATTGTAGGAAGATGACCATTTTCTTTAATAAAGGTTTTAAGCTCTTCTATGGTGTTGAGATTGTAATCTTCATTAAACACATAATCATGCCATTGTGGTACTTGTAAATATGCTGTATTGGTTGTTACTATACCTTTTTCTACCCATAGTAAGTGGTCATTATAAGCCTCATTAGTGGAGTCTAACCCTTTCTCAGTATCATCATCATTTGTATATTTATTATCATCTTCAGAGATATAGACTCTTCCATCAAAATGAGCCACTGCGCCATCTATTAAAATAGGTACTGCTGGATTCGCTTCTATACCTGTGCCACTTGATGCTCCAACATGTAAATAACTGTCAATGTTTAAAATACCTTTGGCTGTAATTAAATTATTTTTATTAAAAAAGGCATAATAATTACTTATATCTTGAGTATTTGCGCCTGCTAAATTGGTTAATTGTTTAACTTGAAATAGTGGTATTGGACTATTTGCATTTGGATAAATTGAAAAGGATGGTGTTGGAGTAGCATAAGTAGCCGGAATAGCAGGTATTCTAAAAAATGTATTACCATTAAGGGTACCTATTCTACCTGCCTCAAAACTAGGTGCTGCAGGATCCCTAAATATTATTCCATTATCTACTGCACCAGTAATCTTAACGTTATCTACTTCTAGTGTACCAGTAATCTTAGCGTCATGTGCATGTAATTTAAATTGATCTTTAACCCTCAAACCGTATGAGTCAAAACGTAATACACCTTGATTTAAACCAAGATCAAAACTAATAGCTTGGCTTGCATCTGCAAATAATCTTGTTTCACCATCTGCTGAGTGTGTAATAGCATAGCCTTGTTCTGCATAATTAGGTTCTGTATAGAGGGAATGACCAAAACCTACATCACTATCAGATGTATTACCAACATTTCCTACAATGGCATAGCCTAATTCAGTACCTGGAAAATTCTGTTGCTGAATAGACTCTGTGCATGACAAAGTTAAGGTTGCTTCTGTCCACTCTGTTCGTCCACCGGTTCTTACTGTCATATCAATTTGTATGTACTGTGTGGCATTTTGTAAAGTATATATATACTGCCCTGATCCTACAATATTGACAGGAGTAGTAACAGGATTTGTACCACCACTAGGTAAATATACACCTGTGGGTGTTTCTGAATTTACCACAGTTCTTGTTTGTGTTCCATTACCCCAAAAATCTAAAGTAATTTCTGTGTCTGGGCTGTAAACTTGACCAAGGTCTAAAACTATATGATGATTAGTGCTATTCATAGATACACCTGCATCAGCAGTAGCTACACCATCATTTATAAGATTAAAATTACCTGTTTGATTAGCATTTACTACAGACTGTGCTTGTACAACACTTGCTACAGGTTGTGAGGTAGTAGTACATTCGGGTTGTGCGTTGACTTCAGTGAAGATTATACATAAAAGCAAGACAAATATGTATTTTAAATTTTGTAAGTTGTTTTTATTGGTTTTCATAGTTAATAAAGATTAATTTATAGGTTAATTTAAATTATGGTTATTTTCTTTTAAAGCTTTATATCCAATCCATTGATTCTGAAAGCATCAACTAGTGTCACTTTTTATATTGTAAAGCACTCATTTAATGGCTTTTACAGAATCACAATATTCAAAGTTAACTGAGAATCTCTAGCATTGTGTTCGTTTTTAAGAGGCTTATATTCGTTTTGATGAGGTTGATGTTCGTTTTTAAGAAGTTTATGTTCTTTTTCTTGTTTTACTCATTTCAAATTATAGGCATATCGCTATTATTCGTAGATTTTCACCTGAATCACATACTTAAAAATCAATTCATGTAACATTGTAAAAGAAGAAGAGTGTTTAGTGCTTTTTAGCTATAATTTTTTTAGAACTGCATTAAAAAAATGTTACTTATATCATTATGATAGTATATATATTGTAAATCCAAAGCATAAAAACTCTTGAAGAAGTGGATTTAGGTATGTAAAACAACTCCTAATTCACTGTTTTTTAGTGTTTTTTTAAAAAAAACATACCTAATCTTATTAAATTTTAATTTTATTTTTTTACTTTAGGACTCATAAGAAAAAGTTATCCCTCAAAATAAGAATAGGCTTTTATATACTACTTCTAGCCCAACATAATATGTATTTGCAGAAATTTATTTAGTAATACTAAAATTGCGATGTATCGTAATTATAATACTATCCGCTCATGCATATAAATTTATTTAGAAAATATCTGTTAATATACTTTTTGATGAATCTGTTTTGTTGTTTTACCTATGGTCAAGACAAACAAAGTATAATTTCTCAGTTAGAAGAGGAATACACAAAAACTGTAGAAAAAAAATACCAAACCATATTAGCTAGTAGTACTAAAATGACTCCTGATTCTGCTAAACAAAAAATTTTTAAGCTACTCAAGATTATAGATAAATATAAGGATGTAGATGCATTCATTGATAATCGTATTGATTACACTAAAGGGCATATGTTATTGCATATAGCTAGTTTACATCAAAAAAATAAAATTTATGATTCTGTAAGATATTACCTAGATTATGTTTCAGATAATATAAAAGACAAGGATATATTAGGAAGACAAAGAAGAGAAAAAGCTAAATTAGAATTATACAATTTCAATTATGAAAAATATATACTTAACATAAGTGAAGCGCTAGAGTTTGCAGAGGAATGTGATAATGTTCTAAAAAAACAACTGGCATTACTAAGCTTGTCTCGTTTTTACAGAATATCAAATCAATTTGATTTAGCCAAGAGTATTCAAAAAGAATTGCAACAAAGTATCACAAACTCTACAAGTTTAACTATTAAATTTTCAATAAGTGTTGAGGATTACTATTTAAAGTCTCAACAACAAAAATTCAATGAAGCGTTTTTAATTCTCAAGAGCTTTAAAGACACTAAAATTACACGAAAAAATATCTATAATTTTACTATTGCTGATGCTTATTTAAACTTAAAAAAGTACGATTCTGCTTTGTATTATCTAAAAAAAAACGAACTAAATATTAAAGACCCTTTTTCTTACTACAATAAAGTTTCAACGATTTACCATCATAAAAAAGATTTTTTAACGGCTTTAGAATACCATAACAAAATTTCTGAAAAACAATTAAAAGATAATTCTTTTCAGATGAGTAAATATTATATAAATGCTTATGAAATACATAAATCTTTAGGTAATGAAAGTTTAGCATTGAAGTATTTAGAAAACTACAATGAGGAAAAAATAAAACTAGATGAGAAAATTAATAAAAAGCAAGTTGCTCATTTTAAGTACGAACTCAAAAAGAGTGAAGATGTAAAACAACTTGAATTAGAAAAAAGAAAACAAGAGAGTTTGATTCAAAAAAATAAACGAAAATATATTTTTCAGTTAATTGTAATATCTATCATCTCTGTTTCAGCTTTTATTATATTCTTATTACTGTATAAAAGAAAAAAAGAACGTGAACAACTCAAACTAAAGCAACACAATGAAATCAATACGCTAAAAAACCAATATATAGAAAATATTACACATGAGTTTAAAACGCCTGTAAGCGTTAGTTTAGGATATTTGGATCTTATCAAAACCAATACTGTTAAAGCTAATAAGCGTAATAACTACATTGATCTTGCGCAAGATATTAATAAAAAACTCATTAAAAATCTTGATGATTTGCTCACTTTTATAAAACTAGACAATACAAGTAGTATTTTGAAAGATGTTCTTACTGAACAAAATCTTTTTGACTTTTTACAGTTCGAAATTCAAAAATTTGAACATAGCTATCTAACTAAAGACTTGACCGTTAAACTTACAACAAATATAAATCCTGAATATCGTTTAAAATTTGATTATGCTAAACTTGAAAAAGTACTTAATAATTTATTGGGGAATGCCATCAAGTTTTCTAAGATTGGACAAACTATTTATATTGTCTTTTTGTTAGATGAACAAGGAATCACATTTCAAGTTAAAGATGAAGGACTAGGTATTGATATAACTGAGCAACATAAAATCTTTGATCGCTTCTATCAGTCTGATAAACATAAATATAGTGGCGGATTTGGTATTGGGTTGTTTTTGGTCAATAATATCATAAAATCATGGAATGGAAAAATTGATCTTACAAGTCAAATAGATAAAGGAGCTACC